>JAKQOD010000322.1 GCA_029565465.1 Deltaproteobacteria bacterium
CATCGTTTTGATCTCTTTTCGCGACGCCACAAATCGGTACGCACCCACCTCGAAGGCGTATATCACGCGCGCGCCATCGCTACGTACGCGCGGATGCATCGCTACGTGGGCATGCTCGACGACAAAACCCGTCGCGACATCACCGCCGGTGCGACGCTCAAGCTGTTGTCGCGCGATGATACCGCCGTCAAAAAAGGCGAAGCGGCGGATTCCATTCTTGTCATTAAAGATGGCGTGCTCAAAGCGGTCCGCCGTGCCGCCGACGGCACGATGTCAATTTTGGCCTACTTCAACACCCACGACGTGATTGGCGTTCACGACGAAGCCAAGCGTGAATTCGACTTAGTTGCGGTTGGCCAATGCGAAGTCCTGATGCTGCCGCGAGGCCCTTTCACCATGGCCATGGCCCACAACCATGCGGTCGCTGCGCACTTCGGTAAAGACGATATGCATCGTCGCGCTGCGATGGCCGAAGTTGGCGGCACGGTGTTTCAAGCAGCCCAAGCATTTCTACAAGCCGGCGTCGAAGTTGAATCGCTGCTGGTTATCAACCTCGATCGCTGCGTGCGCTGTGGCAATTGCGTACGGGCTTGCCACTCGCGGCACAAATACACGCGGTTGGATCGTCGCGGCCCGATTTTTCGTCGCCGTGCAGCACTGAAAGCCGGCAAATATGAGCACGTTATGTTGCCGTCGAGTTGCCGGCACTGTCGCGATCCTGAATGCATGATCGGCTGCCCAACCGGTGCCATTCAGCGATTTGCCGACGGCGACGTCGACATCAACGACAACTGCATTGGCTGCGAAAACTGCGCACGTAAGTGTCCGTACGGCAACATCACCATGCGCCCGCTCGAAGAAGACGAACGGCCATCACCCGAAATCACCAAGCGCGCCATCAAGTGCAACTTGTGCCGCGGCCACGGCTACTCGAACTGCGTCCACGAATGCCCTCGCGGTGCCATCGTGCGGGTCGATCCGTTGCGCTACTTCGAAGAACTTGCGCTGGTCATGGAAGCGGAGCAACGCGATGCTATCGAATGGTCGCGCAAGCAAGCTAAGAATCTTGGCACCCTTGGCACCAAGCAACAGATCGCGGCTCGCTCAACATGGTTCATGCCGGCCAGTCTCGCGCTCGGAGTTTTGGCCATCGCTGCAATTATTTTCGGCGTGGTCACCAGCCATGGTCCGTTGCGCGGCGGCACGCGGCTTGGCTTGGTGCTCGGCGCTGCTGCTGCCGCATGTTTGTTAGCCGCAAGCTCGCTTGGCCTGCGCAAGCGCATGCGCAACGTCGGGCTTGGTGGCCTCGAAGCGTGGACCCAGTTTCACATGATGTTTGGGGCCGTCGGCTTTGTGGCGGCGGCCGCGCACGCCGGTTTTCGGGTCACGGGAATTTTCACTACGCTGCTGCTCTTAACGTTCGCACTCGAAGTGGCCACCGGTGTGCTGGGCCAACTCATCTACAGCACGGTGCCCAAAATGCTGACGCGGCTCGAACGCCACGGCCAGTCACGCTTGGTTGAAGATTTGCTCGATGAACAACAAGCACTGCAGCAATCTGTCGAAGAATTGGTCGCCACCGTAGCACCTGAAACCTGGTCGGTATGGCAAAGCAAAGTTACAAGCTCCGTCGGAAAAGCCAGCGATCGCATGCGCAAGACGTATGACCCAGGCGACCGCCCAGCCGCGATTCGCGCCAGCTTAGCCTTAGACCAGCACCCCGACAGCGTCTCGCTTGGCGATCGCGGCACCATCGAGCGCATTGCGGAAAGCCAAAGCAAACTGCTCGACGTCGCAGCGCAACTGCAACTACATCGTCGGTTAAAGACCTGGCTGATCGGCCATGTCGCCATCGCTTCGGCGCTGGTCATCATGCTGGTTACCCACATCATCACTGCATTGACCCTGTTGCCCTAAGCCGCCCACGCCATGACGTTTCAACTACGCTTCGAAACCGGTTCACTTGCAGGCACGCAGATTGTCACTGCGGCGCCGGCGATTCGTTTGGGTCGCGAGCGTGAACACAACGACATCATCCTTTCGAACCCCGAAGCCTCGCGCCGGCATGCCGTCCTGAACACCAGCCTGCGTGGCTCGTTCCTCGAAATTACCGGCGCTGGCCCAGCCGAGCTCAACCGCACGCCTGTGGTGCGCGCCGGCGACCGCAACCCGTTGTTCTTTTTAACCAGCGGCGATCGGGTCAATCTCGGGGGCGTTGAGTTTGTCTACGAAAAGGTGACGGCCAAACTCATCGTGGTGAGTGGTCCGGCCGCCGGACGATCGTTGGCGTTAACCGGTGCAGCGCGCATTGGTGCAGGCGGTGACTGCGACCTCATCTTAACAGCACCAGGCGTAGCGGCCCGCCACGTCTTGATCAGCGCAACGCCATGGGGTTTCCGCGCTGAGCCGATGGCTGACATGCTCGTCAACGGGGCACCATCACAAGCGCGCATCCTGACGCACGGCGATGAAATCAAGCTGGGCACAACCGAACTCCGGTTCGCCATCGAAATCGAAGGCGCCGACAGCGATAATGTTGAGCCAACCAGCAACTATGTACGCAGCACCAACGCCGTCGGCGAACTGGTGTTCATCGCAGGGTTGGCCAAAGATCAGCGCATTCCCCTTGGTGACGAGCAAATCATCTTGGGGACGCGGCAAGACAGCACCTGGGTGTTGTCAGATCCGTATGTGTCAGCGGCGCACTGCGCTATCTCGCGCAACGGCGATGAGTTTGTCGTTACCGACTTAGGCTCAAGCAACGGCACGCTGCTCAACGGCGCCCGCATCACCAAAGGCATGACGCTGCGCCCCGGTGACCTGATTGCCATGGGCAGCCACGTGGTCGAAGCGCGGCTGGTCGGTGGCGTGGTGGAAGCGGCCCGCACCTCGATGAAATTCACGGCGATGGATATGCCGGCGGTGCCACAACCGCGGATCGTCATTGACGGCCGCGTGCACACCGGTGGCAAAATCACCATCGGGCGCAGTCCGCAATGTGAAATCGTGGTCGAATCGCCGTTGGCGTCACGCGTGCACTGCACCATTGCGTGGGACAAAGACCGCCGTTTTACCATTGCAGACAGCTCAAGCCACGGCACTTATCTCGACGACAAACGGGTGGTAAATGCGCCGCTGCTGGAAAGTTGTGTGCTGCGCATAGCCGACCGGCTGTTCCGCATCAGCACGCGTGGTGAAGTCTGCACGATCGAACATACCGATGCCTTGTTGGCACAAGCTGCGGTAGATGTTGCGCGCGAACAAGCTGCGAAGTTCACCGTCGCTGTGCAAGCGGCCGAACTTGCGAATGCGGTTGCGTCAGTCAACCGTGCGCCCGGCGCACCGCCGCTGCCACGCAACGATGCGCCATTTCGCACCGTGATGCGCATGGGTGCCGCCGAGCTTGAACAACAAATTGCGGCTCGTAAAAAAGATCTACGCAAAGGTGCACCGGTGTGGCGCACGTCCAGCGACCTCGCGCCCAACCGGCTACGCACTTGGGCCATCCGCTTGTCGACCGCAGCTGCATTGCTTGTTTGCCTTGGCACCGTCTTCGCCAAACGTGGCGAAGCCTTGATGAATCATCCACTCTCACCGGCGCACGCAAGCCGGGCTTTTGTTGATGCATCGAAAGCGCAAGGCCTCACCGTATGTTCGGCGTGCCATAGCACTGGCACCCGTGCCCCCGCCGAGCGTTGTCAAAGCTGTCACCAAGGATTTGTAGCAACCCATCCGCATGACAAGGTGGATTGCGGCCGCTGTCACCAGGAACACGTCGATAGCAAACCGGTCGCTACAAACACCGGCGCACACGACAACACGCTAGGTGCAAGCGACAAGTGCGCGACCTGCCATCCAGCGCAACATGCCAAAGATTTCGCACCATCGGGCCCCGTGCCGCAGAAGCTTGCCGCGCAAGCGTTGCCAGCCAAACATCTCGAGCTCGAAGCGCTGCATGCAGCGCATAGCAAGGTCACGCTCGACGGTAAAATGGTGGGCATCAGCTGCAAAGCCTGCCACGCCAGCGACGCGAGCGGTCAATGGGTCGAAGGCAAGCCAGGCATGGCGTGCTTCCGTTGCCATCAAGGAGGCGAGCAAGCGTTGGAAACCGGCTGCAATCGTTGTCATGGTTCGCAACACGACAAATCGCAAGTGCTAGCGCGCCTTGCACCTACGGATCCAGGGCGAGCCCCCGCGATGACGTCACCATCGGCACCGCGCTCGCTTGCATGGGCCGGCGTGCTCGGC
Organism: Deltaproteobacteria bacterium; assembly: GCA_029565465.1. GTDB lineage: Bacteria > Myxococcota_A > Polyangia > Haliangiales > Haliangiaceae > JABFXX01. The sequence goes on from JAKQOD010000322.1 coordinate 4,249, forward strand.
TTAATCGCGGCGTTGCCAGCACTGGGGATTGGCTTGTTCATGCGCCGCGGTCGCAGCAAAGCCGACGCAGCGATCGTCGAAACCTTGCGCGCGCAGCCAGCCGAAGTCGTCAAACGGTTGGTGCACTCCATCAACGATAGCAAGTGCGTTGGCTGTGGCATGTGCGTGCAGGCGTGCCCGGCCAGCGTGCTTGACTTGGTAAGCCACAAATCGCGCGTCATCAATTTCGATTCGTGCATCCAATGCAAAAAATGCGAAAACGCCTGCGCCTTCGACGCGCTGCGTATGCACGATGCCGATAAGCCGCCACCGATGATTCCGATGCCGCAGATCGATGCGTTCCATGAAACCGCGGTGCCAGGCATGTTCTTGGTTGGCCAAGCGTCGGGCACGCCGCAAGTCAAAAACGCAACCAACCTTGGTCGCGCTGCGGTGCAACGCATTTTGCAACAGAACTACAAACCCGGCTCGGCCAGCGCGTTTGGCGCCCAGGTCGATGTGATTATCGTTGGCAGCGGCCCTGCCGGCCTATCGGCCGCGATCACGTGTGTTGAGTTCGGCCTGTCATACGTCGTGCTCGAAAAAGAGCGCGAATTTTCGTGGACGATCCGCAACTACTATCACAAGGGCAAAGAAGTCATGGCCGAGCCCCATGACATCGCATTGCAAGCGTCGCTGCCGCATTGGGATACCTCGCGCGAAGAACTGCTCGGCGCATGGGACAAGATGATTCGCGAATCGAACATGCAGCTTCGCTATCAAAGCAACGTCACCGACATCAAGAAGGATGGCGAACACTTCAACGTCACGCTGACCGATAGCAACAAACAGACGACCGTGCTCACCAGTGCGCGGGTGGTGTTGGCCATCGGCACGTTGGGCAATCCGCGGAAGCTTGGCTGCAGCGGCGAAGACCTCGACAAAGTCAAAAACTCGCTGGTCGATCCCGATGAATGGAAGGGCAAAAATGTCCTGGTGGTCGGCGGTTCTGACTCCGCCGTCGAAGTTGTGCTGGCCTTGGGTGCCAACAACAAAGTGTGGTTTTCCACTCGCGGTGCCAAACTCGAAGGCATCAAACCCAAGAACCGCCAACTCATTGAAACCGCGGTGGCGGAAGGCCGCTGTACGATGTTGTACGCAACCACGGTTGCAGACGTGACGGCAGACAAAGCCGTGGTGAGCTACAAAGAAGACAACCGGCGCGAAGAGATTCCAAACGACGTGGTGTTTGCGATGATCGGTGGCAATCCACCGACGAAGTGGCTCCAACAAATTGGCGTACCGTATGTAGACAAGCCACATGCATGGTCGCCACCGCGCACGGATCACTTGTCGGCTAAAACCGCCGAAGGTTTAATTCCATTGCGACGCTTGGTTGCGAACCTGCCAGCAAGCGCGCGCAAGCCACACGCACACTGACCCACGTTGGCCGGCTTGTGGCGCTGCTTGCATTCGACACTTGATCTCTCTACAGTAAAAGGTGCTTGCGCCACCTGCTTCTACTGAATGTGTTGGTGTTTGCCGGGTGCGGCCGCATGGGTTTTGCGCCAGCGCAATCCAACGGCCAAAGCGATGTCGATGCTGACACGAACGCTGACGGCCCAGGTGATCGCGCTGCCGATGCAAGTATCGATGCTGCACCCGATGCTGACCTGCGAATCTTGGGCCCTGGCGTTTGGGCAACAACACCAGCGAGCCCAGTGCCTGCGCGTTTTTGGACCAGCGGCGTCTGGACCGGGACGGAGTTCGTCGTCGTCGGCGGTGCGCTCGACAATCCAGGCTACAACGCAACCGCCACTGGCGCGCGTTACAACCCAAGTACGAAGCAGTGGAACACGACGTCAGAGACCAACGCGTTGGCAACACATTCGTCGCTGACCGCGTGGTCTGGGCAAGAAGTGCTCGTCTACGGCGGTGCCATGCAATACAGCGCGGTTGCCAACGGTGCACGCTACAACCCGATCACCGACACGTGGACACCAATGTCGACAGTTGGCCAACCTGGCGCACGCATGTATGCAGTTAACGCTTGGACTGGCTCGGGCTGGATGCTGTGGGGCGGTTGGAGCGGCAGTCACAACAATTCTGGAGCGAGCTACAATCCAGTAACGGATACTTGGACTGCGATGTCGACGGCGGGCGCGCCATCGCCGCGCAGCTTTTCCGAAGGCGTGTGGACCGGCACCGAGCTCATCGTATGGGGCGGTTGCGACGGTGCGATGGGGGCATGCGCTGGCGTCAAAGGCGATGGCGCTGCGTATAACCCAACGACCAACACGTGGCGCACCCTTTCCAGCGTTGGCGCACCCAGCGCGCGTGCTGGCCATACGGCTGTTTGGACAGGCAGCGAGATGATCATTTGGGGCGGCGCTACCGGCGGGAATTTTTCGCCGGCCGTGAATGATGGCGCGCGTTACAATCCAGTTACTGATTCCTGGCGACCGATCACATTGACCGGTGCACCATCGGCACGAGCCGCGTTTGGCGCCGGTTGGCTACACGACAAGATGGTTGTATGGGGGCCATTCAGCAGCATCGGCGGCCTTTACGATCCCGCCACTGACCAATGGTCGCAGCTACAGTTTGCAGGTGCGCCAACGGGGCGGCAACGTTTTGCATTTGCCATTGGCGACCGCTCGGTTTTCGTCTGGGGCGGCTTTCCGCTCGACGGCGCTGGCGCGGTCTGGACGCCGCAGTAGCACACGAGTAGCAGGTGCGAACGGTGCGGCAGGCGCTCGCTCGCTATCTCGCACCGATGCGCGATGGCGGCGAAAGCGCTCAACCGGTAGCCGTTTGATGTCGCAGCGCGCAACGTAATTCGTCGTCGGCACCTTGTTGCTGCACGTGGCACACAACGTTTGCAGAACCACGCAGCAAATCAACTTGTAGCCAGCGCGCGACCGCAGCCCCAAACACTGAGCGTTAACGACCCGGCGCGGCCGGCTTTTTGTCGACCGGCGGTTGCAGCGGCAGCGTCACAACGTTACCCGTTTGGGTGTCGTAACCGAGGGTGCTGTTGTCAGGCGTGATAATCACCTTTGCATTGGGCGACGCTGCAAGCTGCACCCACGCCTCGATCTTTTTGAATTGCAGAATCGTGCTATTGAGACTTTTGCCAAGAATCTCGTTGTAGTCGCTGATACCTTTGGCCTTGACCCGCATTCGCTCGGCCTCTTGCGCTTCACGTTGCAACTCGAATTGCATTTGCTGCGCTGCTTGTTCGGCACTCAGTTTTGACTCAATCGCGGCGGACAAACTTTCCGGCAATACAATGCTCTTGAGCAATACCGCTTCGATAACAACGCCACGTTTTTCGAGGGTTGCCATCATGGTTTCGCGAATTTCATTCTCGATGATCGCGCGCGAACCAGAATGCATGTCTTTGGCATAAAACCGTGCAGATACGTCGGCGACCGCCGACCGAAATACCGGCACGACCAATACCGTCGCAAAGTCAGCGCCAACGGTACGTAACAAGTCCGGCACGGCTGCCTCACGAACGCTGTACAAAATTGACAGGGTGGCCCGAATCGTCAAGCCTTCACGTGATGGCAGATCCGCTTGCACCTCGGTATTGACGGTGCGAATAGGCACCGTCACGATGGTACTAAAAAACGGAAAAAACCAACGCAGGCCCGACGATGTCGTTTGATTGCTGTAGTTGCCGAGCGTGCGCTTGACGCCAATTTCGCCTTGATGCACAACGGTGCACCCGGCGCCGCTCAAGAGTGCTGCACCGAGCGCAAGCGCGGCGGCGGATCCTGTGGTTCGTCGTGAAAACTTCATGCTCAACCTCCAACGTAAGGGTTCGCATTCGACTTGGTTTCGACATTTGTATCAGTCGAATTTTCACAGTGTGTTGGGGTTTCTGAAGTTGACAAGGCAAAATCGAAAAATAGTCACTCTCCCAGCGACTTTTTTTGTCGTCGTACTGCTCGCCCGCTAGCTGCGTGGGCAGAACCGGTGCGCCGACGCTTTGGTGCGATACTCCGCCGAATCAACCACGCTGCAGTTGTCGTGGATCAACGTGCGCAGGTCGGCAAATTCTTTGAGCGTCAATGCAACTGGGGTAAACACCAACGGAATCGATGGCGCTGTTGCGATTTGATTACGCACCGTTGCCAACACGCCTTCACCACGGCCGGTGTCCCACAGTTTCGCGAAGTTGCTTTCGAACTTGGCAATGACGCCAGCGTTGGCCGCGCCGCTAAGGTGCATGCAGTTTTCGAAGGTGCCTTGTTCGGAGTTCATCGACAGGTTGTAGCTACCTGAGTACAACTCGTTGCCGTCGATGATCATGTACTTGTTGTGCATCTGGACGGCGTAGCTGTTGTCCCAACGATAGGCATAGCTTTTGATGCGAACATCAATATTGGCGTCGTTTACCATGCGACTAAACAGAAACTCATTGGCTTTGCATTCGCGCTTTGCCGCATCGGTGGTCGCGTTGGCCAAGCATTGTTCAACCTTGGCAACTTGCGCAGCGTGTCCCGACGATGAAATATACTCTTGCTGATCCAGATACACTTTAATTTCGACATTTGGCGATGCAGCTCGCTTTGCAATCAACGCTTCGGCAACAGACCGCATCCGCAAGTGGCCCGACGCGATGTGAATCGACCGTTGCGCCCGTGCGATTGCGCTGACCCACTGGTCGGCCATCACCGTCGACGTGGTGTCGACTTTCCAGGTCGCACCATCGGTGCCACCAGGCGTGTAGTTCGGCGACGTAAATAGCGGCTCGACGCCTTCTTCTGCTGGAATGCGCGCGTTGTCGATGCGCAGCATCGAAGTTTCGTAGGGCAGCGGCATCGCCAACACAAAGTCGCGTGAGTGCTCCCAAAGTTTGTTGAATTCGGCTTGATACGCCAAGTTGGTTCGATTGCTGCCAGTAATAAACAGCGTATTTTCATCGTAGGTTTGGGCGCCGCCAAATGACCAGTTAGCACTGCCCGTCACCAAGATGCCGGTCTTGGCGCGCGCTTCTTCGTCGCGTGGGCCGTCGATGAGCAAGAACTTATGATGCAAAATCTTGTTTACGTAGCGAACGTCAACACCTGCGGTTTCCAGCTTGCCCGATTTGCTGCCCGCTCGAACCGTTGGATCGATCGACTTATCGGTCCCGGCGGTTTCAAACAAGAACCGAACTTTGACGCCACGGCGAACCGCGTCGGCCAACGCTGCACCAACCTCGGCATCGGAGTAGCTGTACATCGCGATGTCGATGTTCTTTTGAGCATTGCGAATCAGGCCCGCAATTTTGGCAGTGTGCGTCGCGCCTGCAGGTTGCGGTGAAAAAACCACTTCGACTTTGCCGCCATCGCTGAACAAGCCTTTGGCTTTGGCGTATGTAAGCAAGGCATTGAATGCGGCCGGGCCGACGTAGGGCACCTTGTCGAGTTCGAGCAGCGTGTCGAACGCGTCGTCATCGGCCGTGCCAGCCAACGCGTCGGCGCCGTTGCGCTTCTTCATGATATTGGTCGCAACGCGAGTGGTAACCCCTGCATCGTTTTTCAATTCTGTCGCTGTGAGGGTTGGCCCGTTAACCAGCGCCAGCACTGCCATCGCTTCGCGTGAGCCTTCGGTGATGCCATCCGATTTGCCATCGCTTGCGAAGCTATCGTTTTCGCCATCTTCCACATCCGCGTCAACACACCCTGGCGTTGCGGCCAAACCTGCCAACAAGGACGTGGTGGCAACGAGACTAGCCAGGCTAACCAGGCGACGCGGAAACAAGCGGTGGGTTTTCATAAAACCTTGTATTGCAACCGCTGGACCATCGTGTCCATATGCGGGACACCTTGAGATCGCCGCCACCTGCGAGCTAAGCAGCTGAATTTATATACGCTTCACCGATGTTCCTGGCTGGAGACACGAGGCCATGGCGACAACAGTAGTCGATCGATCGAAGGGCGGATCTGCCCGGCTGACGAGTCATCACAAGTTCCGGTGTGATGTCAGCGATCTGCGACACTCCGTGCCCGAAGCCAGCTGCGAGGCGGAGCCAACCATTCACCCACTACTGCGCGCCAGGTATCCGTTGACCAGTCCAGGCCCGAAACGACAAAACGCGCGTGCAGTTGCCTGCAGCGCGCGCCTTGGTGGTCAGTCGCCGGTCAGTCGCCGGTCAGTTGCGGGCACTGACTAGTCGTAGTGCTCGTCACCGAGGTGGGTGACCAAATCGTCGCCCATCGTGTGGCGCAACGTGTTCTTGAGCTTCATCAGCTGGATGAACAAGTCATGCTCTGGGTGCATGCCTTCTTTAGGCACCATTGGGCTCTTCCAGTAGAACGACAGCCATTCTTGGACGCCGCTCATGCCGGCGCGGTGGGCGAAGTCCATGAACAAAGCGAGGTCGAGCACGAGTGGCGCGGCCAAGATCGAATCGCGGCACAAGAAGTTAACCTTGATTTGCATTGGGTAGCCAAGCCAACCCTTGATGTCGATGTTGTCCCAGCCTTCTTTGTTGTCGCCACGCGGTGGGTAGTAGTTGATGCGCACAACGTGGCTGATGTTGCTGTACAGATCTGGGTACAGGTCTGGTTGCAAGATCGTGTCGATGACGCCGAGCTTGGTAACTTCTTTGCTCTTGAACGATTCTGGATCGTCGAGCACTTCGCCATCGCGGTTGCCGAGAATGTTAGTCGAGTACCAACCTTCAAGCCCAAGCAAACGCGCTTTGAAGCCTGGTGCCAAGATCGTCTTGATCAAGGTTTGGCCAGTCTTAAAGTCTTTGCCGGTGAGCGGCAGGCCTTGCTTCTTAGCAAGTTCCATCAGCGCTGGCGTATCCGACGACAAGTTCGGTGCGCCGTTGGCGTAAGGCACGCCCATCTTCAAGCATGCGTAGGCGTAGATTTGCGATGGCGAGATGGCATCGGCCGACAGTTCGAGACCTTTTTCGAACAGCGCAAGCGTTTGGTGAACTTCACCGGCTTCGCGATACACTTCGGTCGAACCACACCAAACAGCAACCAAACGCTCGCAGTTGTTGGTGGCTTTGAATTGCTTGATGTCTTCCATCAGTTGCAATGCAAGGTCCATCTTCGACGTACCGGTCTTGACGTTTGGACCATTCAAGCGCTTCACATAGGCTTGTTCAAACACGGCCTTCATTGGTTTGATGGCCGAGAGTTCTTCTTTGAGTTCGGACAGCAGGCTCTTTTCGAGCACGCCTGCACGCAACGCTGCTTCGTACGCATTGTCTGGGAAAATGTCCCAACCACCGAAGGCGATATCCTTCATGTTAGCGATTGGGATGTAGTCTTGAATCTTTGGCGAGTTGTTATCGCTGCGTTTGCCAATCCGAACGGTGCCCATTTGCGTGAGCGAACCGATCGGCTTAGCGATACCGCGGCGAGCCGCGATGACGCCTGCCATGAACGTGGTCGCTACCGCGCCCATCCCTGGCATCAAGATTCCTAGTTTACCGGTAGCAGGTTTTACATCGACTCGTGCTTTTCCCATTGCGGCGGTCTACACCAACTTGGATCTTCCGCCAACGGGTAAAATATAGGTGATGTGCGAATAATCGCTGGTCGCAACATTTCGCAACCGAAAACCTGGGTTTTCGACGGGGGTGTTGGATTTTCACCACCCCGTTCGTCCCCCAATTGTGTGCTTTTCCGACAGTGTGGCGACCTCGCCAGATCGTCAATGACCTACAACAAACACGATGGGGCAGCCCCTGCAAACATGCCAGTTTCCAGCTCCATTTGACGCAGTTCCCGCTCCCAGAAACAGAGCGTGTCGGCCATAAACAGGTAGCCGTACAAATAGAACGTCGCGTTATTGCCCAGCTCACGCAGCCGCGGCCGACCGTCGTGCAGATCGCGGTGACGGCGCGCCACAATCTTGCGCGCTTCATCAAGCGCATTGAGTGCCGCGGTGTGGCTCTTTGTCGCGTCCCCGCCATCCAGGTAGGCGATCTGGGTGCGATACAGCGCGGTCATGAAGCGGCCGCGGACGCGATCGATCGCGATGCCATCACGCAACTCAGCGAGCCAACGCGAGTCGGTGAGGCCCAACCGATCCAGGCGTGCCGCAACCGCATCGAGCTGCTCGACGTACAAATCGATATGAGCGAGCACGTCACGCTCGAACGCAGCGCGTTCGGGCGCCGTGAGCTTAGTCATTTCAGGAAACGTGATGCGATCGGGTTGCGACACGATGCCGAGCTGATCGCCGATGTCGGCCGATAGATCACGACTTGCGAAATAGGCGGTGAGCCGCTTGTCCATCAAGTTTGCCTTTTGCAGGTCGGCCATGTCGTTGACCAATGCTGCCGCCTGAGGCCCCAAATCCGTGCCGTACGCGTGCGCGATTAGATCGACCGGGTGCGCTGGCAATTCATAGCTCGCGCGGAGCGCCGTGTAGTCGTTGAGCCAGTAGTTCCACTCCCATCCGCTTGAAAACAAGATTTGCTCGTCGAGTTTGCCGCACGGCGAAGGCAAGGCTTCACGGAGTTTCTGCAAATCAAGCCACCGGTTGCGCACGTACAGCGGCAAAAATTGCGGCAACGAAATATCGAACGAAACCCAGTAGGCAGTTTCCGGAAAATACGCAGCGCGTTGATTAGCGCAGCGCCGATCGGTCAAATACTGACGAGCTTCGAAGAAGTTGTCTTGATGATACGCACCGCCGGCGTCTTCAAACAGGTTGTAATACATCACGGTGTGAATATCGGGAATGATCGCAGGATCCGCGAACTTCACGAGGAAGTAGTAGATCAAATTCTGGCCCATGTAATCGACGCGGTCGGTGCCGCCCACGTGAATCACCGCGTGCAACTCGGCCGCTGGCGCGCGCTGCCGCATGTCGGCGGCGACCGCGTTGACCGAATCAACGAAACGCTGCGGTTCAACTCCGAAAAACTCGCCAAAGCTCAACGAGTACTGGTCAAACGGCAAGCCGTCGGTAATCAGTGGCAGACGTGCTGCAACTTCGGTCGCGATCGGGACGGTACCGGTTTTGTCGTCGGAAAGATCAAATGCCAGCTGCAGATTGCCACTACCAAACAGCTGCATCCCGATGCCGATTTTCACGCCTCGGGCATGCGCCAACGCGATTCGCGCTTGGGTATCGGTTTTCCATGCAGCGTGGCGAGCTGGATCAGTGATGATGTCATCAAGCGCTGGGTATTGAATCAGATTGCCGCGATTTTTGACCAGCCAATCGACGATGCGACGAAAATCTTCGAGGTTTTCACTGCCGGGTTCCCAGCTTGCAAAATAGCCTTCGATCGGATGCAGCGTGTGCAAATGCAAACCGCGCACACGCATGTCGGGTTTGTGCACTACGCCAAACGTGGCGGCCGCAGCATCGAGCGTCGGTGCCCAGGGCACGAACGTATCGCGTGGATGACGGAACCGAAAACCAAGATTTTCCAGCGCATGGGCTAAGCCGTATTGTGCGCCCATCACATCGCTGGCATGCACAACTTGGCCGCGCGCATTATCGGTTGCAGCTAACAGTTGATAGCTCTCCGCCGTGGTGATGGAGGCATCGGCGCTTAGCACAATCGTCACGCCGCTCGCGGGCGCATCGCTGGGCGCACCGACCGTCACCGTGAACGCGGCATACGGGGTGAGTTGCACCATCTCGGTCAGCGGGCCGGCCCATGCCGCAGGCACCACCACCGTGATACCGCCAGGCGTGTTGTCGCCGCAGCTCGCAGTGCTACACCAGGCTACAACCGCAGCTATCAGTAGTATGAATTGTCGCTTCACCCTGCCCGCCTACCACACCATGCGCGGTGGCTGCCACAACAACGTGGGGCAGCAACAATTTGTGAACCCAATTTGGCGCAATTTGGCCAGCTGCAAGGTAAGAACAGCCGCCCATGGCTAACAACCTCATCAATCGCTACGCGCGTTGGTTAGCCAACTACGCCGGCTACGTCTTGCTGCTGTCCGTGTTGGTCGCTGGTGGCGGGTTCTTGCTGGCTAAGCGCTTGCCTGTCAAATCCGACTTGTCGAGCCTGCTGCCACCCTCGCAACCTTCTGTGCAAGATCTCAAAGCGTTGCAAAAACGCGCACGTGCCTTTGGCACGGTGTTCGTTGTGGTGCAAACGCCGACGGCCGCCCAGCTGCAGCCAGCCCGCGCCGCGCTCGCGACAGAACTAGCCGCACTACCCAAGGATCTGGTCGCCAATATCAGCAGCGACTCGGCCGTGGCTCGCAAATACTTTTGGGACAATCGCTTTTTGTTCGTAAGTCTCGACGACCTTACGGCGGCCCGTGATGGCCTCAAAGCAACCATCGCTCGCATCAATCGCGCCAAGCTCGAAGCCAATCCGCTGTTTGTGTCGTTTGATGACGCCATCGATGCCAACCCAAGCGACGACACGGCCAACGACAAAAAACTCGAAGACCTCAAAAAGCGGCTGCACGACGCCGAACAACAAGCCAGCGATCCAGGTCGCCTCGAATCCAAAGACGGCACGACTGCGCTGTTCATCTTGCAGTCCACGTTTTCGTCGTCGGATGTGAAGCACGGCAAAGCGCTGCTTGCCGAACTAGCTAAGATCCAGCAGCGCGTCACGGCCAAGTTTAACGACGGCACCACCGTGAAACTCACGGGCACCGTGACGGTCTCGATGTATGAACACGACTCGGTACTCTCAGGCATGGCGCTCGCCGGCCTCATCACGGTGTTGCTGTGCGGCATTGCACTGTGGGCATTTTATCGCTCTGGCGTCGCGGTATTGAGCGTGTTGTGGGCACTTGCGGTTGGTGTGCTGGCAACGTTTGCGTTGACGTGGTTGTTCATTGGCCAGCTCAACGTGATGAGTGCGTTTCTCACTGCGATTGTCGTCGGCAATGGCATCAACGCTGGCTTGATGTTTTTGGCTCGGTATTTCGAAGAACGCCGCGCCGCCACCGATCCTCACGACGTTGCCGTGCTCGCCCGCGCCATTGCGGGTGCAGGCCGCGGCACGTTGGCCGCAACGATCACGGCGTTGCTTGCGTATGGCTCGCTTACGCTAACCGACTTTCGTGGCTTTCGGCACTTCGGCATCATCGCGGGCATCGGCATGGTGGCCTGTTGGCTTGCGGCGTTTACGGTGCTGCCCGCTGCGCTCACCTTGCTGGATCGCGCTGGCCGCTTGCACGTCGGTAAAGCGCCACGTGTCGGGTACTGGCTCGCACGAGCGTTGCCGTTTGCGCCGCGCACCTTGGCGATCACTGGCATTGTGGCAGCCGTTGTCTTTGGGGGTGTCACGGCTCAGTTTGCCGCTGGCGATCCGTTTCTCAAAGATTGGCGCGACTTGCAATCAAGCAGCCCCGCCATCAACGCCACCCGCGAACTCGACGTTCAACTCAAAGCCACATTTGATCCTAAGCTGTTTCAAGGCCTGTCGAACCAACTGGTGTTGGGCCTCGACAGTGCCGAGCAAGTTGCACCAGCAATCGCGCAGCTGCGGGCCATCGAAGCCAAGCGACCAGCCGGCCAAGAATTGCTGATGGAATTGCGTAGCGTGGCGGACCTGGTGCCGACGCAACAAGCCGAAAAGCTAGCCATCATCGACGAGGTAAACACCTTACTGCAAGACGACGCGCTCGAATCGCTCGACGACGAAGAACGCAAAACCCTCGATGCATTGCGGCCACCGCCCGGCCTCCGGCCGTTGCAATTCAGCGACGCGCCAACGGAGTTATCGTGGCCATTTGTTGAACAAGACGGCAGCATCGGGCGTTTGGCGTTGCTCAAAGGCTCGCCGCGGTTCAAAACCTGGATGGTCGACGATCGCTTGGCATTTGCACGTGAGGTGCGCCAGTTACCGTTGCCGGCCAATGCCAAACTCGGTGGTGAGTCGCTGGTGATCGCCGACATTATCCAAGTCATGGAGCGCGATGCACCGTTGCTCATCTTGGTAGCCTTGCTCGGCGCGATCATCACGGTTGCGTTTGCCGTCGGCTTTCGGCGCCACGGCATGGTGACGCTCTTTTGTGGCTTGCTCGGTGTGGTGGCGATGATTGCCGTGTGCGCGCTCATTGGCATTCGCGTGCACTTTCTCGATTTAATCGCGCTGCCGATCACGATCGGCATCGGCATCGAGTACGCCGTGAATATTGCCACCCGTGATCGCGAAGATGGCGAGCGCGGCCCGCGCCACGTGATGGAACAAACCGGCGGCGCTGTCGCGTTGTGCTCGTTCACGACGATGGTGGGCTACGGCTCGCTGTTGCTGTCGAGCAATGGCGGCATTCGCGCATTCGGCCTTGCGGCGATGATCGGCGAAGTTACCTGCGTGGCCACTGCGCTCGTCGTTGGGCCAGCGATGTTGACGTGGCTGCGCGAACGCAAGCGCAGTTAACGCAGCGCGAGCCGAGCAAGCTCGGACTCGGCACGGGCCAGGGCGTCGGGGGTATCAACATCTTGCCAAAATGCATCGCCGATATCGACGACGCACGCGCGCTGGCGATTGGCCAGTTGCAACACGCCTTCGGACAGCGAACAGTCGCCGCGGGCCGCGTAGACGTTTTGAAGTTCAGCCACAAGATTGTGCGACACTGCAAACACGCCGCAATCGATGCAATCGTAGGTGGTCAGCTGTTTGCTGATGTTGACGATCTTGTCGTCGGCGGTTGCAACTTTGGTCGCGTCGTCGA
>JAKQOD010000503.1 GCA_029565465.1 Deltaproteobacteria bacterium
AATGACGCTGACCGTGGACTTTGAAGTGGGCGTGCCGAACAATTGCGGCGGTTTTGCTGTCCCGATAACCCTGTCTGGCCCTGCTTCTCTCGCGCCCGATTTCGTCTCCGTGATCGGCGGCACGTGTAGCTTCGTCCCCGACGGCGCGAACGATTGCACCGTAATCATCCAAGGCATTGATGACGTGCTAGCCGACGGAGATAAAGGGTTGACCGTGAGCGTGGTTCCTCCCGCTTCTGGGTCAGGCTATTGGATGTTGCAGCCCGTGAGTACCGACGTCACAGTGCTTGATAACGAATCGACGATAACCGTCAGCCTCATTAGAGACGGCTCAGAGACGGGACCGGTTTCGGCGCAGTTTGGGCTGCTTTGTGTGCAAAGCGGTGCAGGTGGCGCACCGAGCGCAGGTGTCGCAACCCTTACATGGGCCGGTAGCACTCTTGCCGACGCTGACGATAGTGATGTATTGAATGGCCGCCCCGCGACGATCAATGTCAACTGCTCGCCGGCTCCGGGTACGATGAATGTTCTTGATCTTCCCGTAGTCGATGACCCTTCGGTCGAAGGCGCTGAGTTTTTGCGCCTCACGGTCGGCTCAAGCACCAACAATTTGGCGGTCGCCGGCTCACCGACAGTCGTGGCGCAAATTGCGGACAACGATTTTTACTTGGGGATATCCACGACCACATCCAACGTCACCGAAGGGGCATTGATTAATTTCCTCTTACAGTGCGGCAACGGACAAAGCGGCAGCATCAGCAACGTCACCGTGACGTTTAGCGGTACGTACACGCCGCTCCCAAGCCCTGTGTCTTCTGGTTTTAACTGTGCGTCGGGATTGACCATACCGGTGCAAACTACTGACGACAGCATGATCAACGGCACTAGAACCCTCGTCGCCACTATCACTCAACAATCTGGCGGGTATTTGGCCGTTGGAAGCGCGCCGGTCAATGTGGCAGACAATGATCTGGTTGTGCTCGCGCCCGCTGTACCGGTCCCAACCTTCGGAATGAGCGTGCTTTTCACCACGATCTTCCTGCTCGGCTTGCTTTGTTTTGTCCATCTCAGAGTCAAACGCAAGTGAATTGCCAGGCACCCACGTCTCTGACTACGTTTTGCCCGTTGAACCAAGGTCGTGGGTTTGATCTCAATGGCAGTTCTGCGTTGGCCCGTGGTTCGCCGGCTACGGCCGGTCGTCGCGCTCCGCGCCGGAGCGTAGGGGCACGCGGCTTTGCACTGCCGTTACAGCTTTTTATGCGTATCGACAGGCTCACAGTCGTTAGAACCCCAAAAAGCACCTATGTCGACTTAAGAAAAAAGTGCTTACAACGACCACCTGTTGGTCGTTGGGTAACAAAAGCCATTAATGCGATGCCAAATAAACCTAGCGCGGTTCGTCTAGCCGATTTGTCGGCGCGGGGTCGCCCGCGCCTTCTTTGCACCTAGTGACGCCAAATCGCCGCGTGTCCCTTGAGCGAACAGTTATGTGACAGAGCCCTAGGCATCGCGCGATCAACAGCTGTGGATATCGAGCACGAAACACCGTTGCGCTGGTTGAAGGCGCACCTACGCGATGAAAGTTCGCGCCACCGGCAACTCGGGCGAATTTGCTGATTGGACGAACTGCTGATCGCGCTGACCACTAGCAGCGTCGTGCCAGTTATCGCTACCCCTGCTGGCGGCGCTAGCCAGACCGTTATGGCTGGACAATTCTTGGTGATCACCATTTCCTCGACCGCGCCGACGCGTACGCGACTACTGCACAAGCCCGTCCCCGCCGCACACCTCATCGAAGCCGTCCAAGCGGTTCGGTGGGGCACCGCGCCGAACGAGGCAAGTGCTTCGTCCTTTTGCGGTTAAACAGCTTTTTCAATGGAACGACTGCTGAGCGGTGCTTTTCGCCACGACTATCTCCATATCGACTTTAGTTACTTTAGCGCTACAACGACCGTCGGCCAGTCGTTTTCTGCAAAAAGCTGTAATTTGCACCACGCGCTAGTGCTTCTCACTCCGAGCAATCGCCAACAAGCGATTGAGCTCCGCCGTGTGATGAATCGTGTTGGACTTGTGCCAGCGCCCGATCACATACATGAAACCGGCGACAAGCAAACCGAACAACGCAACCGAGGCGTAAATCGAAAGCTCCAAGCTCGTCATCAGCGTGTAAAAACCGCCGAGCGCGAGAATCGCGGCTTGTTCGTTGAAGTTCTGCACGGCGATCGAACGCCCTGCGCCCATGAGCATGTGGCCGCGATGCTGTAACAGTGCGTTCATCGGCACGACTAGATAGCCGCCAATCGCGCCGAGGAAAATCAAGAACGGGATGGCGATCCACAGTTTGGTGATGAAAATCATGGCCGCCACCGCGATGCCCATGCCAATGCCCAGCGGAATCACGTTGGTCGCTCGGTCAAGCGTCGCGCGCATCGATGCGTAGACCGCGCCCGCCGCGGTGCCGATGCCCACCACCCCGACGAGCGTTGTCGCCTCCGTCACGCTGTACGACATCGCCGCCGCAGCCCAAGCAATCACGATCACTTTCAGGTTGCCCGCCGCGCCCCAAAAGAGCGTTGTCGTTGCGAGCGAAATTTGTCCGAGCTTGTCTTGCCAAAGGCGCGTGTTGCAACGCCAAAAGTCCGGCAACAAATGTGTAGCGGTAGGAATCGGCTGCATTGCTACGCCAGTGTGTGGAATGCGCAGATTAAAGATTGCTGCGACGATGTACACGGCGATCATGCACGCAATCGCAGCCTCCGGCGCGGTCGCGATATCAAAATCGACCATCGGAAAATCGAGGTCTAGCAACCAGTCGCCGACCTTCGGCCCCACCAAAATGCCGCCGAGCACGTTGCCCATGATGATCGAGAGAATCGTGAGGCCTTCAATCCAACCATTAGCCTTCACCAACTGCGACGGTGGGAGTAGCTCGGTCAAGATGCCGTACTTCGCGGGCGAGTAGGCGGCC
>JAKQOD010000407.1 GCA_029565465.1 Deltaproteobacteria bacterium
CTTCCGATCTCCAACCTCGCGCATCGCTTTGCCAATCGCGTAGAGTTCGTCAGCCGCAGCGATCGTGCCCGGCACCAGTTCGCCGGATTTGGTTTTGTGAATGCTGGTGCGTGACGTCGAAAATCCCACGGCGCCGGCGCGCAGGCCTTCGGCGACCAAGCGTGCCATCGCTGCGACTTCGGCTTCGGTGGCATCCGCTTCATTGGCGCGTTCGCCCATGACGTATGCCCGCAACGCACAGTGTGGCACTTGCGCTGCAACGTCGAGCACGCGCGGCATTTTGTCGAGGACGTCGAGGAATTGCGGAAACGTTTCCCACCCCCACTTGATACCTTCGACCATAGCGGAACCCGGAATGTCTTCGACGCCTTCCATCAAATCGATAAGCCAGGCGTGTTTGTCGGGACGCGCGGGCGCAAAGCCGACACCGCAATTGCCCATCACGACCGTGGTGCAGCCGTGCCACGACGACGGCGTCAGCCAGCCATCCCAGGTCGCTTGCGCGTCGTAGTGGGTGTGCATGTCGACGAAGCCTGGCGTGACGATCTTGCCGTGCGCGTTGACAACGCGTTTGCTGCTACCGACCAGCTGGCCGGCAGCCGCAACGTCGACAATGCGTCCATCATGAATCGCAACATCCGCTTGCCGCCCTGGGTTACCCAACCCGTCAAACACGGTACCGCCAACAATCGTAATATCAAAGGTGGACATGAGGTGGCTCCAAGGTAACGCGAAGTGCGTGGCTAAGGGGAATTCAGCGCGCTTGTACCGCGGCTGCTAGCACCACTCACTAGATACTTTGGGTCATTGCGTGGAGCGATGCCCGCTTCCGCACGTAAGGTTGCACCGTCAATTCACCAGCTGCAACGAGCCCAGCAACCCTGGCAAACCGTTGTCAGACAATGCTTGTGATAAATCGCCGGAAAGTGCCCGTGTTTTGCTGTGGCTGTGACGGTATGCCCCGTCGGCCATCGCACGCTGCAACCGACCACGGGCTTCGTGGATGCGCCACGAAATCGTGCCTTCGGAAACTTTTTGCACGACCGCGGCTTCGGCATGCGACAAGCCTTGCAGTGCTACCAAAATCACCGACATCCGGTAATCAACCGGTAAGGCGTCGAGCGCATGCAGCAAGCGACTATAGGTTTGGCGCAATTCAGCTTCGCGCCGTGGATCACCTTTGCCGTCGGTGGCAACGGCTAATTCCAGTCGCGGATCCAACACCACGCGCTCGCCTCGACGATCACGATCGCGTTTGGCGTTGAGGGCCCGATTGACGGTCATCCGGTATACCCACGTAAAAAACTCGCTGCGTCCTTCGAAGTTGGGCAGTGCTTGATACGCCTTAATGAAAACGTCTTGGGTAATGTCATCGGCATCGCTCTGCGAGCCAGCAATATGCAACGCGAGGGCAAAGATGCGGCGCCGATAGCGGCGGACCAATTCCGCAAACGCAGCGGCATCGCCTGCTTGGGCGCGCTCGACAAGCAGGGCGGCGTGCGCCCCTTCGCGTTGTGCGGGTGTCATGAAAGGTATAGACGCGCAAGCATAGGGCAGGCTTTGAGAAATTTGCGAAAATCTTACAACTGCTCGCAATTGCTATATTTTATCAATTCAATTCGCTAGTACGATGCGGGCTAGCAAGCGAAAACGGAGCAATTGTTGCGTCGAAATACGAGCCGTCATCGCGCCACATTCGGTAGGTACCGTGCATGGTGCCGACCGCGGTGCTCAACACGCAGCCTGACGTGTACTGAAACGATTGGCCAGGTGCCAGCCGTGGCTGTTCGCCGATGACGCCATCGCCACGCACTTCTTCGATGCCGCCCCGCCCGTCGGTGATCACCCAGTGGCGGGTCTTGAGCTGCGCTGGCGTTGTGCCACGATTGGCAATCGCA
Organism: Deltaproteobacteria bacterium; assembly: GCA_029565465.1. Taxonomy (GTDB): domain Bacteria; phylum Myxococcota_A; class Polyangia; order Haliangiales; family Haliangiaceae; genus JABFXX01. The sequence continues at coordinate 1,899 of JAKQOD010000407.1, forward strand.
ACGGTGTACGCAAACACAAAGCGGTTTTGCTTTGGCGCCGACTGATCGGCGAGATACAACGCGCGCACGGTCACTTCGATGCCATGGGTCGTCGCCGTCGACACGGGTTCAGCGAAGGTCGTATTCATGGCGCCACTTTGACGCGCTGCAGGCTTGGCGGCAAGGGGATTGGCGGCCCGTTGCCGTTCGGCTTGGACGGCTAACACTTGTTCTAGCGAGCGGCGCAGCAGCGCTTCGACGGCGCGGGCTAACCAACTTGGACGGCGGGCGGCCATTATTGCAAGACCTCAACGAGCACGTTGCAACTGTACAGCATTCTGCGCAGAAGATTGCTAAAACCCGCGCATGGCAGGCAGCGCGATCATTCGTCAGCTTTGGCGGTACCCAGTAAAATCGCTCGGCGGGGAGCAGCTTCAACAAGTCAACGTAACTTCGGCCATTACGGCCGATCGCGAATTTGGCGTGTTCGATGCAGCAAGTGGCAAGTTGTTATCGGCCAAGAGTGTGCCGGGGCTGTTGGATCTGCAAGCTCGGCACCGCGCTGGTGAAACCGAAATTCTGCACAACCATAGTTGGCTCGCAGCGACGGCCCCTGAAGCGGTGGCAGCGTTAAGCGCCGCAGCTGGCCGGCCAGTGCAAGTGCGCCGCGCCATCGCCGATGTGGTGTCGGCCATCGACATGGAAGTTGATGATGGCGATGTCCGCGCCGAAGCACTCACCACCTTTGAAACCCAACCTGGCAGTCTATTTGATTCGCGATCACCGTTGCACTTGGTGAGTGAGGCAACGCTGCAGAGTCTAGAAGCCGATTACGCAGCTGGCGCGGGCGCGGTGCAACGCTACCGCCCTAACCTCGTTGTCGACGGAATTACTGCGTTAGCCGAAGACGCTTGGGTAGGTCGGACAGTCAAGCTGGGCTCGGTGATCGCAACCGTGCGCTGCAAAACCGAGCGCTGTGTATTGCCGAGTCGAGCGCAGCGCGACGAGGTTGCCCTCGACCGCGGGCTGCTGCGTTTCCTCAAGAATCAACGCGAATTTTGTGTTGGGATCTACCTACAAATCGAGCAAGCCGGTGAGATTAACGTCGGCGACCAACTCGTCGTGACATAATGAGGCATGCAACGTGTACTCGGCAGCTGTTTCATTTTGATGGTGGCAGGTAGTTGCGGCGGCAATTCGGCGCAACGTACTGTGCAGGCACCGTCGGCGACGCAGACACCGGCCGCTGATTCATGGAACGCTGAACCGGACACGTCGGGATTGGATTCCACAAGCGCGACGACCGCCCCAAATGTGACGGTGCCGGCAGCGGGCAGCGACGCGACTAGCCAAATGTTGGCATCGCACAATGCGCGACGCGCCAAACACTGCGCGGCGCCATTGCGTTGGTCGGCTGATGCCGCGGCGATCGCGCAGCGGTGGGCCAACGGATTGGCGGCGCGTGGTTGCGTAATGCAGCACAGCAACGGCAAACTCGGTGAAAACCTCGCGATGATTATGGGTGGTACGCTGACGCCCGAGCAAGTAGTTGCGATGTGGTACGACGAAGTTGCGCAATATGATTTTTCAGCGCCAGGCTTTTCGATGCAAGCTGGGCACTTCACGCAAGTTGTGTGGCGCGGCACCGCGGCCGTTGGGTGTGGTAAAGCCGCCTGTGCCGGAGGCGGCGAAATGTGGGTGTGTAACTACGACGGGCCAGGTAACTGGGAAGGCCAATTTCCAGCGAACGTGGTGCCGGCTGGCAGCAACTGCGCGTCGCTGCGTTAGCGGGGAACAGGGACACGGACACGCATCAACACGGGGACACGGACACGCATCAACACACGGACACGACCACGACCACGGACACAGACACGGATACGGACGCGGACGCGGACACAGACACGGATACGGACGCGGACGCGGACACGGACACGGACACGGCCGTTCAAGCTCGAACGCCCGCGATCATGCTAAAGGGCCGAGGCGCGCGGCCACGATTGCGGCGCGAGAACCGGACCGCAGCGTAGTGGTTCTACGTGAGGACCGCCAAGCGCAGCGCCAACGAACGTGGCCGCGATGGGTCGGCCCTTCCCCGTCCAAGCACCGCGTCACATAAAGGGCCGAGGCGCGCGGCCACGATTGCGGCGCGAGAACCGGACCGCAGCGTAGTGGTTCTACGTGAGGACCGCCAAGCGCAGCGCCAACGAACGTGGCCGCGATGGGTCGG
>JAKQOD010000410.1 GCA_029565465.1 Deltaproteobacteria bacterium
GCTCATGTGCAGCGTCGCGCAAGCGCCGTACGACCGCCGGCTCTTTCAAGAACGGATGAAAGTCGCGCAAGACAAACAAGGCGCGGCCTTCGGCACGCAGCACGTGATCGATGGCCTTCATCGGGTCTTTGACATCGCGGGTGCCTTGGCCGTTAGCAACCGTCTTGAAGCCCTCGGTGATCGACCAGACTTCGAGGCGCATTTCGCGTTCAACGCACAGCTTGCGTAATGACTCTTCGACGCGCGCTTCTTCAGACGACGTCACGTAAATCAGCGAATAGCGCGCCTTGATGAGGTCTTCGATTTCCGATTTTGAACTGCGCTTATGTTCTTCAGGGGTCATTTGTTCTCCGCCAGATCTCGTAAACCACGCAGCGCACCTTTGGCCGTTTCGGCGTTATCGACGAGGGCGTCCACCGCGTCTTGCACTGCAGGCGCCGCTTTGCCGCCCAGTTCGCCTTGCACCAACACAATGTTGTTGCGCATTTCACTCAGAATGTCATTGATCGAATCATATACTTCACGGGCCTTCGCCGTGAGTTCGTCAGCGCCACCGCCACTGCGGCCCACCACATCGACGGCCCCAGTATCAGCGGCCGCTTTGGCACGTGCGGCTTCGGCGCGGGCTTTCATCGCATCAGTGCGCGCCGCATCGGCTTCGGCTTGGAGGCCACGCAGCTGCCGTTCCATGGTTGCCGCTTTCTCGGTAGCATCGCGCAGCTTGCGTTCGACGGCTTCGCGTTGCATCTCTTGTTCACGACCATCAGCAGGACTCGACGTAGGTCGGGCTTCGAGTTCCGCCACTCGCCGCCGTAAACGGTCGGTTTCGCGCTTTAGATCATCGGATCCGGTCGACGCTTGGTCTTTCGCTCGCTGCATCAGTAGCACTTCTTCGGCAGCTTTGTGACGAGCGACTTCGGCTTTGGCCAAAGCATCTTGCGCAATATTGCGAGCGCTTTCGGCGGTCAAACGTTGGTGGGTGGCCTCTTGCAACTCAACTTCCAGCGTCGCTAGTTTACCTTCGCTGCGAATCCGCGCTTGTTCCTCGCGTTGGTATTGTTCGCTGAGCCGATCGCGGTCGGATTCCAAACGTTTAAGTTCGACGCGAACGTCTTTGAGTTCATTGTTCAACCGCAGGGTTTGGTCGCTGCTGCCACCACCACCGCGGCCAGCATCGGTCTGGGCTTCGACCATCAAGCGGCCTAAGCGTTTATTTTCTTCTTCAACGGCCGTGATCTGCGCTGCCGCTCGCGACGCGGCCGTGGCAGCTTCGTCGCGCTCAGCTTTGAGTTGGGCAATGGTTTTGAGGCTACGTTCGCGTTCACCGCGCAGCTCTTTGATCACTTCTTCTTGTGAAATGAGGCCAATGCGCCGCTCTTCGAGCATGCGTTCTTGCGCGTTGATAACTTCGCGGAGCTGCTCAATCTCCGAAAGTTGGTCATTGAGTTTGCGCCAACCATCGTCTTTGTTGCGCACCACTTCCATCAACTGCCGATTCAAGTCGTCGATGTCTTCGCGCAATTTGCTGACGTCTTCTTGCGAGCGGCCAAACGCGCGCTCCTTCGCCATCAACGCATCCGACAATTGTGATTGTTCGTTGCGAATGCGCGCCAAGTCATCGCGCGTCTGCACTAGTTCGTCGCGCAGCTCTTCGGCCACGCGGTCATGCGCTGATGCTTGCTCTTCGCGATCTTTGATCGCCATGCGCATTTCTTCGATCCGTTCACGTAGCGCCACCGCTTCGGCACGCAAGCGTTTTGAATCGGCGACTTCGCGCTCATAATTGGCTGTCGCTTTTTCTAACTCACCACGCAGGCTCTTAACTTCGGCATCGGCCTTCGCCGGGTCGTGTTCCAGCCCGAGCTCGACCATGACATTGCGTTCGGCTTTCGCTTCACGTGGCTCATTTTTAGGTACCGCGGTTATGGGGGCGCCGCGCGCAAACACACCGGCGTCAGGTGCCCCTGGCGACGCCACGGGCTTCGCGGCCCGGGCATCTGGCATGGGCGGTGGCCCACCATAAGGCAGGTTCATCGGCGCTTGACTGGATGCACCCGTGCGAGGTGCATCAAACATCGAAGCCCCCACCGGCGGATTTCCCGCAGGCATCTGCGGCGGCCCACCGTACGGCAGCTGGGCAGGTGCTACGCCCGGCCCAACCGAGTTTCGCAAGCCTGAAGGTTCGCGCGAACGCGGTTCGGTCACCGGCGGCATGCCGGCGCCAACCGGACTATTATAGGCCTTACGCGACAGGTTGGTTGGGCCCTCATCGCCTTGATCTCGGTCAATGATCGCAGTGCCCTTTTTGCCGCCGTTGATAGGATTGCCCATCGCTGGCGGAGCTTCCTGATACGTAATCGTCAGCGAGCCGCACTGAATTACATCGTTGTTGCCAAGTGGATGCTTTTGAACCCGCACGTTGTTGAGCAGCGTGCCGTTTGCACTACCCAAGTCTTCGACAACATACCGGCCGCCTTCAAGCCGGATCTGAGAGTGTTTGCGCGACACCATGCCGTCATCGGTGCGGATCGCGCAATCGAGGCCACGGCCAACGAAAATCGTATCAGCGACGCCAAGATCGACGACGCCTTCACGGCCAACGCTATCACGAAAAAGGAGGCGCCCTGCCATCTCTTGGTAATGGTAGCCGACCCACGGCGCTCTGCGCTAGCGTTGTAGGCCGGCAATACAGGGAGACCTTCGCCTAGCCGGTTATCGCACCCCGCCCTACCCACGCGGTCCCAGCCGGGCTCAATCCAGCTTAAAGACCGCTTCCGTGTTGCCAACACGCACAATGTCGCCAGGCACAAGCGCCTTTTTGGGGACCTTTTGACCGTTGACATACACGCCATTTGTCGAGCCGAAGTCAGCTAACTCAAAGCCACCTTCAGCTTTGCGAATGCCTGCATGCTTCTTCGACACTGCTGGATCAGCTAGCACAACCGTGTTGCCAGCGACCGAGCCAATCGTCGTCACATCGGCAGTAAGCTGCAGGCTTTGGCCTTGCATTGGGCCAGCGATGAAATCGAGCTTGGCGCCCGGGGCCCAGCCACAAAACATGCAGCTCGGCCAGGTGGGCAGCATGGTGCGCTTGCAATTGCCACAAGCTCGCCCTGCGCCTTTGCGCGGCGCAGCTGCGCCGCCAGAACCACTGCCACGGGAAATCAGCAAGATTGCCAGGATAAGCACTGCGGCCCCACCAGCAATTACGTAGATCAATACCGAGTTAGACATCGCTGCTCAATTGATCGATTTGAATTTGAAGTTGGTTTTGCCCAGCGTGATGAGGTCGTTATCCACCAACTCATGGCGATCGACGCGACGATCATTCACCAAGCAACCGTTGGTGGACTGTAGATCTTGAAGCACAAAACCGTTTGGCGAACAGCCGATTTGGCAGTGTTCGGTACTCAGAAACCCGTCGTTGACAACGATGTCGACGGTGCCACCCGTGCCAAGTTTGGTTACACCAGAGCGGAGGCGATATGTGTGAAACGCATTGGGGCCATTGAGCGCGACCAGCCATCCCACGATCGGAAAGCCGTCTTGATCGCCACCTGCGCCGATCATAACAGTCTTCATCGGGCCCTTCGGCGCGGCTGGAGCTGCCGCTGGGGCCGCGGCCATCATCACCGGTGCAGGCGCTGGTTCAGGCTTTTTGCGGAACAGCGCAACACCGAGCCCGATGAGCACCAACCCGCCGAGCGGAATACCAATGGCCAACGCCCAGGGGAACCCTTTGCCTGGTAAGTGCCATGGCGGCGCCAATACAACTGCTTTAGTTTCAAGTTCGTCTTGGTCGATCTTGAGCATCATATCGTGCTCTTTGCCGTCCCAGGTGAACCCGGTTTT
>JAKQOD010000421.1 GCA_029565465.1 Deltaproteobacteria bacterium
GTTGAAGAAAATATCGCGAAGATTTGATTTGTAGTGTTGCGCAGTGCTCACGCCGGTAGCCTACGGAACTTCATCGCGCAGGTAAACGCGTGGCGTTATGACTTTTCGCGAAGTCCGCAGGCTACGGGCAGCCAGGATTACCGGTTGCGCCCAGATTGACGGTTTCAGTGCGTGTCTGCTGATTGACCGGAATGACCGTTTGCTGCTCGGCGCTCCAACATGAGTTGGTTGCAATCACGCCACCGACCACAACCCGATACGGCCCCGAAACACCATCAATGATTGAAATCACTTGGTCCGCGTCAATGCAAGGCAGCGTCGTTGGCGCGCCAACACATGTTGACGCATATGTCGATGCAGGCAGATTGGCACCAGCAGCAATCATGAACGTGGTGGGGACACACACCTGCCCCGCTTCACGCCGCAATTCCAATGTCATGCCTTCAATGCCAGCCCCATTGGCAGCAATCGCAGCACAATTGCCACCGGGCTTCGAAGCAATCGTAAATTTCAACGTGCCGCGGTCGTTGACCGTGAACACTTGCGCGGGCACTGCGGTGTCTTGATCGCTAACAATCTTGATATTGCCCACCGTCGGCGCTTCGGCTAATTGGGTGCCTGAGCCGTTGAGTGCCATGCGCATCCGGTAGTTGCCAGGCGCGAGCGGACCTGACGTCCCCATGCCATCAACACAGGAAAACAATTCCGTCGTGCCACCTACCGCATCGGTGTTTTCGATGGTTGCTACCACCGATTGGCCTTGCACTTGGGCGCACGGAATTGTTTCGCCAGTGCTCGATTCTACCCGCCACGCCAACGTCATCGTGCCTTTGGGTGGAGGCGCATCTTTGGTTGGGGCGTCTGGAAATCCACCACCTGAGCCACAGGCCGCGGCAGTCACCAGCGCGCACGTCAGTATTCGTCTTACAAACAAAGGCATGCGCTAATTGTCGCGCAATGGCAGCGGCTTTTCAAACAGTACGAAGTGACATGGCACTTTGGTAGGCCGATGCAGGTACGGCGCAGCACCTATTTCACGATAACCGAGGCCTTTGTACCAACGCAGCAGCTCTTCCCGGGCGCTGACCACGTCCAAGCGTGCGGTATCGCACCCAAGCGCGCTGCTCAGTGCTTCGGCGATTGCAATCAGCCGGCGGCCAATGCCGAGGCGCTGCATGTCAGGATCCACCGAGACCATCGAAATCTTCGAGTGCTTGCTGCCGTTGTCGTAGCCCGACGCATCAACATAGATAGCGCCGGCCAAGCCATGCGGGCCGTCAATGACCAGGAACTCGCCCGTGCCAAGCAGCGCTTCAATTTCAGCTGCCGAGGTACGATTGCCGTCGACGAAAAAGATTTCCGCGCGATAGGCCCGATTCACCAAATCCGCGATGGCGGCGGCATCATTAATCGATGCGCGGCGGGCGGATGCCGAAATCGTTGCACTGCGCACACTTGTTGCCGACAAACCAACCGACGTAACCGCGATATTCATTCATGCTCCTACAACGCCAAAAGCGCAGCCCACAGATATCAGAATGGTCCGACATTGCATCAAAGATCGCAACGTTGATCAGATCCCGGCGCCGGCTTGTTGCAACAGAATCGGCACCAAAAGTTTGTTTCGCAACAGCATCACAACCTGATCACTAAAGCCCAACGCGTGCCGCACGACATCGTGTAGAGGCAGCGGCAGTTCAGCTCCACTTTCGAGCACGCGTCGACGGAAAATATCGATTTCGGCTTCGATCAACTGGCGCACCGCGGCGGCCAACGGCACCACCAGTCCAGCGGGAAAAACATCGTGCAAGCCAACCTGGCGCACCGCCAACATGACTTCGAGCAGTTGCGCATCCACCCCGCTATAAATAATTCCATCGGTGGTGCGTTGCGGCTCAATAATGCCGGTTGCTTCAAGTTCGTTGAGTTCGGCCGCTGCCACGCCTTCACGCAACAAGTGGTCGCGCGCGATCCACCCAACCTTTGGCGCCCGCAGTTCCGATACCAGCGGGGCCAGCTCGCCCAGCACGTTGCGGTTGTGTTGGTCCACATCGACGCGAATCTTGGCGCTTGGCGCCGGTTCCAGCAGATTGGCGATAACTCGCAACGGCAAAAAACGCTCGGCTTGTAACTGCCGAATCATGGCAATGCGCTCGACCAACCGGGCGTCGTAGTACGCCATGTTGCGGCTCGTCCGCAGCTCGGGCTCGGGCAACAGGCCTTCGCGCATGAAGTGCTTCAACGTTGGCGCGCTGACGCCGCTGCGCTTTGACAACTCGGCCATCTTGATCAATTCGATGCCGTCGCGCACACGCTTCCGGCGTGGCTTGTCACGCTGGACTGTTGCCATAACGTTACTTTGACACAACTTGGCTTGCGGCAGGCCGCTCGCAGGTTAGATCCGTTGCTAAGCCCAACGTCGCTTGGTCATCGCGCTTCGAACCACAACCTTGACAGGTTGGATCTGGGCGTACCATCAACTGATGAAAGCGCGCGGCCAGCGCGTCGTAGACCCACAAGCGTCCACTCATGCTATCGCCGATGCCAAGCAAAAGTTTGATCGTTTCGGTCGCTTGCAAGACGCCCAACACACCAGGCAACACGCCCAACACACCGGCTTCGGAACAGGATGGCGCTTGGCCAGCAGGTGGTGGACTTGGAAATAAGCAGCGATAACAAGGCTGCCCCCCCGCGGGGAACACGGTTAGTTGCCCTTCGAACCGAAACACTGAAGCGTGCACCACGGCTTTGCCGAGCCGAATCGCGGCATCGTTCACAATGTAACGGGTTGCAAAATTATCACTGCCGTCGACGATAACGTCGTAGTCGGCCATCAACGCAAGTGCATTATCAGCGGTGAGGCGCACCGCATGTTTGTGAATTGTGATCGCGGGCCACAACCCACGCAGCGTCACTTCGGCGCTTTCAACTTTGCGCATCCCGATGCGCGCCGTGCTGTGCAATACTTGCCGCTGTAGATTCGATTCATCGACGACATCATCATCGACCAAACCCAATGTGCCCACCCCGGCGGCAGCCAAATACAACGCCGCTGGCGAGCCGAGCCCGCCGGCCCCCAGCAACAACACGCGGCTGGCCAGCAAGCGGCGCTGCCCCGCTTCGCCAACTTCGGCCAAACGAACATGGCGGGCAAAGCGCCGCTGTTGCGCGGCGTCGAGCACCGCTGGCACCTGCCACGGCAAGCCGGCAGCTTTGTACGCCGAAAAGCCACCCGCCATAGAGCGCACGTCTTGATACCCGAGTTCAGTTAACGTTTTGGCAGCGAGCGCCGAACGAGTGCCGCCAGCGCAATACAAGATGACGGGGGTTGTACGCGCTGGCACTGCGTTTTCAATGCTGGTTTCGAGGGTGCCGCGGGCGATCCACTGCGCATTCGCCAAAGCGCCCAGTGCATACTCGTCGCGCTCGCGGACATCGATGAGGACAGCGGCGGTTTGCGCGGCGACGTCGCTCGGCGCAATTTCGCGAATCGCAGCTTTGACGTCTGCGATGAATTTCTGAACGCTGACCATGCGCGTGTATACGACAAGCGGCCGGGTTTGCATTGCAACGATAAGCAGATGACATGGTGTGACATCAAAACGCGAGGATCCCGGCAGTTTTCACGCCACTCCGGACCCATTCGCTGCGGTCACCGCGTAACCTACGGCTTCGCATATTAGGAGCGAAATCACATGGGTTTTCTCGATACGATCAAATCACTGTTCGGCGGCGCCAAAAACCAAGTTCAGGCAATGCAACAACAGCAACAGCCGCAAGGCGGCCACCCAGGCTATCAGGGCGAAGCGCAAGGTTACGCACCAGAGCCTGATCCAGAACCAGAACAAGCGTCCTACGACTTAGCTGGTTTTGATCCCAACGACGAAAATTCCTTCTTCGAAGCAGTCCTGCACATGGAATCCGAAGGCCAATTCGGTGGCACTGACGAATCACGCGCACGGATCATGCAGCAACGCGGCATCCGCGACCGTTCGCATTGGCACACTATCAAAGACTCCATGTATCACGTGCTATCGCAACGCTTTGGCTCGTTTGAAGCTGTGATGCAAGCTGAAACCAACTGGCGCACCGGCCAAATGCAACGCGCCATGCAAGGCAACGTAGCCGCTCGCGCTGCAAGCGGCGAATTGAACCCAGTCGAAGGCATCTCGTTGGCGCAATGGGCTGCATTCAACGCTGGCATCGTCGCTGGCATGGACGTCAACGAATTGCTCAAAGCTAACGGCATCAAAGACGACCGTTGGCAACGGGTTTCGGCCGAGTGGAACGCTCGCATGGCGCGCGACACCACGTTTGCCATCGCCACCGAATACGGCGCTGCCTTTCAAAAAGCGTCGTCGGGTCCATACGGCAACTACGCTCGCGAAGCTAACGCTGCACGCGCAGCCAACCGCGACATGACGATGCCACCGCCGCTGACGTTCGACCAATACTTCGAAGTGCTGTACGCACAAGACTACGGCACGCGTGCTGGCCAAGATCCGCAAGCGATCCTCAAGAGCATGGGCCTGTCGATCATCGACTGGACCGACTTGGGCGCCTACTACGGCTACTACATCATCCGCAATCACGCTCGCTTGTTCCAAAGCGAAATCTTGCCTGCGATGAAGCGCGCTGAAGCCAAATACGCCGCCATGAATCCTGGCATCAAGTCCGACCTCGACATCCAATTCTAGGTCGGCGCCATGCAAGCACTACAACGATGGGATGCGTTTTTGGCGCAAATCCGCGACCGGCACGCAGCCGTCATTGCTGAGTGTGACGCAGCGTTAGCGCCAGTATTGCAGCAACTAACCGCTGGTGGCGACATCGGCGCGGTCTCGCGGCAACTGTCAATGACGCGGTCGCGCCTGATGGAATTGGAAGGCCGAATCGAAGAGACGTTTCAATCCAAAGTTGAAGCGGCGTTCGAAAGCGAAGGTGCTTCGGGTGCGATGGTGACCGGCGAAATGATGAAGGGCCGGCGGCAACGGCGGATGCTGGAATTTGCCCGCGATCTCCACGAGCCAATGGTGCTCGATCGTTTGGTGCGCATGCAGTATGCGCACGCACAAGCAACCCAAGCGCCGTTGGTGTGCAGCCATTGTCGCAACGTAATGCCGCTGCCACTGGTGGGGCGAAACATGGCGATTCGTTGCGCTTGCGGCGGCAGCACGGAGTATGTGCCAAGCGACCTCATGAAGATGATGTCTGCGACCGGCGCTGATGCGGTGGCCAAGGTCGCGGCCCAGGCCGAATGGCGGCAAATGATCGAGGCTGAACAGCTTCAACATGAACAACGCCCGCCGTACTCGCTTGAACTCATCATGCACATTGAGCGCACCCAAATCGCTTATTACCGAGCGTATTGGACCATGCGTGGGCAATTCGAGCCTGAGCGTAGCGATGTGGTGCGCGAAATTCGCGCCATCATGGAGCCATGGTACGTGACTCGAGCGGAGTACGAACCCGCCTGGGTGGCCGCTGGCCGCCCGCGCTCGCCGCTGTAACGTTCGTCCAAAGCAGACACTCGACGAGCAGCGGTGTATGCTGGCGGTGTGAGTGACCACGCCCCAGAGGCGTTACTTCTTGCGATCGATGCCATGGCCGATGGCTTCATCGCAGCTGACATGCGGACTGGTGGGGTAACCATCAATCCGGCCGCGCGCCAGATGTTGGGCATCGCCGCCGGCGAACTCGTCACCACGCAGTATCTCAAAGAAGTGGTGGGCTTCTATCCGTTTGAGTTGGCGGGCTTGTCGCCGATTCGTGAAGAATTGCGGATTGGCGAGCGGGTGTTGCACTCGGTCGTGACGCCGCTTTTTGATGGCGCACAACGGGTCGGTGCCACCGTCGTCTTACGCGACTTGGGTGCTAGCGGCGAAGTCATTCGGCAGCGTGCGGAGTTTGCGCAATTGATGGCGCACGAACTGCGCACGCCATTGACCTCGATCGCAGGGGCGCTCGACATTGTGCTGTCGGGCTATGCCGGCTCGCTCACCGACAAACAGTTGCGTTACGTCGACATGGCGCGCCAGGGCGCCACGCGCATGAATCAGATGGTCGACCAACTGCTCGATTTGGCGCGAGCACAAGCCGGCACCATCACCGTCGCTGCAGCGCCGGTGCTGCTCGATCGGTTGGCCCGCGACGTGGTGCGCCGCTACACCGACGGTGCGCTCGCCAAACAATTGCGAATTGTTGTCTCGGCGACCGCCGAAGACATTGCGATTTTGGGCGACCCGGAGCGCTTGGGCCAAGTGCTTGGCAACTTGCTGTCGAACGCCATTCGCTTTGCCCCACCCGGTGGCGTGATTGGCGTCGAGCTATTCGGACCGCCGTTGGTGCGCGATGCCGTCGGCGTGAGCGTGCACAACTCGGGCGAGCCGATAAGCATCGAAGAACGCGAACGAATTTTTGAGCCGTTCTCAGCGTCGTCACGAAAAATCGGCGGCACCGCGTTGGGGCTTTCGATTTCGCGCACCATCATCGAAGCCCACGGCGGTCGAATCTGGGTCGATTCCGATGCAACCGGTACTAAATTTGTCTTCACCCTGCCCGCGCAAAATCCAAGTCAGTCACTCGAAACCAATCTGACAACCACGCCGCCGACCGCACGCGCCTTGGCCGAAGGCGCCGCGGTGCTGGTTGTCGACGACGATTCGCGTCGGGCGTTGTTACTCAAAGGCATCTTGATGGCCATCTGCGATCGGGTCTTGGTCGCAGGCGATAGCGATAACGCATTGCAACTCGCGCGCGCGGAACATCCAGCACTCACCGTGGTTTCCGGCAGCTTGCGTGATGCTCGCGCGCTGATTTCGATTCTCGATCATGACCCCGATACCGCCGGGACGGCCGTCATGGCATTGGGTGATGACGACGTCCGCACGGCACTGCTCAGCGCGGGCGCCGACGATGTGTTTGCACCGCCTTTGCATCCGACCACGTTTCGCGACGCTTGTCTGCGCATGGTCGAATCAGGTCGACGCGGCTCACCGCGCGTGATGGTGGTCGATGACGACGCCGCCATCCGCACCATCTGCAAAGAAGTGCTGGAGCTTGGCGGCTATCAAGTGCATGAAGCCGCCAGCGGCGAGCTTGCGCTGGTTGAAGCGCGCCGGTTCCGCCCCGACCTGTTTGTGCTCGATGTGATGATGCCGCACATGGACGGCTTTGCGCTGGCCGAAGCGCTGCGCGCCGATCCAGTCATGGGCATGACCCCGATCATCTTTTTGTCCGCCAAATCCGACACCTCGGACAAAGTACGCGCGTTTCGCGCTGGCGCCGAAGATTACATCGTCAAGCCCTTCGATGCAGCGGAACTCTTGGCTCGGGTGGGCAAAGCGCTGTCGCGGCAAGCCCAACAATTAGGCGCGTCACCAACCACCCAGCTGCCGGGCGCCGACGCGATTCAAGCCGACATCGAACATCGACTGGAAAACCATGCCGAGCACGACGTCGTCGGCTATCTCGACCTCGACAACCTCAAAGCATTCAATGACTACTACGGCTATGCCAAAGCCAATGCCGTGATTCGGCAGACCGCGGCCATCATGCGCGAAGTGGTGACCAGCGTCGGCGGCAGCGGCGACTTCATCGGTCATATCGCGGGCGATGACTTTGTGTTCGTCACATCCAACAGCCACGTTGACGCCGTGTCGCGCGAAATCTGTCGCCGCTTCGACGAAATCATCTTGTTGTATTACGCGCGCACCGACCGTGAGCGCGGGTACATTGAGTGCAAAGACCGCTTCGGCATGATGCGCAAATTTCCCTTGATGAGCGTTTCGATCGCAGCGATTTCGCTCCATCGCAGCAAAGGTTATGCAGGCATCGCCGAGCTAGCCGCCCTTGGCAAGCGGGCAGCCAAAGCGATCGTGGGCTCATCGTACGTGCGCGACGAGCAGCCAGTCGACATTCGTTAGTTGCGGCGGGGTGGCAGCAACGCCGCTTATATGCTTGCGAAAACCTGCAACGCCGCGGCTGGATCATTGGCAAAAACGCCGTCGATGCCAAGCGCTGCCAAGCGCCGCAATTCAACTGGATCGTCGACGGTCCAGGCGTTGACGGCGTAGCCATTGCGGTGCCAGCCCGTCACGCTTTGGGCAGTGCAGAGAATCGCATCGGGGTGCATGGCCGACGCCCCGATGGCTTTGCCGATCCAACCACTGCGCAGGGGTGCGCTTTGATACCGGTGAAACAAATACGCGATGGCAACATCTGGCAACGCCGAATGAAATTGCAGCAGTGCAACCGGATCAAATGACGACACCAAGATGCGATCTTGCGCACCGCTGCGTTTGATCACATGGGCAACTGCAGCAGCAAGCCCGGTCGGTCGACCTGGCTGCAACGTTTTGAGTTCAACGTTAAGCTCGAGCGGTGCCACAGTTTCGATCGCTTCGGCCAGCGTTGGGAGCCGGTGCCCGCCCAAGACCCGCACCGCGCGGCGTTCATCAGCCGACATCGTTTCGATGCTCCCCGGCCGCTCGGCCAACCGCAGCAAATCGTCGTCGTGAAAAACGACGACCTCGCCGCTGAGATCGCAGCGCACGTCGAGTTCAACCCCATCGGCGCCTTGCGCTTTGGCCATTTCAAACGCCGTGATGGTGTTTTCCGTTGCATGCGCGGATGCGCCTCGATGCGCCCACACCCGCGGCCGACCATGAATGCGCCGCCACCGCGTTGCGCGCGCGAGCCGGCCGACATGCGGCACTTTTTCGAGCACCCGATGGGTCCACATTATTCGCAGAACGCCTTATGGGTGGCCCGGACCAAATCATCAACATGCGGCCGATCACACCACAACGTAATCCGCAACGGCGATACGCTGACCGCGTTGAGCGGCACGCCAGCGGCAACCGCACACGCCCGTGCTTTGTTGATGATGCCCGGATTGCCACCGATGCCATGGCCAACGATGGTAACGGCGCCTTCTTCGCCAAATTCCAGCTGCGACCCAAGCACGTTTTCGAGCCGCGTTTTCACGGCATCCCAATCGGGAACGTCCGCGATGGTAAACCACGCTCGTAGTTCTTTGCCTTCAAGGTCGAGGTGCGTGAGTGGAATCGACGATGCTTCAAGGATCTGCAAACAATGTTCAACCGCCGCGCCACCAGAGGCGCGCAGCCGCAACAATTGATTCTGACCGGTGACTGCGGCAACTTGACGCTCACGTTCTGGCGAGAAATCGACGCGGGTGCCGCCACCGTCTTTATTGGTTGCGCGCGCATACAACGCGATGCCACTTTTGCGTGCAAATTCCACCGAGGCGTCGTGCAACACTTTGGCGCCTTGCGCTGCGAGCTCCAACATTTCATCGTGGCTGATGGCGTGCAACAGCGTTGCTGCATCTACCACCCGTGGGTCAGCGGTGTAGATACCGTCGACATCCGAACAAATCTCGCAGTAGTCCGCACGCAGCGCGCCAGCGAGAGCAACCGCGGTCGTGTCGCTGCCACCACGGCCAAGCGTGGTGATTTCACGTTTGTACGAAACGCCTTGAAAGCCCGCAACGATGACGACTTTGCCGCGATCGAGTTCATCTTCGATCCGAAACGGCCGCACTTCGACGATGCGCGCACCTGAATGGCGATCGTTGGTCAAAATGCCGGCTTGCGACCCCGTGAACGAAATGGCATCAAGCCCTTCTTCGGTGCACGCCATCGACAACAGCGACATGGCTTCGCGCTCACCGCACGTCAACAACATGTCGAGTTCGCGACGGGACGGCGACGCGCTGATGAGTTTGGCTTTTTCGATCAACTGGTTGGTGGTTTTACCCATGGCAGAAACCACCACGACGACCTTTTTGCCGGCTGCCTTGGTCCGTGCAATGCGCTTGGCGACCAAGCGAATTTTTTCGGCATCGGCAACGGATGAACCACCATATTTTTGAACAACAATTCCTGTCGGTGTCATACGCAAACCTATACCAGGTTTTCACGGTTTCAGATCGCGATCGGCCGCCGCTACAGTGGTAAGAACGATCGCATGCGGCCAATTCGCACAGTATTTTTGGGAGCCCTGGCGTTGGCAACGCTGGGCAGTTGTCGCAGCAGCGGCGGCGTGCGTACCCAGATGTGGCCGTCCGGCGACGTGCCGGTTGATCTTGCCGAAGCCAATGATCTCGATGCGGCCATCGATGCGATGTGGGCCATCCCACCAAGCGAGCGCACGGCAGCGCGAACGGTAATTGCCACCGAGCTGCTGCGCGAACTACATGACTACACCGCAGCGAATGACGGCGCGCAAGCTGCTGATACGTTGTTCCGGCTCGCTGGCTTATGGAGCGATGACATCCCAGCCTTTGGCCGCGAGCAACAAGCCAGCATCAGCGCGATCCAAGCCACCAAGCGCTTGGTTGCGCAAAGTGGTGACATGCCAGCGTCGATGTTGGCGTTAGCACTCTTGATGCAACTCGAACCTAGCCGGTCTGGCGAGCATCGCCAAGAGATCCGCGAGATTCTGGATTACGCCGACCTCACCGCCGTCGCTGAAGCGGGCGAAACCGCGCAACGCAGCCGCTCGTTGCAAGTGCTCGAACCCGTCGTCCGTGGCTTTCCCAATGAAGAACTCACCGATACGTGGGTCGCACGCATGGTTGAACGGCAAGGCTTCGTCGAAGCGATGCTCAACAGTCAAAAAGCGTCGTTTGAACTGGTGCGTGCACATAGCGGCGTGCTGACCACCGCGCGGCGGGTAGCCACCACGATGGCGCGCGCGGGCCAAGGCAAACAGATCGCTAAGCGAATTGCCCCCGTACGCGGCATCGGCAGTGATCGCGACCTTGCCAGCCTAGCGGCCGCATTTGCAGCCAGCGGCGCCACTGACGCCGAGATGGCAGCGTTCGCGGAAGCGCTTTTGGTTGGCGGCAAAGATGGCCGCGATGCCGACCCGCGGGCGGCGTTGCGCTTGTGCGAAACGAGCGGTGCCCCATCGCGGTGTGCGGCGCTCGCCGACGCCGCCGGGCGCATTGATCAACCCCTGGCGTGGCTGACCAACGCGAGTGAAGCCCAAGCGACGTTGCAAACCAACCTGCGCGCGCAGCAAATCTCGCGCTTAGCCTTGTTGGGCCGACCGCTGGCCGCGCAGAAGACCCTGCCCGCCTTTGCCGCCGGCAAGCCGAGCCCCGAACTGCTGGCGTCCGTGCACACCGCGGTAGGCCGTGGCCTGCTGGCGATTGGCGAAGTTGAACGCGGTGAAGCTGAGTTGCGACGCAGCATCGGATTAGACCCGAGCAACCACGACGCGGTCGAAGCACTTGCTGACTTGGAATTGCGGCGCGGCCACGCCCAAGCGGCGCTGTTGCTGATTCAAGCAGCCTTGGCCAAGCTTGATGATGCTCGCTTAACCAACTACCCACGCGCCAAGTTATTGGCCATGGCGGGCGACGCCGGCCGCATCGCGCAATTGGATCGCGACCAAACCGTGCGCTGGTATCAAGACAGCATTCGCGCGTGGCAAGCCTTGGCGGAAGGCAGCAAGCTGCCCGCTAGGTTGCAAGCCGAAAGTGCCCTTTCGATCGGCCGTTCGCGGTGGTTTTTGGGGGACATTGAACCAGCGATTGCCTTGATCGTCGAAGCCGGCGATCGCGATCCAAGCAACGCGACCATCGCAGCACAGTCGCAAGGCTTTTTGTTGCTGGCCAATCGTCCGCATGAAGCGTTGGACGTGTTTTTGCGCGCCGTCCGCGAACATGGCGTCGGTGATTATTACCGCACGCTCATGGCGTTGTGGCTCAAGCTCGACGCGCAACAGCGTGGCACCGTGGTCGATCCAACCGTCGCTCGCGTATTGCGCGCGATGGCACGCGCCAATCGGCGCTGGCATGAACAGCTGGCTGCGCACATTGAAAGCGGCGTGGCCACGCCTACGGCGTTGGCCGCCGTCGCCACCACCCGCGAGCGAGCCGTCGAACTCACGTTCTATCGTGCCACGCTGTTCGGGCCACTCGATTTCCCAGCGCTGCGCCGGGTTTCTGCCGCTGGGCTGCCGTCGCTGCTTGAAATCGATTTCGCCAATGCCTTGCTTGGTCACAACCCTCTTTCCGTCGGGATTGCGCCTGCGCGCGCCGCCGGCAAAGGCAAGCCACGGTAATGCTACCTGCGGTTGCTGTTGCATTGCGCCGCGTTGGCCTGACCCCCACGCGCTTTGCTGCGTATGCACAATCTGAGGTACTTGCGCACGTGCCGCGCGTGCGGCGTTCGCGCACCTGGGGCCCCGCCACGCCACGCCATGCGGTGCCCATGTTGCTTTGGTGCGACGGCGCAGCCGTACCGCTCGATGCAGTCACCACGGCGTTTGGCGAGCATGCACAGCGGTTGCTCGCATCACCACTATTGCAGGTTAGCGATGGCATGGTGCAAGCGCGCTGCGCCGTCCTGCCCGTCGGCGAGCAATTTATCTGCTGTGATTTCGCTACCGACACGCAGGACAATCCCGTGGGCTGGCCCGACGATTCTTCCCATCACTTGTTGGGTGCACTGCCACAAGCGCCCGTGCGCTACCGCCGCTGGCTCGATGTTGGTACCGGCCCTGCGCTGGCACCGCTGCACCGGCCGCGCCTTGCCGAAGCCATTGTGGCCACTGATCTCAATCCGCGAGCAATCGAGCTTGCCAGCATGGGCATCTCGTTGTCAGGCACCTCACATATCACGGTCGCGGTTGCCGATGGAGTACCAGCGTTGCCGCCACCAGGCTGCGATCTTTTGACGTTCAACGCACCGATGCCAGCTCCCGTGACGCACGCCACCTGGCACTTTGCGCCTGTGCAAGTGTTGCAGGCATTCTTGCGCGCTGCGCCAGCGCACGTGAATGTTAACGGCGTAATAATCATGCATGCGATGTGGACCCAGCTTGAATTGGCAACTGTGCAGGCCAGTGGCGGCCAAGCCAAGCTCTTGCTCTATCATCCCAACCCATCGGCGCTCGGCTTCGGCGTTTTGTGGTGGCAACCGCACCAAGCCGGGACCGTCGTCATTGAACAACGCGCGCTAAGCGTCACACGGCCACATATTGATGCCGCGGATCAACCGCGCTGGCACGCGGAGGCCGCGTGAGCATGCGCGCCACCAGCTGCGTTGTGTTTTTGCTAGCGCTAGGGCTCAGCCACGGCTGTAAAACCAAAGCGCGCGCGCCGCAACCGGTAGCACAGTTAGAAGCCGATCGATTTCCGCATCCGCGCCATGCGCAGCTGGCATGCGCGTCGTGCCATCGCACCGAAGCCGCACCCGATCAAGGCCATGCGCCCTGCGACGACGGCCAATGTCATCGCGTTGCCTTTGAACAAGCGCCGGGCCCGCTGTGCAAAGTTTGCCACAGCACGGTCATCGTCCAACCTTTACAAGCACCGTTGCGACCGTTGCCAACCCCAGGCAGCGTTCGGGCGTTGCCGTCGACGTTTTCGCATCAACAACACCTCGATCGCAGCACCATGGATGCGCGCGTCGGCTTTCATCTCAACTGCAACGACTGTCATCCCAATGACGGCGGTCAGCCACGCGCCGCATCGCATGCAGCATGTGCACGTTGTCACGCCGCCGATGTGCGGTTGGCCGCCGTGGCAAGCATGAATGATTGTTTGGCTTGCCATCGCACCTTAGATCAAGTGCAACGCAATCCAGCGAACTTGATTCGCGATGACCTGCGGTTTGCGCACAGCTCACATCAACGCGATCGCGCTGGCGCCGCTATTCAATGCACCACCTGTCACGTCGCCACGTTTGCCACGGCGGCATTGCCGGCGCCCCTCATCGCAACCTGCGTGGCATGCCATGACGATAGCGCGCGCGTTTCTGAAGCCCACCGCATGACGCAATGTCAGGCGTGCCATGCCAATCGCGAAGGCTCGCTGCTTGCGTTGGCGCCACGCAACCACTTGCCTGCTTCGGAGCAACCAGCTGACCACACCATCGCGTTTCGCACCGATCATGCTGTGGCCGCCAACGATGCAGCGAGGTGTGCACGTTGTCATCGCGAAGTTTCCGGTTCAATTGGCGTACGGACGGCGTGTGCTGAATGTCATGCGGTAAAGAAGCCGCGCGATCACCGCCTCACCTGGCGCGAGTTTGACCACGGCAGCGACGCATCCGCGACCCCGGATCGCTGTGCGCTTTGCCACGTCGCAGATTACTGCACTGCATGTCATCGACAGAAACCTCGCTCGCATTTGGCGTCGTTTGCAACCAACCACGGTGCTTCGGCGCGCATCAACGTGCGGGCATGTTTGGCGTGTCACGATCCAGTGCAGTCATGCCAAGCCGCAGGCTGCCACACGGTGACGCCATGACGCGAGGGGCGACAGCGGTGGCGCTAGCTGTGCTGGTGTGGTCGAATGGCAGGGCCCACGCCGACGTTCAGCATCGCGCGGTTGATTTGCGTGTTCACCAAGCGCCGGTGCCACGCAGCCTACGCATGCGGTCGCGCCACGTCACGGTAGCGACGGCCCCAGCCCCCCTGCCGCCAACCAAACCAGCGAACGTCACACCGTTGAGTGCA
>JAKQOD010000437.1 GCA_029565465.1 Deltaproteobacteria bacterium
ATTGTTGGGCACCCAGTTGCATGGCATTTCACATGGCGCGTACTACGGCGACGATGCGCAATCGTTTACCAACTATCCTTTGGTGCAGTTCACCAACACCGCGACCGGCCATGTCAGCTATGCGCGTACCTACGACTTCTCGACGATGTCGATCAAGCCGGGTGTTGCGTCGACGACGAAGTTTGAAATCCCGACAACCATTGAACGCGGTGTCAGCAAGATGGTGGTTATCGCCAACGGCATCGCATCGCCACCAATGGTCGTGAATCTCAAGTAGATCTGATACAAACGACGGATGGACTATCAGCCGCCGCCATTGCCGCCCACACCGCTTCCGTATGCAACGACGGGGGCGCCGCCGCCTGGCGAAAGCTTGAATCTTGCGATGTTGGCGGGCGCCGTCGCGGCCGCACTTGGTGCAGTGGCGTGGGCAACGCTGACGGTAGTCACTGACCGCCGATTCGGTGTAGCCGCCATCGCGGTTGGTGCGCTAGTTGGCTATGCCGTGCACCGCTTCGGCCGTGGCACATCGATGAAATTTGCCGTGGCTGCTGCGTTTTGGGCGGTCGTTGGTTGCGCTGCAGGCAATCTGTTGAGCACGTGCTACGTCGTCGGCAAGCTCGTGAACCTCGGCACATTTGAAGTGTTACAGCTGTTGCTACGCAAAGGCGCGTTGTTCGATGCTTTGCGCGAAACCTCAAGCGCGATGGACGTGGTGTTTTACATATTTGCAGTGGTGCAAGCGTTCCGGTTTGTTCGCCGCGACCCCGCGCTTTAGTTCGTCGTCGTACTGGCGACAAACGCGGCCAAGCTTGCATCGAGCCACGCAAAGAAGTGGGTTTGGGTGGTGTCAGTCTCAGGGATTTCATAGTCGCCTATGCCGAGCTCGCTCGCGTACCGCGCAACTTCGCCGAGATAGTCATCGTAAGCCGCCGCAGCGTACGCATTGCCAGCCTCGTTGAGATCTTCGTCGATCAGCTTGGTGTCGCATTGCAAAATGACATGCGCGGTTGCGCCACAGCGCAGCATGGCTGGGTGATGATCGTCGGTGGTGAGCCCGCGCTCCGCCGCCCACCACAGAAATAAACCGATGTGCCGACACGCGCGCTCCCACGTTTGCGCATCTTCCATGTGATAGTCGCCGCTGTCGATCGCCATGCTGCTAGGTAGCGCGGCTGGCCGTCGTGTGCAAGACGCTGCTGTGTCCCTACTTGGCTGCCTTCGGAAACTGCACCGGCGGTGGCGTTGCCGGCCCTGGCGCGGCTTCACCTGGCTTAAGTGCGAACGTTTCCCAGCCATCATATTCACCGTGATGGGTAATGGCGACGAGGCGTAGATGTTCGAGCAATGTATGAATCGATGGCCGCTGTAATGGATCGGAGCGAAACACTTGCAGCGGGTAGCGGCCTTGGTTGACGTCGGCGAGTGGCAGCGCTTCGAAGCCTTCGGCCAGCAACTCAGCTCGACAAGCCACGCGATTTGCGGCGTCGTTGAAATACAGCCAATGATCAACCCGGCGCGGTGTCGTTAGCGGATCGCCTTGCGATTTTAAGTTCATCAGCACACCGTCGTCGGCGATTTGCCTTTGTTCGGCATCATTGGGCAAAAACGTGCTGCGATAGACTTGCCACGTTGGGTCGGCTTTGACGTCGGTGGTGAACGTTACGGCGGGAAACGCTGTCATCGCAGTTGCAACGGCAGTCGCGAACCGTGCGCCGTCAACGCAATAGAAAGCTACCATCCAGTCGCCTTGGCTGCGTCGATGCCCAACGAACAGTGCCTGTTGCGTTACGCCCAGCGCCGACAGCGCATCTTCAACTGGATGCAACCGTTCAGATTCACTGCGATTGCCCATGCCTTGCGGATCCGACGGCATCGCTAGGTGAACCTGAACCAACGTTCCAAACGCAGGCTGCTGCGCTTTGGTAAACTGCAGATCAACCGTAACTGACGCCATTGGGTGATCGTTAGTTCCCGCGGTGCTGGGACCTGGTCGGTCTTCGAAGAAAAATGCCCACGACGCGGTCGCTGTGAAGAGCGCTGCGTTGCTGAGCGCCGTTACTTGCGCCGGTGCAGGCGCGGGCACAGCTTCGTTAGCCGCGGTGCGTTTGCTGCGGCTGCAGCCTGCGGTATTGACAGTGGCGAGCAATGCTATGCACAACAGAATGTTGCGCACGCAGATTATTTGGCAACGTTCTGGACCGATGCTGCGCCAGCTTTGCTGTTTGGTGGCGACTCACCAATCCATTGAAAGTTGTCGGTGTTGGCTTGCAGCTTGAACACCTTTCCGTCGACGGTAACGTTGCAAGCTACCGGGTGGTCAGGCATCGGGACAAAGCCTTTGCCGCAATCAGCGGAGGCATCGGTGCGTCCTACGTCGCTGTTGGTCCATTCGGTCATGGCGCCTGCGAGTTTTCCATAGTCGAGTAATTTGCTCGACGTGTTCATCTCGACTTCGCCAGCTTTGCTGACTTCAGACACAAACTTTATCTCGCCACCATCTTTGAGCTTGCCCACGCATTCAAACTTGATGCCCACTTGATTGAGCTGATTAGGCGGGCAGGTCAGGCTGGTAATGGGTAAGCCTTCCTTCGGAAAAAAGTCGAGGTAGTAGTCGGTGACCTTTTTGAGGTTGAGCAGATCGGGATTAAATTTTACTTCGTACCGGATCTTTTTTTCGCTTTTGAGCACTTCAGTAATAACCACGTCGGCGGTTCGCTCTGGGCCTTCCGCGAAGCCAACTTTGCACGTTGTCGTTGCGCCAACCTTGGCTTCAACCTTGCCGCAGCTGACCGATTTCACATCGCCAACATTGCTTGCGAACTCGGTCACAAACTTTTTCAAGTCAGCTGGATCTAGCTGACTTTTGCAGCCACTGACTGCTGCAACCGCCAAAGCGCAAAAAACGATCCGTCCCAAAGCTGGCCCAATCAAAGCTGTGCGTCGCATGTGACAATCATGCCGCAAATCCGCTCCGCGCGCTGGCTGAAGCGCGTTTAATGGCACGGCTCCAGCGCTGCAACCGCATCGCGGCGGCGCTGTAACAAGCGGCGCTCAGCGTCGGTGGGGGCGTGCTGCAACGCGCGGTCGTAACAAACAGCGGCGGCTTGGTGATTGCCGCAACGCAGGTATAGATCGGCGAGCACGGCGTCCCATAAATAATATCGCGCTAGCCACGGCGGCGGTGTAACGCTGCGCAACAGGTCCAGGCCAGCTTGGGCACCTTGCCATTGCGCAACGGCAATTGCGCGATTCATGGTGTACAGCGGCGACGGTTCGATTCGTTCGAGCATCTGATACAGCTCGGCGATTTCTTGCCAACGGGTGGCTTCAAACGTTGGTGCCAAACAATGTTCCGACGCAATGCCGGCGAGTAAGTGGTAAATCGACATGCGATCGCCGGTGGCCGAGCGATTCAGCCAGGTCAAGCCTTGCGCGATTGCGTCGAGATCCCATCGGCTGCGATCTTGGTCGGCCAGCAACACTAGGTCACCGAGCTCGTCGATGCGCGCTTGCAACCGCGCTCCATGGAGATACATCAACGCTAACAGCGCGTGGGTCTCAGGCGTGGCCGTCAACGGATGAGCAGCCAACACGTCGGTGAGTCGCAGCGCGTCTTCGCACAATTCGACCCGAATCAAATCGGAGCTTTGCGCCGATTGATAACCTTCGTTGAACAAAAGATACAAAACCCGATGCACAGCGTCGAGCCGCGGCAAAAGCTCGGCCAAAGCCGGCGCTTCCAGCTGCAACGATTCGCGCAGCACATCGCGAGCCCGGCTCAAGCGCTTGAGTACGTTGCCTTCGCTGGTGAATAAGCGCAGCGCGATTTCTTCAGTGCTAAAGCCACACAAGGTTTTGAGCGCAAGCGCTAGCTGCGACTCGATGGGGATTGCTGGATCGCAACACAGAAACATCATGCGCAATAGATCGTCTTGGACTTCGCCTGCAAAGCTGGGCGCATCATGTGCGGCTGCAACCTGCATGGGCGCATCGTCGACGCTGGCCTGCTTGGCGTCACGCCGCAACACATCCAATGCGCGGTTGTATGCAACGCGGTACAGCCATGCGACCCGATCGTCCGGCGCGCCGCCGAGGCCCCACGCCGTCAACGCGGTTAACAATGCTTGCTGTGTGGCATCTTCGATAGCTTGCAGATGCTGCGGCCCCAACCGTTTGGTCAGCGCAGCAACTACTTTGCCGTAGTCATGGCGAAACGCGTTTTCGACGAGCGTGTGAGTGTCGGACATGATCTGTTCGCTGGCTCCGGCCAGCTGCGGGCAGGCAGCGTCCGCACAATAGTATAACGTTGTGGCAATGCGGGCAGCGCCGTTGCGCCTCAGTACCCCATCAGTTCGCGTACTTCGATGCGCGAATTCGGCATGAACATGATCGGGCACTCGCGCGCAACCGTCATCGCGTCATCGTAGCTGGTGCCTTGCACGATGGAGTAACCACCGATGACTTCTTTCGACTCAACCAACGGGCCATCGGTAACGCCGGTTTTGCTCAAGATCTTGCCGGTATCGTGCAGCGCGTCGCCCATTTCGACGATGCGGTCGCCGAACTTGGCCTTCCATTCACCCCAGGTCGCCAAGAACTTTTGCATTTCGGCTGGCGAGTGTGGCGGCATCTCAGAAGCGCGAGGACCACGATAGATGAGTAAGTATTTTTTCGACATAACAGTTCCTTTGTTCAGATCGCTGATTGGTTAGGTGAAGCCTAACTGGCTTCTTTCATCCAAGACGAATCAACTGCAAAGGTTCGGACACGAGGCCGTCGTTTTTTGTGAAATTGTTGTAAGTGATGAATATTGCTTATGAATGCTTTCGTTCACAGATGCGATGTAGCCAAAATAATGCGTTGCATCGGCGTTGGCACCACCACGTTGGCAAAGCCGTCCGCTCGTAACGTTGCAGCAAACGCATCTTGGGCGGCAGGCTCGCCATGCACCACGATGATTTGCCGTAGCGGCGAAGCGACCGAACCGGCGTTGCGAACGCGCTGCGCAAAATCGAGCAAGTCGTGGCGATCGGCGTGCGCACTCAGCCCGTCGAGGCTGATCACTTCGGCGTTGCGAGGATGCATGACACCGAAGATGCGCACGTCGCGCCGCTGCTCAACCAAACGACGGCCAAGCGTGTGCTCGGCTTGAAAGCCGACGATAAGCACCGTGTTGCGCGCGTCTTCAATACCATTGCGCAAATGGTGGAGCACGCGGCCGCCTTCGCACATGCCGCTGCCGGCTAAGATTACCGCTGGGCCAGTTAACGCGTCGATCGCTTTGGATTCTTCGACGCTGGAAACATACTGAAGACCTGCGAAATCAAATGGTGAATCATCGCTGCGCAGTTGCTCCACCATCTCGGATGAAAAACACTCAGGGTGCAGACGAAATACATCGGTGATTTTCACGGTGAGCGGTGAGTCGACGTACACCGGGACGTGCGGCAAGCGGCCATCCGCGCGCAAGCGCTTGAGCGCAAAGATGACTTCTTGTGCTCGCTCTAACGAAAACGTTGGAATGATCACTTTGCCGCCGCGCGCGACGGTGGCGGCAATCGTCGTCGCAAGCGTATCGATTGACTCACTCATAGGGCCGTGGTTGCGGTCACCGTAGGTGCTTTCGGTGATCAAACATTGCACGCCGGTTGGCACTTCGGGGTCGCGCAGAATCGGCAACCGCACGTGGCCAAGGTCGCCGGTAAAGGCGAGGCGCATTTGTTGATTGCCGTCGACAATATCCAGCACGACAACCGCGCTGCCAAGCACGTGACCTGCATCGAGCAGCGTTGCAGTGATGCCCGGCGCCACAACTTGTTTGCGGTGATATGGCAACCCAACCATGAGTTCGAGCGTGCCAATCACATCGGCCGTACCATACAGCGGTGTCACTGGTGCGATATCGACGCCACGTGCAATCAGCTTATCGATGTGGGCAGCATCGGAGGCTTGAATTGCCGATGAGTCGGCCAGCATCGGAGCGCAAAGATCGCGGGTCGCTGGCGTTGCGTAGATCGGGCCGCGGTAGCCGTGTTGCCACAGCAATGGCAATGCGCCCGAATGATCCAAGTGTGCATGCGACAGAATCACCGCGTCGAGTTGCGCCACGTCGACCGGCAAAGCGCGATTGCGCTCAAAACTTTCAGCGCGACGGCCTTGGAACAGCCCACAGTCGAGCAAAACGGTGGCCTGCGACGTGCGCAACACATATTTAGATCCAGTTACGGTGCGGGTGCCGCCGATGCATTCAAGTTCGATCATGATCTGGGATAGCACTTTTGGGCGTGGACACGGCTGCTGCGCATGACCTGGATGCTGCAATGTTTGCATCGGACAGCACGGGTTGGGCGCAAAGCTTGCGCTGGCCGCAGCTAGGTCGCGCGCAACGCTGCGACGGCGGTCGTGGTCGCACTAGCGTCGAGGCCAAACAAGTCGACGAGCAATGCGCCGATAGCTGCGTCATCGCCGCTTTCTTTGACGGTGCGCAGGCTCATTGCTTTGCCCATGAAGGCGGGGCCTTGCGCTGTCATCGCGGCGTGAAAATGCACCGTCGCAGCGGTTGCCGTGGCGCCGTCGAGCGTTAACAGCTCACGCAGCACGGTCGCCGCATTTTCTTGGTTGCCGCTCATGATGGCAGCAGCGAAATCACGAAAGGTTTTGGCAGGTGTACTCATGCGATGCTCCATGGCACGCATACCGCGCGAGCGTAGGCGGCGCTAGTTGCCGCCGTGACTTTGCACGCGGTGCGTAACCTAGCGCTACCTTGTGCTGCTAGCATGATCGAATGAA
>JAKQOD010000441.1 GCA_029565465.1 Deltaproteobacteria bacterium
CGAAATTGCACGCATCGAGCGTGAGCATAACGTCAAAGTCCGCAGCGACGAAGCATTGCTCGACGAAGTGCAACATTTGGCCGAATGGCCGGTTGGCTTGCTTGGCGAGTTTGCAGCGAGCTACCTTGATGTGCCGCAAGAAATCATCGTCACTGCAATGCGCACCCATCAACGCTATTTTGCCGTCGAAAATGCGCTCGGTGGTCTCGCCAATAAGTTCGTCACCATGATGGGGACCGAAGTCACGGATCCAACCGTCGTGCAACGTGGCAATGAGCGCGTGTTAGCTGCGCGCTTGGCCGATGCCGCGTTCTTCTTCGGCGAAGATCAGAAACATCCGCTCGAAGCACTCAATGAAAAGCTGCGTGGTGTCACGTTCCAAGCCAAGCTTGGCGACGGCGCTAAGACCACGTTCAACAAAGTCGAACGCATCGTTGCCATCGTGACGGAACTGGCAGCCAAGCTGCCGAATGCTGAAGCAAGCGTGGCGACCTCCGCTGCAATGGCCGCGCGCTTGTGCAAAGCCGATTTGGCGTCGGGCATTGTCGGTGAGTTCCCAGAAATTCAAGGCATCATGGGCGGGCACTATGTGCGTCGCACCATGGCGAGCCAGTTGGGCGAACACACCGATGTTGTCGCGCAAGCCGTCGAGGACCATTACCGGCCCAAAGGCCAAGGCGCCGAATTGCCGCAAACCACGGCAGGTGCATTGGTGGCGTTGGCCGATCGCATCGATACACTGGTTGGATGTTTTGCTTGTGGGTTGCTGCCAAGCGGCTCGGCTGACCCATTAGGCTTGCGTCGTGCGGCGATCGGCGTGTTGGCCATCTTGCTGGCGCGTGGCCCAGGTGGCCGCTATGGCGCTGCCGAGCAGTTGCCGTTTACGATTGCCGATCTATTTGCGGCAGCCAAAAGCGCGTACACCTCGATGGACGTAAGCAAAGCGTGGACCGAACTCGGCCCATTCTTTGAACAGCGGTTGCGCGGCGTGTTGGTCGAAGAGGGCCTGGATGCAGTTACGGTCGATGTAGCGCTAGGCGCTGGTGCGCAAGTTATCGATCCAATCGATATTCGTGCGCGGGCCGCAGCGCTGCGCGTGGTGCCAGCCGAAGTGCGTGCTGCGTTTAAGCGAATTTCGAATATCCTCGACGATGCCAAGGCTAAGCATGAGCCGGTCGGCACAGTTGAACCGGAGCGCTTTGTCAGCGACGTTGAAAAGAATCTGTGGGCAGCGTTTGCAGCCAACGACCCTAAGCCAGCGTTGGCTAAACGCGACTATGCAGCATCGTTTGCTTCGTTGGCTGCAATGGGGCCGCAGATCGCCGCGTTCTTCGACAAAGGTGGCGTGATGGTGATGGACCCCGACGCCGCGTTGCGTAAGAACCGATTGTCGTTGCTGACCGAGATTGCAGCCCCCTTCGCTGCGATCGCTGACTTCCGCAAGCTAGGAGCTGCATCGTGAGTGCACCTTTATCGCTTCAATCTGTGTACGCCTTCGGTGGTGGTACCGCCGATGGCCGAGCCAAAGACAAAATGCTGCTGGGTGGCAAAGGCGCCAACCTTGCTGAAATGACCGCGCTCGGCTTGCCAGTGCCGCCGGGCTTCACGATCACCACCGACGTGTGTCGTTATTGGGTCGCCAATGCCGGCTATCCCGCCGACCTCAAAGCCGCGGTCGATAAAGCGCTCGCCCAGGTGGGCACATTAACGTCGACGACGTTCGGACAGGGGCCCTTGCCGCTGTTGGTATCG
Organism: Deltaproteobacteria bacterium; assembly: GCA_029565465.1. Taxonomy (GTDB): domain Bacteria; phylum Myxococcota_A; class Polyangia; order Haliangiales; family Haliangiaceae; genus JABFXX01. The sequence continues at coordinate 1,753 of JAKQOD010000441.1, forward strand.
GTCCGCTCAGGCGCGCCAGCATCGATGCCGGGCATGATGGACACGATCTTAAACCTTGGCCTCAACGATGAAACAGTTGTCGCGTTGGCAAGCCAAACCGGCAATCCACGGTTCGCGTGGGATTGTTATCGCCGCTTCATCGCGATGTATGGCGAAGTGGTGCTGGGCATTGCAGGCGAAGAACACGAAAGCACGCCGTTCGAGATGATGCTTGAAGACAAAAAAGCTGAGCGGCGCGTCTTCAAAGATTCGGATCTCGACGCTGCAGCACTGCAAGAGCTCGTCGCTGGCTATCAGGCCGCGGTGCTCAAAGCTACCGGCAAGCCATTTCCGCAAGATGTGCATGAACAACTGTGGGGCGCGATCGGCGCCGTGTTTCGGTCGTGGGACAATCCGCGCGCCGATTATTACCGCCGCATGCATAGCATCCCAGCGTCGATGGGCACAGCCGTCAACGTGCAAGCGATGGTGTTCGGCAATCTCGGCGAAGATTCCGGCACGGGCGTGTGCTTTACCCGCAATCCTTCGACGGGCACCCGCGAACTGTTTGGCGAATTCCTGCTCAACGCGCAAGGCGAAGACGTGGTCGCCGGCATACGCACGCCCGAGCCGATTTCAGATTTGCAGGCCCGCATGCCGGCTGCGTTTGCAGCGCTGACTGCAGTTGCCACCAAGCTTGAAGATCATTTCGCGGATTTACAGGATATCGAATTCACCATTCAACGCGGCCAGTTGTTCATGCTGCAAACCCGTGGCGCGAAGCGCGCAGGCAAAGCGATGATCAAAATCGCCGTCGACATGGTGCGCGAAGGTCGCATCAGCGAACGCGACGCGGTGCTGCGCATCGATGCCGCCAAGCTCGACGAAGTGTTGCATCCGACGATCGATCCAGCGGCGCGGCCGCCACGGTTGGCCAAAGGGTTACCCGCGTCGCCCGGCGCTGCCATTGGCAAAGTTGCGTTCTCGGCTGAACAAGCCGAAGAGTTCGCAAAACGCGGCGAGTCGGCGATTTTGGTGCGCACCGAAACCTCGCCGGAAGATATTCACGGCATGAAAGCCTCGACCGGGATTTTGACATCGCGTGGCGGCATGACGTCACACGCTGCTGTCGTTGCCCGCGGCATGGGCAAGCCTTGCGTAACCGCATGCACCGCACTCAAGGTCGACGCTGCGCGCGGCAAAGCTGTGGTGATGGATTCTTCGTCGGGCGTTGCCAAAGAAGTTGCCTTTAAAAAAGGCGATCTAATTACCATCGATGGTTCTACCGGCGAAATCTTCGTCGGTGCAGCGCCGTTGCGCCCAGCTGAGTTTGGCGAAGAACTCACCACGCTGATGGGTTGGGTTGACGGCTTCCGCCAACTCAAGGTGCGCACCAACGCTGACACGCCTGTGGACGCGCGGACGGCACGCTCGTTTGGTGCTGAAGGCATCGGCTTGTGCCGCACCGAACACATGTTTTTTGCGCCCGATCGTATTTTGGCGGTACGCCGCATGATCTTGGCCGACGACGAAGCCGGCCGGCGTGCTGCGTTGGCGTCGATCCTGCCGATGCAGCAAGGTGACTTTGAGCAGTTGTTCAGCGTGATGGACGGCTTGCCGGTGACGATTCGTTTGCTCGATCCACCATTGCATGAATTCTTGCCACACACCGATAAAGACATCGCTGAAGTGGCCACCGAACTCGGCGCTTCGGTGCAAGCGATGACGGCCAAGGTGCAAGAACTCACCGAAGCCAATCCAATGCTGGGCCATCGCGGCGTGCGCTTGGCGATTACGTTTCCAGAAATCTACCAAGTGCAAGCCGAAGCCATCGCACGCGCTGCGGTTGCGGTTCACAAGGCAGGCATTCACGTCCTGCCGGAGATCATGATTCCGTTGGTGATGGTGCCACTCGAACTCGCCAAGATGCGCACGTTGGTGGCCACGGCGGTTGATGCGGTGTTTGCCGAGACCGGCGTCACGGTGCCGTACACCATTGGCACCATGATCGAGCTGCCACGGGCGTGCGTGGTGGCAGGCAAAATCGCTGAACATGCCGATTTCTTTTCGTTTGGCACCAACGACTTGACCCAAACCACGTTTGGGCTTTCGCGCGATGACGCTGGCCGTTTTCTGCCGTCGTATATCGAAGGCGACGTGTTGCCTCACGATCCTTTCGTCGTCCTCGATCGCGAAGGCGTTGGCGAGTTGATCTCGTTAGGCGTACGCGGCGGCCGTGCCACCAAACCCAACCTCAAAGTTGGCATTTGCGGTGAGCATGGCGGCGAACCAAGTTCGGTTGAATTCTGCCATGAGGCAGGGTTTGACTATGTGTCGTGCTCGCCATTCCGGGTGCCTATTGCCCGGGTGGCAGCCGCACGCGCAGCGCTGTTAGCGCCGCGCCATGTCAGTAAGGAGTCTGCGTCGTGATACATCTGTCTGTTGCGCGCGCGCGCTCGTTTGTTTCGGTGCTCCGCAGCCGCGCGGTTGGCCCCGCTGCCGAGCGTTCGCTCGTTCACTCCACCATAGGCCAGGCAACGGTTTTGCCGTTTGCGAAGTCTACATCGCTAGCCATGAGAGTCGCTTATCCACTGTGTGCCGTTGCGGTTGCGGCTTGTACGGCATCATCCGACGAAGTTCGGCCACCCACCGATCAGCTGTTTTTTCCGACGGGCGTGGCGCTCACGCCTGATGAGTCGTCGCTCGCGGTTGCGAACGCAAATTCTGAATTGCGTTACGATTCCGGCACCTTATCGCTGCTGGATTTAGCCTTAGTGGACACTGTTACGAACGACTGGCTAACCAGCCAAATCGTGCCCGATGGCTGCAAACGCGACCCGCTGAGCCCCGCAACGTTGGAATGTGATGAAGCGCGGTTTATTCGCACTGATGGCGGAGTGCGCCTTGGCAACTTTGCCACCAGCATTGCAACCCAAGCCTTCGCCAATGGCGCCTATCGGTTCATTGTCCCAGTGCGTGGCGACCCATCGGTCACCTGGGTTGACGGCAATGGTCCAGCCCTGACGTGCTCAGCTGATGGGGTGCCGTTTGCCCTTTGCGACGATGCACATCGCCTCACGACGATTCAGGATAACGATACGAATGGCGTCTTAATTGAAGAACCGTTCGGGGTGTATGCCGATTCGATGGCAGGCTACGCGGTCGTCGCCCACTTGACCACGGGGGCGCTGACCTTGCTCGACTCGCAAGGCGGTGCGCCAACCCAAATCGCAGATGTTGTAACGGGCTTGTTTGGTGCCGATTCAAGCGGCCTGCGTGGCGCAACCGCCGTTGCAGGTCGGACGCCCGGCAATCCGAATGGCTTGATCTATGCCGTGGCACGCAGCGAAGACCGCGTGCAGATGCTTACGGTTGGTCGGCAAGCTGGAAGCCCGGCGCCGTTCCTGCTCCCAACCGGCTATTTTTTCCTCGACGCGGTTGGCGGTACCTCAGGTGGCTCAAGTGACTCGCGCGGTTTAGCGTTTTCCAACAATGGCGATCGCATGTACGTGCTCAATCGTCGGCCACCGACGGTGCAAGTGTACGACACGTCACTCGACGAAACCGGTGTTCCGAAAAATCGCGGCTTGGCTGCCACCGATGTTTGTCGCAATGCTTCGGGCCTCACGGTGGCCAATGTCGGCGATGGTGATCGCGCCTATGTTTCATGTTTTGCCGATGGCACCATCAACGTCATCGACCCGCGCGGTGGCGCAATGTTAACGCGTGTGATCACGGTTGGTCGGGGGCCATATGCATTGGCGATTTCGCCGGTCCATCGCAAGCTGTACGTCAGCAATTTCCTAGAAGACACGATCGGCGTCATCGACTTGGCGCCTGGCTCGGCGTCTGCCGATCGCGTCGTGTTGCGCATTGGGGAGCGTCGTCAATGAAGCCTTTTGAACAATTAGCATGCAGCGTTGCCGCGGCATGGGTTGCGGCAGCTGGCTGCGGCGATACCTCGACAACAACCGCCAGCCAGCTCAATCTCGATCGCCCGGTTGACGTTGCATTTGCCTGTTATGGCGGCATGCGCATCACCGGCGCCGATGGTGCGCAAGCAAGCGATCCGACGGTTGTTAGCCCGATGCCACGCAAAGCCTGCGACATCTATTCGCGGCCTGCGGTGGCTGGGGCCACCGACAACGTACCGCCCGGCCAAGAAGATTTGCGGGCGTCTGGCGGCGCGATTCTCGGCGCAGTGAATTGGTATGGTCTGATTTTACAATCGGCGACCGGCAGCATTGCCTTGGCGTCGTTCGACACCAAGCCGACTGAGGAATTTCAAGGCGGCGACACGCT
>JAKQOD010000468.1 GCA_029565465.1 Deltaproteobacteria bacterium
CCAAGGCTGCCGTTGCGTACCAAAGGACATCGGTTTCCCCAAGTGGATGCGCATGAATGCGCACGCCCGTTGCAGGCGTTGGGACATCGTTCATGATCACAGCGTGCAACCGGCCGCTGATCAGCTCGGTAATGAGATTTGCAGCGGTATCTTGTCTGATTTGGAGGCGAGTGGTGGGTTGCGCAAGCGCTGGTACGAGCAGTTCGTGCACCAGCGTCTTGGGTAGCTCCGCGACTGCACCAATTCGTAAGACATCGCGTTTAGCAACGTTGCGGCCCGCCGCAACATCGGTGAGCTCGCGCCCCAAACGAAAAATGTCGCCGGCATAATGCACAGCGTCGGAGCCAAACGAAGTCAACACCAAGCGCTTGCCCCGACGCTCGAAAAGCGCTGCGCCGAAGTGTGCTTCTAACGCACGCAATTGGGTGCTCAGAGTCGAGTGCGTGATTCGGAGTTTACGTGCCGCTGCGGCAATGCCGCCCTCTTGTGCGATGACAAGGAAGTAGAAGAGATGGTGATAGTTAAGCCACTGCATTGGGTAATTCTGTCCCGCCGCGTTTCATCGCGGGACCAACAACACCGAACATGGTGCCTCATCAAGCAAGCGATCAAATGTGTTCGGCGAAATGATTCGTTCCAACATGAGTTGGCTGCGTTTGGCGAGCACCACGAGGTCGGCTGCAGTGCCAAAGACCGCGCGCAACAAAACCTCCGGCGGATTGCCCGACCAAACACATACTTCGGCGTCAATAGCGTAAGGCGCGAGGGTTGCCGCAATTTGAGCAGTGGCGTCGGCACACGCGCCGGCATCGGCATTGGGCGCTACTTCAGCATCAATACAGTGCACAACCGTGAGCGGCACACCGCGGCGCCTAGCTTCCGCTACGCCGGCGGCGATGGTGGGCTCAGCCGTCGAGCTGAGATCCGTTGCGACCATTACACGTAAGCCGTACGATGGTCGTACCACAAGCACCGGGCACGAGGTCTGGTCGGCCAGACGCGAAATAACGGTGCCAACGATGCGCTCAAGCACGGTGCTGCGCTGATGCGCGCCCATCACGAGCAGCGCTGTGGAATGTTGCGAGGTAAACGCAACGATGGAAGCCACGACATCGCCGACCAACACGACAGCCTGAAATTGGTCTTGCGCAAGCCCGGTAACACGTTGGATACGCGCCTGTAGGTCCAGCGTCAACGCGTCGATGCCGTCGGCATGAGCCGCCACGTGGACCACGGCCAACGTAGCCCGAAGGTGGCTGGCGTGACGTTGCGCATGAACGAGGACCTCGTCCGTGCGCAGCTCAAGGTCAATGGCGGCAACCACAAATGAAGCTTCGATTGCGCTAGACATACGGCAAGATAGCACCATAAGCCTAGGACTTAAAAACGCGGAAATCAACGGGGTGGAAGTAGAAAGCGTTGCGAAAGCGGGCTCGTGGATGACGACGGGACGGCGATTTGAAGGTGAAAAAGTGTGACGAAATCGACGACGACCGAACGCAGACAAAAGCGCGGCTCGGCGCTCCTTCGTCGAGTGGCCAAAAAGTTCGAGGGCTTGAATCAGAACATCTCAACTTGCCTGCGGCGGACGGGCTTTGGCACGCGGCGGCGGTACGGTGGACTCGCCGATGGCGCGCAAGAAAT
>JAKQOD010000529.1 GCA_029565465.1 Deltaproteobacteria bacterium
CCGAACGATCCAAACTGCCAACAGTGCGACCCGAATGATCCAAACTGCCAACAATGCGATCCGAACGATCCAAACTGCCAACAATGCGACCCGAATGATCCAAACTGCCAACAGCCGTGCGATCCGAACGATCCAAACTGCCAACAGTGCGACCCGAACGATCCGAACTGCGGCGAATGCGATCCGAACGATCCGTACTGTGGCGAATGTGATCCGAACGACCCGTACTGCTACTAGTTGGTTTGACTAACCGCTGCTGTTGCAAACGTTACTAGATTCTCGACGGAAATTGGCCGTGCTTCGAACAGTTTGGTGCCATGTGCGGCGCCATCGAAGCGTAGGAATTTCCACCCTGCAGGTGCCGCTGCCTGGAAAGCAGATGGCCACTCGCGTTCTGCGTCGGGGAACATGAACAAGATCGGTGTGGCAGCAAACTGTTTTTTTACCTTGGCAAACGCGTGCTGCTTGTCGGTATACGGACCTGGACTCATGAAGACCAGCCCGGCAAGGGGCGGCTGAGCGTCGACTGCATAGTCGAGCGCACTCGTTGTTCCGTTGGATGCACCAACAAGGACTAACTTGGACGCATCGTAGGCGCAGTTTTGCACACCGAGAAACTTCACTGCCGCTTTGACGTCGAGCGCACCTTTGTCGCCGACATAGGCGTCGACGGCTTTGCCGCCGGAGCCGCCAGCGCCACGGCGATCGAGATTGAGCACCGAGAAACCGGCAGCCACAAGTTGCTCGATGAGACGCGGCGGATAGCTGGTGCGATCCCAATTCGGCGGAATCATGTGCAGCAATACAATGGCTGGGCTTTTGGCTTTGCCGCTTGGATAATAGTCGGCTTGCAGCGTGATATCGTCGTCGGTCTTGAACGTTGCATTGCGCAATGGGGTGCGGCCGCACGGGCCTTCATATGGAGGCGTTGGCGCTTTGGGCGGGTTCTTAGCAGGCGCTTCGGGTGCGCTGGTTTGCAGTGAGGGTGTAGCGGGTGCGGTCGTCGAGGCCGGTTCGGGCGTGGTGGTTTTGCTGTGGCAACTTGCTGCGAGCACCGCGCTAGCGAACAACGAGAGTTTGAACATGCCAAACCATAGCAGCGACGAGGTGCGAGCGCGATAACGTCAGGTGTCCCGTGTACCCGCGCCACCGCTGTGCTACCAACAATTCATGAGTGGATCTGCTGCCTACAACACCTTGGTGACTACCTTCACCAAACTGTATCGTTACCAACATTTGCAAATGATCGCTGGCTGGGACCAGGCCGCAATGATGCCAAGCAAAGGCAACGATGCGCGTGGTGCTGCGATGGCGGAGCTCGCCGTGCTGATGCACAACACGCTGACGGCGCCGCATTTGAACGGCGCCCTTACAGCTGCCAAAGCTGAAGTCACCGACGGTGTCGAGCGCGCGTCGCTTCGGGAAATGGAACGGCAATGGCAAGTTGCCAACCTGCTGCCCGCCGATTTGGTCGAAGCCAAAAGCCTTGCAGGTTCGCGTTGTGAGCATGCTTGGCGCACCCAGCGTAAAGCCAACGACTGGCAAGGTTTCCTCGTCAACTTTCGCGAAGTTGTAAAATACACGCGGCAAGAAGCGACGTTGCTGGCCGAAGCCACTGGCCTGTCCAAGTACGACGCATTGGTTGCGAAATACGAACCAGGCATGAACGGCGCCACCATCGAGCGCATGTTCAATGAACTCAAGCAGTGGCTGCCGGGCTTGATCAAGCAAGTGCAAGCTAAACAAGCCACCGAAACAGTGCTCGCGCCAACCGGCGTGTTTCCCGTCGAGCAACAGCGTGCCCTTGGGCTCGAAGTCATGGGGCTGTTGGGCTTTGATTTCGAAGCTGGGCGCCTTGATGTTTCGACGCATCCGTTTTGCGGCGGCGTCGCCGAAGACGTGCGCATCACCACGCGCTATCGCGAAGATGATTTTGTGCAAGCGATGATGGGCATCGTGCACGAAACCGGTCATGCGCGGTACGAACAGCGCTTGCCACGCGAGTGGGTGCATTTGCCGCTGGGCCAAGCGCGCTCGATGGGCGTGCATGAAAGCCAAAGCTTGTCGTTTGAAATGCAGCTCGGCCGCAGCGCTGCATTTTTGCAGTTGATCGCGCCGTTGGTGAAAAAACATCTCGGCGACCAACCGGCGTTTGCGCCGGACAATCTCGGCAAAATCTACACACGAGTTAAGCCAGACTTTATTCGCGTCGACGCCGACGAGCTGACGTATCCTGCGCACATCATTTTGCGTTTCGAAATTGAACGCGCGTTGATCGAAGGCGAAATTGAGCCAGATGATGTGCCGCGTATTTGGGACGAAAAGATGCTGGCGTACTTGGGTGTCGACACCCGTGGCAACTACCAAAACGGTTGCATGCAAGACATCCACTGGACCGACGGGGCGTACGGCTATTTTCCAAGCTACACCCTCGGTGCGATGTACGCTGCGCAGTACTTTGCGACCTTGCGCAAGCTTTATCCTGATCTCGACCAACGCATCGCGCGCGGCGACCTCGCTCCGATCTTTACATGGTTTGAGCAAAACATTTGGAGCCAAGCTAGCCGCTGGGAAACGCCTGAACTCATCGAGCGCGCCACTGGCGAACCACTCAGCGCGACCCACTTTGAACGGCATTTGCGGCAACGGTATTTGGGCGAAGGCTAATGCGAGGCGCTACTCTCCTCGGTGTACTGTGCATTGGACGACAGCGATGGCGCACCGGGCCGTCCGCGCGATTGACGCGTCAGGGTGGCGCGTCGTGATAAGCGGAATGAAGTCGGACTTTAATGTCCGGAATTTCTGAAGTTTCGGCGTTACATCTTGCCAGCGTGAGCGGTTTCGCTCGATTCGCTTGGCACATGGCTTGCTGTACAGCACTCGATGTTTGCGAAAATTGCGACAATGATTGCCGTATCGGTGGCCGCCGGCTCGATCTTGGAAACAGCGGCTTTGGCCCAACCGTCGCTAACGCCGCCTGCACGCGCGCGTCGGCCGCATGACCGCAAGAGCGAGGACACGGCGACGTGGCTGGCCGTTGCTGGTACCGCGATCCCATTAGGGCTTTACGCGTTGGGGGCACGTGGCGCCAACAGCGATGAGAACGACACGCTGATGGCCGCAGGTGTGGTTGGGCTTTGGCTCGCTCCGTCGGCCGGGCACCTCTACGCAACCGGAAATCTCAGATCGCCTGGTCTGGTGATTCGCTCGACCGGTGCGCTGGTGGGATTGGTTGGGATGGGCGTCTTGGTTTCCGGTGCGCTGGGCTGTTTCGACGTCGCGCCGATAATTGGCGGCCCACCGCGGTCTGCTCCATGTGACGATCATGCAAGCGAAGGCAATGCGATCCTTGGCGTTAGCGCCGCGATATTGGTCGGCGGCGCCATTTACGATATTGCGACAGCGTCATCCACCGCGCGCCGCGCAAATGCGCGCCGATGGGCCCTGGCTCCGACGCTGCTACGCAGCAATAATCAGGCGCCTACTGTCGGGCTCGCATTGAGCGGCGCCTTCTAGGCAGCTCAATGACTCACCTCAACACGTTACGAGATTCGGCCTCATCCTCGAGTTTGCCGAAATAGTCACGCACCGCTTTGATCAGCCGCAGAAGTCCGCTTCATTCTTTTGAACGAGCATCTTAGTTCCTGTGTCCTTCCAGTAAGCGGTCCCAGCTGTTGGCCGCTTGGAGCGCTTCGGCGACACAGCGCTCCGCGCGGGTTTTGGGCAATGCAGTCGCGATGCGATCTCTAATTTCTTCTACTGCCCAAACGTCGGTCGGGCAGGTGCCGGCGCCGGGGGGCTACCAAACGTCGGTCGGGCCAGTTGCGGGCCAGTTGCGGGTTACCGTGGTGAAATGAGCGCCTTGGCACCGGAGCTAGTACGAGCGGTTCGTGACAACATTTGTGCGGTCCGACAAATGTGAGGGTGTGAGGCTATTGTTGCTGGCCAAGTCACGCGCGCGCATTACAACACCGCAAGGACTACCCTTGTGGCTATTGCCTAACGTCGCAACGGAGGTGCGCTGCGACATCAATCAGCGAACAGAAGCGCGGGGTTGCAAATCACAAATTGGCAGTGCGCTTCATGTTGAATTGTCATTTAGGCAATTCAGGCATAGCGATGTTGCGAACTATTGCAATCTGTTGCAACGCGCGTTGCGCGGCTGGGTGGCCCTCAATCGCATAAAGCTATGAAACTGTGAGTCAATTGCTTCGATGCAATGGTAGCGCCGTCACCTGCGATGCGTTTGCGTCGTTACATAACGTTGGTGGCATGCGTGATGCACTTCCCTTCTGTATGCAGCACATGCCTTATCTGCCGGCCAACTCGCAAGCTGTGACGAAACCTGCACACCATCGTCAGCGGACGCATGCGCATGACGAACCAATGGCGGCCGGCGCGGGTGCTTCGATCGGCACTATCGTTACCACCGATGACAACGACTACGTACTGTTCGAAACGCTGGGCCGCGGCGGCATGGGCGAAGTGCGCCGCGCTGCAGATCTGAAACGCGGCCGCGTGGTTGCAATCAAGTCGATGCATCGATCGCTGGCGCGCAATCCGCGGCTGGTCGCGCAATTTCGCAACGAAGGCGAGATGGTCGCCAGCATTTCACATCGCAACGTGGTGGCATTGTTCAATTGTTTTGACCAAGACGATCGCCACTTCTTGGTATTTGAATACCTCCGCGGCCGCACGTTGCGCGAATGCATCATCGATGACGCGCCATTTAGCCGTGCACGTTTCACAACAGTGGCGCAGCAACTCACCAGCGCCCTAGCTGCGGTGCATCGTGCAGGCATCGTTCATGGTGATATTAAAAGTGGCAACGTCTTGCTTAGCCCCGGTTTTGTCGACGAGCGCGTCAAGCTGATCGACTTTGGCTTGGCGCATCGGGTGCAAGGCGCTGACGGTTCGGCGGTGACATCGTTTGAAATTGACCGCGGCATTTCTGGCACGCCAGGCTACATGGCGCCTGAGTTGATGCGCGGCGAACTATCGACCTACGCTTCTGATCAATACGCACTTGGCGTTGTGTTGTACGAAATGCTCACCGGCGTGCATCCGTTTGCACGCGAGTGCGCCGACGCCGATGCGCCGTTGAACGCCGACGCAGACTGGCGGGCGATTGCACCGTCGCTGGCGGCGCCTGCTCTCAACATTGATGCTGCCTTCGACGAGGTAATCTTGCGGATGCTGGCCAAAGCACCGACCGACCGTTTTGCCAGCGTGGCACAGCTGCAGCAATGTGCACCTTGGCTAGGCTAGCCCATACGTCGCAAGTTCATGCGTCAGCGATTCTTCGTCGGTGTAGTGCACGGCATGCCAGCCACACGCACGTGCGGCGTCGACGTTGGCGAGATTGTCGTCGATAAACAGCGTGCGGGACGGAGTCAATGCAAACGTGCGCACGTGGTGTGCATAGATCGCTGGATTGGGCTTGATGATGCCGAGCTCGCCCGATACCGTGGCGCCGCGCGTCTCGGCCAGAAAGCTCCAGCGATGCTGCGTCTCGCGGAATGTGTCCGCTGCAAAGTTGGTTAACAGTGTTACGTCGCGGCCTTCGGCGATATAGCGTCGCAGCCGCGCAACGTTGGTGTCGATCGGCGGGCCAATCATCGTATGCCAGTTGGCTCGAAATGCGCGAATGAGCGCGGCGTGCTCCGGATGCTGCGCGATCAATACATCTTCCGCTTCGCGCCACGGTCGGCCGCGATCTTGTTCCAAGTTCCACCCGGGCGAGCAAACGTCGACGAGAAACGCGCGGCGCTCGGCTGCATCGGGAATCAAGTCAACAAATGCTCGCTCGGGCTCGTAATCGAGCAGGACCCGGCCGATATCAAAAACGATGTGGTCCATTTATGTCATCGGATAGTCGATCTCTTTGAGATCGTCTGCAAGCTCGTCTAGGGTTCGCTCGCTACCGAGCGCAGCAACAACCTCGTCCGTTAGCGGCTTGAGCGCAAACACATGCCCGACCAGCGCAACGTCGACCTGTATTTCGAAATACTCCGCGGCATAAACAACATAGCTAGCTGCGTCGCCAGTGAGATGCTGCAAGAAAACTTCGGCACCATTATCGAGTGCATCGATCGCAGGCGTTGCATGCAACCGTTGCGGCGCGACGTGCGGATCCGCTGCTACATACACGAATGTTGTGCAGTCCCACCGAAACGCTGGTTCTTTCGCGAAGCCGTATAGCGTCGACGGCACGGCCCTTTGCAGCGTTGCGGAATACGCGTTGCGCCCTTGTGCCCATGCGTCCGATTCATGGGCAAAGCCTTTGAGTCCTACGCGCCCTTGCGCATCGAACAGCATAAACCATTCGTCGCCACAGCCATTGCGCATGCTGGCCATTTGCTCGTTAGGCGCCCATTGCGCATTAAACGAGTAATAACGATGTTCCCACTCAGGGCATAAGATCGCGTCGAGGCAAGCCAGCGCTTTGCTGCGCTGTAACAAGTGTGCGGCCGGCGGCAATGATTCGAGAGCCATGGTCGCGCAGCGTAGCATTAACCCGGCTGCCGCATTGCCGAGGTTCCCGCTGGTCGTGTTGCGTCGTTGATGTCAGTCACGCGGTTGCTTTGCGGCCCACATATTGTCGACGAGATTGGGATACCGACGGCCGGCCGCCTCGGCCCGCGCACGAGCCGCCGCGATTTGCGACTCGGACAATTTCTGCTTTGGTGCTGCCGCCGCCGTCGCTGGCTTGGGCTTACGCCACACGGGCACCTTGGGTGGCTTGGTCATGCCGCGGTTTAGCGTGCGCGTTGATGCTCGGCAACTGCGACCATCACAGCGCGCAGCTGATCGGCAACGCGTCGCGAGTTGACGTGGAAGAAACCAGCCGCAGTTGCGGGCGCTTCGCCAAACGTTACTGAAAGCTGATAAGCGAGGTAGTTGCAGATGTAGCCGTCGTGAGTTGGTTCGTAGTCACGGTCAAGGCGCGCGGTTTTGATCTTGCGGCGAAAGCCGAAACTTTTGAGCGCCTGGTCGACAACGTCGGTTGGTAAATCGGTTTTGAGTTCAGCCGGTGCACCTTCGACGACGGGGCGTCCCGCCCATGCCGCGCCAAGGCCGTTGCCGCCTGATTCGAGCCGATTTTGCGGGCGTTCTTCCAGTTGCGAAACGCCTTCATAGCCAAGCGAAATGATCACGGCGGGCTTCACGATTTCCATCTCAGCGATAAATGCGTCGATGGCTTCGGGTGAAACTTCTAAGATTCGATATTCAATGGTCGCACCTGCGAGCTGCGTGGCGCCAAGCAGCTTGGCGGTTTCGCCGGACTCGTTCTCGGTTACGTGCTGGTAGGGCCCAAAGCCGGTAACGACGATGCGTTGCAGCTCAGTGCCATCTGCTTTGCCGTCACCACGTGGCGCGGTTGGGTCGTCGGTGGGGAGGTCGGCCTCAACACAACCAAGCGGCGCGCCAAGGGCACCAATCAGCAACGCGGCAATGGCTACGGAACGCATGCTGGTGCCTAGAGCAATGTTTACGCCAACCATGAGCGGCCCGAATGCCCATGTTTTCAACACTTTATCGCGCTACCGGGCTAGCCGGCGGATCGTTTAGCCATGGTCTAACGGGGGCGCGAGGCCGCAGTTAGCTAAACTGGCAATACCCCAGGCGGATGGTCGAGCAATTCGCGAGCCTCTCGCAGCTGCCAAGGTTGGACTGGGTCAACATCGCTGTGCAGCGACGCAAACCAGCAGGCCGTAGCGCCGTCATCGACGGTGTAAACCATCACACTGCCGCGCTCGATGTTGTGGTCGGTGGTTGAAAACCACACATACAATGCCGACGCACCATTGATGATCAAACCAACGCCGCACACGAATCAGGCACACCAGTGCCGGTAAAACTCGCATTTGCGCCGGGCTTAATCTCGACTTTGCGCCGCCCGCGGAAGGTGCCTGTTTTCACATTACCTCGGTGCTTTTTGATAACGTGGATGGATGCCATCAGAGAGGACTTGGCGTGCTACTTGCGCGCACGTTGCATTGACCGTGTTGCTCGGGGCGGTTGTGGGCTGCTTACCAGCGCCGGTCGTTGTTTGCGACGATGGCTCTGTATGTGCGACGGGCACGACCTGTGTTCGGATCGAAGCCGCTACGCTATGCGCCACCGATGAACACTATACGGTATGTGGCAACCTTGCAGAAAATCAGGCGTGCACCGTCGGTGCAACACCAGGCAATTGCAAAAGCGGCGTGTGTTTTCCACAGCGATGCGGCGACGGTTACGTTGACACCGCGGTAGGCGAAGTTTGTGATGGCAACGACACGTCACCAACCGGCTATTGCACCGAAGATTGTCGATCGACCGGTGTGTGCGGCAACGAATACATCGATCGCGCACGCGATGAGCACTGCGATAGCGGTCCATACGGGCTCGGTCGCGATGGCTGTTCATCGCATTGTTTGCAAGAAGAAGCGCGTTGGGACGCCCTCACGGAACCACCACCGCTGCCGCGTGCACGCCACGCCATGGCCTATGACCGCGCCCGCAAGCGCCTGGTGCTGTTCGGTGGCAAAAATGACGACGGCGAACTCGACGACACGTGGGAGTTTGATGGCTCCGATTGGATTTACGTACCGACGCTGGTTACCCCACCCGCGCGCTTGTACCACGTGATGGCGTACGACGAAGTACGGCAGCAGGTCGTGATGTTCGGCGGATCCGCTCCCGGAACCGTGCTTCTGGATGATACGTGGACGTGGGATGGTGCAACCTGGACGAACAAGACAACCCCGGTGCATCCATCGGCTCGTTATGGCGCTGCGATGGCGTTCGACGCAGCTCGCGGCGAAGTTGTACTTTTCGGCGGCGCGCCAAATCTGAATGACACCTGGCGATGGAATGGTAGCGAGTGGAAAGAAGCTACCAATGTTACACGGCCACCAGGGCGTGGCTTTTGCCAGCTTAGCGACGATCGAGATCGCGACCGGTTGGTGATGTTTGGCGGCGCGGGCGGTTTGGCCGACACCTGGGAATGGGATGGCACCGACTGGTTGGCGCGCACGCCGGCGACGTCGCCACCATCGAGAATCTTCCATCCAATGGCATACTCGGAAACTGCCAAACGCACGTTGTTCGTCGCTGGCATCGACGGCACGTGGCAGTGGGACGGTATCAATTGGTTGCGGCTACCGACTCTCACAACGGAGCGAACTGGCTCAACCATGCAATACGACCCCGACCACGATTCATTTGTCCTATTTGGCGGGGAAAACGACGACTCGATGTTTGTCGATGAGACGTATTGGGTATCGTCTACTGGCGCTGCTGTCTTGGTACCACCCGCAGCGATGCCCGTACGTCGCTCTGGGCATTCGCTTGATTACAACCCGAACACGGGCGATCTCTACATGTTTGGCGGTAGCACACGAAACGCAGATTCGAACGAGACCTGGCGCTATCGGCATGGCTCGTGGCGGCCATTAGTGCCGCCGTTTGAACCGAGTCCGCGACGGTATCATGCGAGCGCATTTGACCCGCTGCGCAACAAGTTGGTGGTGTTTGGTGGCTTGGCCGACGGCACCGCTCACAACGACGTTTGGGAATTCGATGGTGCTACTGAGACGTGGCGGAATCAGACCCCTACAGCCAGACCGCAGCCAACGCCAAGCTACTCGGCAACGATGACGTTTGATACTGTGCGCAAGCGGGTCCTGCTTTTGGGCGGTCGTGACTCCAACGGCGAGCTCGTGAAGGAAGTGTGGGAGTGGGATGGTGCCAACCGCCAGTGGCTTGATCGCACGCCGCCACTAGCAAATAGCGCCACTCGCACGATTGGTGATGCTGTAACGTATGATCAGCGGCGCGGCCGCGCCGTGTTAGTGACGCCGAGTGGCACGTGGGAGTGGGATAGCATTGCTGGCGTTTGGACCCAAAAGGCGACAGCTGCAGCGAGCCCACCACCACGCATCAACGCAGCGCTCGCGTACGATCCAGTGCGGGCCACCGTGGTCATGTTTGGCGGCAGCAGCAACCGGCTGGTTCGACGTGACCTATGGGAGTGGGACGGCACCACGTGGCAAGAACTGTTTCTCGCTTCCTCGCCACCTACGCTTGAACTGACCGACATGGCGTATGACGCCGTCAATGCGCGGTTGGTGCTGTTTGGCGGCGACAAAGGCGGTGGCGAGATCGCCGACACCTGGGCGTTGTCGTATCGTTCGGTTGGCAGCCCAGCCGAACTCTGCCGTGCCGCAACCCTCGACGCCGACGGTGACGGCCTAGCGGGTTGCGACGATCCTGACTGTTGGGGCGTATGCACGCCACTTTGCCCACCGTATGTGTCGTGCGACATGACGGCGCCGCGTTGCGGCGATGGTGTCTGCAACGAGAATTTGGAAACTGATCGGCTATGCCCGACGGATTGCCGCTAACGCTGGCGTTTAGGTCGCAGCGCGCAGCATTAGGTCGCTCAAGGCTTGGCTGAAGGCCGCAGGGTTCGGAATCTGGCCGGTTTCGCTGATGGCAGCTTGAGCGTAGAGAATCTGCGCAAACATCGCGAGGCGCGGGTCGGTGCCACTCGCTTTGAAGATGTCGCTGACTTTGGTGAACAAGGCGTGGTTCGGATTGATCTCGAGCACTGGCTTGACCTTCTCAGGCGCTTGGCCCATCTGCGCAAGCATGCGTTGCAGCCGCGGCGATGGCGCATTGCCGTCGGTAACCAAGCACGCTGCCGACGAGGTCATACGGTTCGAAACACGCACTTCTTTGACATCTTCTTGCAAGTGCACGCGGAAGCACGCCAACAGGTCCGAGAATTCACGCTGTTTGTCGGCGAGCGCTTCGGCTTCTTGTTTGCGTTCGGCTTCGGTGCCGAGCTTCACTTCGCCACGGCCAACCGAGACGATGGTCTTGCCTTTGAACTTCGCAGCGCGTTCGATCCACAATTCGTCGACGGGGTCGGCGAACAGCAGCACTTCGATGTTCTTGGCCGCAAAGGTTTCCAGCAGCGGCGACTTCGCAGCGGCTTCCGGCGACGAACCGGTCAACACGTAGATCGCTTCTTGCTCGGCTGGCATGCGTTCGACGTAGGCTTCGAGCGTGGTGAGCTCGCCGGCTTTGCGCGTGGTGTACGCCATCACTAGATCAAGCAGCTTTTCGTTTTCGCTTTCATCGAAGCCAAGCAGGCCTTCTTTGATCACCGGGCCGAATTCGCGCCAGAACGTCGTGTAGTTGTCGACGTCGTTGCGCTTCATATCGTCGAGCGTGCTGGTGACTTTTTTGACCAACTGCTTTTTGATCACGCCAATTTGACGGTCTTTTTGCAGAATTTCGCGTGAGACATTGAGCGACAAGTCATGCGCATCGACCACGCCTTTGACAAAGCGGAAGTGCGGCGGCATCAACTCTTTGCACTCGTCCATCACGAACACGCGCTTCACATAGAGTTGCAAGCCGCGCTTCATTTCTGGGTTGTAAAGATCCGGTGGCGCTTGTGATGGCAAGAACATCAACGCACGCGCTTCATACGTGCCTTCGATGTTCACAGGGATGGTGCGCAGCGGAGCTTGCCAATCGTGCGAGATGTGGCGGTAGAATTCTTTGTATTCTTCGTCGGAAACATCGCCTTTGGAGCGATCCCAAATGGCTTTGCCAGAGTTCAATGTCAGATCTTCGACGGTGATCACCGGCGCTGCGTCGGCGCCTTCGGCCGTTTTGTCAGCGGGCGTGGTGCGGGTAACTTCCATGCGAATTGGGTACGCGACAAAATCCGAGTACTTACGCACGATGTCGCGGATGGTCCACTCTTGGGTGTAGTCGCGTTCAAGTTTATCGCCGTGGGTTGCATCAGTGGCGTCGCCAGCGTCAGTGCTGCGCGGTTTGAGATGCAACGTGATCGTGGTGCCGTGGCCAGCGCGGGTGCCGTCGGTTATGGTGTACGTGCCATCGCCGGTCGACGACCATACGGTAGCAACGTCTTCGCCAACGCGCCGAGTGGTGAGCTCGACACGATCAGCGACCATGAATGCTGAGTAGAAGCCCACGCCGAATTGGCCGATCAGTTCCGGCGTCACGTCTTTGCGTTGCGCGGCTTTGGCTGCAGCCAAAAACTCTTTGGTGCCCGACTTCGCAATGGTGCCGATGTTTTTGACTACTTCGGCGCGCGACATGCCAACGCCGTTGTCGGCAATCGTAATCGTTTGCGCTGCCGCATCCGCGCTTACCCGAATATGTGGGTCGCCAGCGCTTTCGATTGATGCATCGGACGCCTGCAGGTAGCGCAGCTTGTCGAGCGCATCGGACGAGTTCGAGATCAACTCGCGCAAAAAGATGTCTCGATCGGAGTACAACGAGTGGATCATCAGATCCAGTAACTGCTTGATTTCAGCCTGAAATTCGTGACGTTCAGTACGTTCGGTGGTCATGGTTGCCATGACTAAGCACGAACCAGGGCTAGCGCAACTGCTGCCAACGCAGAAATGCCCTATTTGTTGCCGGTGCGCTACCGCAAAACCCGCCTGCGGCAGCTAGTGATTGCGCTAGGCGCTAGTCTGGATGGGCGGCCTGGCGATTGGTCGTCGCCCTCGGCGGTCGCTGCTGTTTCAATGCTGGGCGAGTTGCCCTGGTAGAACAACAACACCCCAGCCATGAATTGCGCGCGTGCGTTGCCAACAATAAAGCCAGCGAGCAGCGTGCTCCCAACATGATCGAAACGCAGCGCATAGCTTTCATGCACACACAGCAACGCAAGCGTTCGAACGCACACGGCGCTGGCGCGAGCGAACCGTTGGTGAATTTCTAGGAATTATTCGCAAAGGCAGTTTATGCTGGGGCTATGTCAGCGCAGCCCACGTGTCGAACTTGCGGCTACATGTTGCGCTGGTTTGCAGAGCAACAGAGTTGGGGCTGTGATCAGTGCCGTGTCATGACGCCAGCGCACCAACTGGCGGCTGCGGCTGCGCCTGCTCCGGCGCGGTCCGTGTCGTCGGAGATGGCGCAACTGACACAACTTGTGAAGCCGCGACGTGCTGGTACGCCGCTGGGCAACCGCACTCCGCTGCTGATCGGCGCAGGCGTGGCCGGTGCGGCAACGCTGGGCGTGGTGTTAGCGCTGGTCACTGCTAATCCAGGGACGGCTGACGAACCGTCGGTGCCGTTGGACGCAGCAGGCTCGGCAGGCCGCGCAGCCGGCTCAGCGGATGCTGGTTCTGCAGCAAGTGCTGGTTCGGCTGCCACCGAGCGGCCCATCACACCGGCGACGGTTACCGAGGGCACGCCCGAGCTCGCCAGTGCCGGTGATTTTTGGCTGTATCCTCGCAGCGACGGCAGCATGCGGGTTGCATCGCCATTGTTTGAAATCACGTTTCCGCAACGGCCTGAGCTCACGGTGACGCGCACGCCGGCTTCAGCGAAAAGCAAAGCGATCGATGTTTATCTTTTTGTTGCCAGCGCCAATGCCAACACGATTCGCAAACTTGAACTGGTAAGCACCGGCGCCAATTCGCTGCAGAATGAATCGATCGCCGTCGATATCCGGCAAAAGATGACAAAAATCGGCACGGTGCTCGAAAACCCGCGAAGCGAACAAGGCGTCCGCATCCGCGAATTTGAAGCTTCGGCCGACGCTGAACGCATGCGGGTTATCCATACCCAAGATGTAACGCGTGGCGTGTTTCTCACGCTAACGACCGTTGCTGCACAAGGCTCGGGTGATGACGTTGCCAACGACGCGATCCGCGCCAGCTTTCATTTGCGCAACCCCAACGAAGTGGTGGATGACGAGGGTGTGCTCAAAAACGTCAAAGCGAGCAAACGCGGTAAAGGCTTTTGGGTACAAGACGCAGCTCGTTCATTTTCGATTCAGCTGCCAGGTGCGGTTACGGTTACGCGGGACGCTGATAACCGAGTGGTAACCGTTACGGTCGGCGAGAAGAAGCCGGCCGCCAAGGTTACATTTACGTTCGGCGTCGTCGAAGCAACCTCGGCCAATGCGCTGATGGCCGACGACAGCGATCCGTCGGTAACCTTGAGCAAAAAGTATAAGGTGCCGTACCAACGGGCATCTATCACGATGGGTGGCCAGCCGGGCTACGCTTGGCAACCCAAAGGCAAATTGCCACGCAAAACCAAACGCGTCGAAACGTGGATGGTCCGCGACCGCGCATCGCATCGCACATATTTTCTGACATGCGTTGGTCGGCCGTGCGGCCCAATCGCCAAGACGTTGCAGTTGGCGCCGACGCTGCCCAGCAAATAGTTCCCAGTGTTAGCGCGAGCAGCCGGCGAATACCCTAGCCAGCGACACAAAGCGGCGCCAACGTCGTTTCCTGGATTCTCGATAGGTCGCGACTTGGCGCGAATTGTGCTTATGCCCGTGCATGACCATAAATCGACGACTAATCGTGGCAGTAATGGCAGTTGCGGTAGCCACTGCAGGATGTGCGAGCGAGTCCGACTATGATGAGACATGGACGGCATTTGACATTGCAACCGGCAAGGCGGATGGCCTTTTTGACAACGCTCCATTGTTGTCACTTGGCGTGGTAACGAAAGGGTCATTGGCGCCGCGGCAATTGTCGGTGTATGCGCTCGATCTAAGAGAGGGAGATAAGGTGACGTTGGTACAAAACGTTACCGTAGGCACGTTGAGTCCACACTTTACGCTCTACAGCGGGCTGAGCGCAGTGCGGTCGTCGTCGTTCCAGGCCGCGCCAAAGAAACTTACGAAGAAGTACACCGCAGCATCTACTGGTCGCTACTACGTTGGCGTGTCGCCATACCAAGGGCAGGGCAGCGGCGAGTTTTCTCTCGTTGCGACATGCAACGGTGGCCCTTGTGCTGGCCAGGTTGTAGTGCGCGAGCTAACCGCCGAGGAACGTGGACTATGTATCAAAGACGCGTTTGCCAAAAGCCGCGTCGCATTGCCATCATTTGGCGGTGTTATGGGGCAGGCCAAAGCGCGAGCACTGCTGAACAAATCATTGAAAGAATCGGCAGCATTGCCGGTGTCATGTCAAAACGCGTGTGAGGGCGACAACGAAGCAAAAGCACTATGTGACGCAATCGTTGCCGACCTGCCGTTTTTTGCTGATCAGTCCGCTGCGTGCGTCGCAGAGCTAGACACGTGTTTAAGCGACTGCGGTGACGAGAGCCGTGACTTGGATGACTCATTTGGGTCTACCGAAATCGCGGTCTGTTACTACGCTGGATTCAACGGCGATTGCCAAAGCTATGCACGTCAGACCGTCGAATGTGGCGGAACCCTCGCCGCTGACACCGAAGCGCGCTGCTTGGCTTACTGCGAATCCACAACTGGTGCTTGGCTCGACGACCTTGATCTAATCTGTAAAGAAGCGTGTGAGTAGTTCGCGCTAACGAGTTGGTTCCGAGCGTTAGCGTTGGCGCGCTTGGTGTTGCAGCTTGCGGATGATGGCACTGGCCTCGGCCGACGATGATTCGCTTGCGAAACGCGCAGTAGCAGGAATCGTCGCTTTGTTGGTGTGGGTCACCGCACGGAAGCCAGAGGTTGCCGGCGTGCCGCTGGTAACAGTTGCCGAAATCGAAAACGATCGGCCCTTGGCCGTGACAGCCTTAAGCACGAGCGGCCAGTTGCCAACGTTGGTGAAGTCGGGAATCGGCCAGCGGGGCGAGGCCGCGGCCGCGGCAAGATAGGCATCGGTGAAGCTGCTGAACTCAAGGTAAAAATCGCTCGCGCTATTTTTGCCGATGCTGAGCCCGGTATATTTCGCACCAGCCGTTGTGAGCTTGTTGAATGTTAGTTCCGTCGAGCCCAGGACTGGCGCCGCCATCAAATTGGTTTCAAACGTAATTGCGGCTGGCCGAGCTGCAACGGTAACCACCGTCACGTCGCCGTCTCCCGCAACGTCATCATTGGTCGCCGTCATTTGATAGAGGTCGGTTGGCTTAGCAAGCGCAACTGGCAACGCTGCAAACCCATAAGGTGCATCAACCACGTCGAGGTCACCCGATTGTGTGCCGGTGAGCATCATCAGGGTCGATACCGACGAGATGTTGGCGCCCGGTTGCGCAACGACGGTGGGTGCAACGGCACCGCTAGCAAGCGTAATGTTTTTGCCAGCGATCGGCGTGGTGCCCACGACGAAGTCGCGTTCTACTTTCACCACTGCAGGCACGCCGTTGCCTTGCAAGCGAGCGGCAAAAACGTCGACGGTGCCCGGTGCAGTGTTGAGCATGTACGTTTTGGAGTTGGTGCCGGCTGCGAAATTGACGCTGCTGTTGTCAGCCCCAGCTGCAACGATGTTGCTGCTGTCAGATGCAGAGGTGAGCGTCCCGGCGATGCTGGTGAGGGCCGGTTGGGCTTTGCCGTTGCATAGTAACGGCGCTTCAACGGGGCTTTGGTCGGTGATCGCACGGTGCGCAATGTCTGTGGTGACGATGAAAAAGCCAGTGTTGCAGCCAAGCGCAAGCGCGTAGGTATTGCCGATGACTTTGAGCGTGATGGCGTTGTTGACCGGTGTTGGTGCTTCGACCCACGCACCGGTGCCGTCGTAGTACGCAAATGACATCGACGACACATCGGTAGGTAAGTTGCTGATTGGAATCGTGACCGTGGTCGCATTCACGGGCGCATCGACAATCGCCGCTGCGTCAACCTTTGGCGCATCGACGGTGCTCTCGCCACCGCCGCATGCTGCAACAGTAAAAATACCAACGGTGCCAAGGACAGAATGCAAAGACAGCTGCATAGAGCACCAATGTAGCGTAAGGCCGCCGCGGCTGCGTGCCGGTTTGCCAACTACTTGCGCACCACCAGCGTCAGGAATTGTCCGTTTTGGCGTTCGGTTGCCGATTCGATCACGAAGCCAAGTTCTTGCACCAGCCAGGTAACGTCGGCTGCGGTGTATTTGCAATGTTCCATGAAGTGATCGAAATGGTGCGCGCGTTTTTCTGCAGGGCTCGACAGTTGCAAACTTTCTTCTAGCGGCCAGCGCTGCAGATATGTTTGCAACGGCGACCGCACCCAATCCGAAATCACCATGCGGCCACGCAACACGCGGTGGGCTTCGCGCAGCAGCCCAACCGGCTCATGCATTTCATGAATCACCATCGACAAAACGATGCCGTCGACGGAATTGTCGGGCAACGGCAGCGCAAGGGCGTGCAAGTCACACTCGACAATCTCACCGCCGACGTCGGTTGCAACGGTCCGCGCGGCTTCGAGCATGTAGGGCTGCACATCAACGCCAAGCACGCGTGCTGCGGGGTAACGTTCTTTCCACGCCCGCAAAAGTAGGCCTGGCCCACAACCAAGATCGACATAGGTTGGCGTTGCAGCCTGATGGGCCACTACATCACGCTGCCACAGCGCCCAAAAGTCGTCGTTAAAGCGGCTGGCAAAACCTTTGGCCATGGTGTCAGCAAATGTGGCACCGCCATGATGAGTTTCGAGGCGCTTTTTGACTTCGTCGTGAAAGTTCATGCAACGACGCTAACACGATGTTGGCCCAAAACCGTTATTGTCGCGCCATGACGCAAGATGTTGCTGCAAGTTGGAATGATCATGCCGAACTCTACGCGCGCATGTTTGCGCCGCTGACCAGCTACATTGCACGAGCGATGTTGCAAACCGTCGACGCACGGCTGCCTCCGGCCGCGCGAATGTTGGATATTGCGTGCGGCAGTGGCGCGTTGGCATTGCCTGCCGTGCAACGCGCGCAACGCGAGCTGGCCATGACAGGCAAGGCTGGCGAAATCGTCGCAAGCGATTTTTCGTCGGCGATGGTCGCGCTGACGCAACAAGCCGGCGCTGCCCTTGGCGCACCACCAGCGATGCTGCAATGCGATGTGCAAAATGGCGAAGCGCTGACATATGCAGATGCATCGTTCGACGCAGTGTTCTCGTCGTTTGGCATTTTCTTGTTTGCTGACCGCATGGCCGGTTGGCGCGAAGCTGCTCGCGTGCTGCGCCCAAGCGGGCTGTTTGTAACCGCGGTGTGGCAAGGCCCGGCAACCAATCCCATGATGCGCGCGCAGATGGCGCCTGTGATGGCAGCGATGCCGAAGCACTTGATGCCAACGAGCAGCAAAGGCAGCTGGATCGAAATCGCAACCGCTGAAGCATTGATCGCGGAAGTTACCAGCGCAGCGCCGTTGGTGAACCCACAGGTTTATCCGTTCACTGCAACGTTTGCGCTATCCGATGGGCGCTTGATTTGGGACGCTATGCAAAATAACCCGGTGATGGGGGCTATGTTGCGTCGTTGTAATCCCGAGGAACTCGCGGTGGTGCGAACCAGCGTAATGAACTATTTCCGCGAACTTGCTGGCGGCGACGGCTTGCCGATCATGCTCGACGCAGTCTGTAATATTTTAGTCGCGCAACGCGGGTAGCTACGTCACATCGCCGTCGCGCCGAAGATTACCGCCCGCGATTGCGGTTGGCTCAACGTAACTTCATTTGCCCCAACGATGCGGACCTCACCGGCTAACGTTGTGGCCGCAAACCACATGGTTCCGCACGTCGGCACGAGCTTGAGCGGCTGCCACACCCCATTGGCAGTCGCGATGCCGACGTGCCGCGCACCAACCACCTCGGCGTTGGCGTTAAGCTGCAGCAGCAGTTCGGTGTGCAGCGCTGAATCGACGGTAACCGCGAGCTCCGCCGCGGTGCCAGGTTGAGCGGTCCAGGTGCTGGTGCCAAGGCTGGTTGCGGTGGCGGCCCGTTGGCCAAGCAAGGTCATCAAAGTGCTCAAGCGAGCTTCCACCAACGCGCCGCGCTGGTCCCAACGGCCAACGGTGCTTTGGTCTTCAAACAGC
The DNA here is from genome assembly GCA_029565465.1 of Deltaproteobacteria bacterium. Lineage (GTDB taxonomy): Bacteria > Myxococcota_A > Polyangia > Haliangiales > Haliangiaceae > JABFXX01. Next base: position 18,757 of record JAKQOD010000529.1, read on the forward strand.
GGGTTCGGAAAGGTAATCGGCGGCTCCACGTCAAATGAGGTCAGGTAGCTTTTTGACTGCACATGCCCCCACATCGCACCATCGCTGCTGCCGGCATCGACTAACGCAATATCCGCATCACTGTTGTTGTAAGACTTAATGCGCACTGCGTCGGTGCTTTCGCCATTCGCTGCGATTTGCGCCACAAACGCATCGTACGACGGATCGTCATCGGCGGTGACATTTACGAGCTGCTTGGGCGTGGGGCCAGTCCCAAACTTCGCCGTCAACCCATTCGGAAAACCACCAAAGCGCCCTGCGATGGCGAGCTTGCCGCCAGGGCGTTGCACCACCGAGCGCACAATACTATGCGCAGTGCCTGCCACAATGCCGGTTTGTAGCGGCGCGCCGCTATTATCGAACACGGCCCACCAACCATGGCTGCGACCAGCTTCCACGTTGGTGGTCGTTGGCTCGCCAGCCGCGTTGGTGATCGTTAGCGTTTCGCCCGCCAACGCACCACCGATGATTGCTCCGCCAGCGGGCGTCGCTGTGATGAAGCCATCAACCGCAACGTTGCCGCTGATGGTAGCGGCAAGCGCAACACCGGTTTCGCGGACGTGCAACAACAGCAGCGTGACCTGTGTATTCGAGAGCGGTAGGGTTTGGCGTTGCTGGCTTGGCCCGAGGACCACGGTATCGCGTGCATACACTGTTACCCACGCACCCTGTTGGCCATCACTCGTCGCCCGCGCCGCGTAGACTTCGCCTGCCAACAACGGCTGATGCCACACGACGCTGCCACTGTGGGTGATCACGACGGCAGCCAATGTCTTGCCGGTTGCCGCGATGGACTGACCGCCCAATGTGAATGGTTGCGCTGCGCTCACTAGCGCTACCGCGGTGCTATCGTCCATCAGCGCGATATCTCGCAAGGTCGAGTCTTGGCTAGCCTCCAACGCCCAATCAACGCGCGCCGGGGCGGCCCCGGTATAGGTTGGTCGCGGTTGCGCGCAGCTTGGTTTGATTGGCTCCTCACGCGCGTCTATGGCCAACGTTGCATCAAGCACATTCGCCGTCGGCGAACCACACGTCATCAGCAACAGCATGATCGTAGGCGTTGTTGCAAACAATGGATGCCAAGGATAAGCCATGCCTTGACTTTATCCTTGGCGGCTAGGGTGAAGGCCACAGATACGGCCACGCTAGCGCTCACAGTCGATGACCGCTTGTAACTTGGTGTTCGCTTGGGCTATGAGCTAGTGTCTTTGCAAGAGGTTTATGTGTTTGAAGTAACTACCGTTTCGCCGGCTTGGATTCGTTCGCAGTTGATCGGTAGCGACGCCGTTGTGCAAACGCCGTTTGGCACTCGGGTGCTCACCTATGCCGACTACGTGGCGTCGGGCCGCGGGCTAGCGCTGGTTGAGCGCATCATTCGCGATCAAGTGTTGCCGTATTACGCTAACACCCATACGGAAGATTCATTTACCGGCGCGAGCACCTCGAAGCTTGCGCACGAAGCTGCTGAGTACATCAAAGCGCAAGTTGGCGCGCCCGAATACAAAATCATCTTTGCCGGCTCCGGCTCGACGGCCGCGATCAAACGGTTGCAAGACATGCTTGGCCTCACCGTGCCGAGCAGTCGGCGCGCCGAATTGTTGGCATCACTACCTTTGGCGCAGCGGCCCGTCGTCTTCGTTGGCCCGTATGAGCATCACAGCAACGAAGTGTCATGGCGCGAAAGCATCGCCGAAGTCGTCGAGATTCCATTGTGTCCACAAGGCATGATCGATCTCGGCGCATTGCGGGTAGCGTTGCAAGATGCGAAGTTTGCAGGCCGTCAGAAGATTGGTTCGTTCTCGGCAGCCAGCAATGTGACTGGCATGATTTCGGATACGCGTGCGATTGCACGCTTGTTGCACGAGCACGAGGCTTTTGCTTTTTTTGATTTCGCAGCATCAGCGCCCTACGTTGCCATCGACATGAAGCCGGGCAGCGTCGACGGCTACGACGCTATCTTCATTTCGCCGCACAAATTCATCGGCGGGCCGGGGACGCCAGGCATCTTGGTGTTCAACCCCGTGTTGTACACATTGGCCACGCCTAGCACGGCAGGTGGCGGCACGGTGACCTACGTAAGCTCGAGTGCGCACCATTTTACCGACGATATCGAAGCGCGCGAAGATGCGGGCACCCCGGCGATCATTCAGAAGATTCGCGCTGGGTTGGTGTTTTGGGTGAAGAATGCGATGGGGGTCGCCACCATTGAGCAACGCGAAGAAACCTTTATTCGCACCGCAATTGCGCGCTTGCAAAAGCATCCCAACGTGGCGCTGTTAGGCAATCTCGAAGCGCCTCGGTTGGCCATGTTGTCATTTATGGTGCGCAGCACCGACGGTGGCTATCTGCATCCACGGTTTGTCGTGCGGCTGCTTAACGATCTGTTCGGCATCCAATCGCGCGGTGGTTGCGCCTGCGCGGGACCGTATGGGCACCGCTTGCTGAACATCGGCGATGCGGTGTCGCATGGTTATCGCGATGCAATTCTGGAAGGCTTTGAAGGCATCAAGCCCGGTTGGACACGGTTGAACTTTAACTCGTTCATTAGCGATGAAGAATTTGAGTTCTTGCTGGCTGCCATCGAGTTCATCGCCGACGTTGGTGAGCGGTTCGTCCAGCTGTATCAATTTGATTGGCGTACCGGCGCGTGGACGCATCCGCGTGATGTTGCACCGCCAAGCTTTGTTGCCGTGCTGGAATCCGCATTGGCGCAGCCTGCTGCCGCGCCAGCCAATAACACGCCAACGATACCCAACTACCAACAGTACCTGGCGGCAGCGCGTGAGTTGGCTGCATCACTAGTGATGCAACCGTCGCGACAAGTGCCTGACAACATCAATTCGTCGCTAGTGTTCTTCAAGCACTAGGGCGTACGCCTAGGCGAATATTTTGAATTCCTCGTCGAGCGACGGTTCGCAACCAACCAAACGGCCAGCGCTGACACCCATCGGGGATCGGTTTTGGCTGCTGCGAGATGATCTGCATTTCCCGCAGCGCATCGGTTCCAAGTGGCGCAAGTTGCAACACCTGCAACACGCTACAGGCATCGTCTCCCTCGGCGGAGCCTTCTCAAATCATCTGCACGCATTGGCGGTGTTTGGGCGGACGTATGGCGTGCCAACGGTGGGCATCGTGCGTGGCGAGCATGCTGATCAAGCTAATCCGACGCTGGCGTATTGCCGAGCCGCGGGCATGGAATTGCACAATGTCCGGAAAGCGGACTTCGACCGCGGTTGGGCCAGTGAGGCAGTGCAACGCATTGTCGCCACTGTGCCAGCGTACGTAACGTTGCCGATGGGCGGCGACAGTGAAGGCGGCCGAGCCGGTGCCGCTGGCATCGTCGCCGATATAACGGCGCAACTGCCGCTCGCTACGCCGCTGCAAATCGTCGTCGGAGCTGGCTCGGGCACCACCGCGCGCGGCATCGCAGGTGCGTTGGCACCCCTGCAACATTGCCTTGCAGTGCCAGCAGCGATGATGCACAGCCTTGACAGCGATGGGCCCACGGCAGCGCTGCCAGCTGTTGCCGACCCTGTGCGTCCACCGCTGTGGTTGCCACCGCCACTCGAAGGTTATGCCGAGTTGCCAGCCGCTCGTTTGCGCACCATCGAATCGGGGTGGGCTGAGTATGGCATTCTGCTGGACCCGATTTATTCTTCGCGCGCCGTGGTGGCTGCTCGCCACGTCCGGAAACCGGACAGCGTTGTGCACACAGTCGTGGTGCACACCGGTGGCTTGCAAGGCTGGGCCGGCCTCGTCGACCAGGTGGCCCCGTCGGCGTCATTGCGCATCGCAATCAATGAAGCGTTGCATCAGGCGTTTGCCTCGTGAAGCCCATCGCGCCGGTGCGTGATGGCATCGTGAAAACGGGGCTTGCAGCGAACGCCCGGTCGTGTGACGGCAGGTGCGAGAGGGCCGCACGCGTGCGGAATCCGCCCGCTTAGCGTGAACGCGGGTGCATTGTGCCAACGTGCGAAAGCCGCGATTCTGCATAGTTATCAGCGGCATGGAAAATGCTAGCGTCGCTGCGTGACTGTATTTCCAAAGCGATATTCGTGGTACTTGGTTTCGCGAGCTGGTCTATTGTCGATAGGCGTGGTGCTCGGTTGCACGCATAGGCCCTTGCCGTTGCCGCCACCGGTCGCACCAGCAACAGGCGCCGCGGTGGTGCCGAGTGCCACCGCGACTTCACTGCCGCGGCAATGTGGCCGTGTCGCCGCAGACGAACCAGCGCAAGTGCGCTGTCCGCGTGGCTGGGCAGTTTGCAAAACCAAGGCAACTGATGGCACCGAATCATTGTTCGGTGTTGGTTTCATTTCGGCGATGCCGAGCCGCGTTTGGCATGACGCGAATCGCGATGGCGTGCCTGACAACGAAGCCCGTTATACCTACGATCGCTTTGGCCACGTGCTCACGGTCTGGCTTGACCGCAACGGCGACGGAGTCGTCGAATTCGAAGCGCGCAATAGCTTTGACGCGCGTGGCTTGCTGATCGAAACCTGGAGCGATGAGTACTACGATGGCTATCCAGAGCTCCGGCAACGCTACCGCTACAGTCCGGCGGGTTGGTTGATTCACCAAGAAGAACAGCGTGGCGACCAGATCGAGAAGCGGGATTACAAGTACGACGCTGCTGGCGAGTTGTTGCCGAGCGGTGCCGATAATCTGCAGTTCACCCTCAATGCCGCCGGCAACGTGGTTCGCGAGTGGCGCAAAGGTTGGCAAAAACAGTATGTCTATGATGCGCAGCAGCGCGTTGTGCATGCATGGGTCGATGGCAATCCTGGCCCAGTGCAGTACGACGAGCAAAATGTGTACGACGCTGCCGGGAACGTGATCAAAAAGACCACGGTGGCGGGGCCAGGCAGCAGCCCGGAGATCTGGAATGTGGAATATGACGCCGCTGGTCGCATCACGCGTTCGTGGTCTGATACCAATGCGGATGGTAAACCAGAGTCCGAAACTCGGACGACCTTCGATGCCGCAGGCCGCCTATTGGTGCAAGTGGAAGATCGCGATGGCGATGGCAAGCCAAACGTTGTGCACGGCACCGATTACAACGCCGCCGGTCAGCCGACGCGGGTGTGGCTCGACGGCGATGGCGACGGCAAAAACGACACCGAAACATTGAATACGTATGATGGCGACGGCCTTCTCATTCGGCAACGCCGCGTCGAGAACGGTCGTGAGACTAGCGATATACGCAAGGAATACGCGAAGGGCAAATTGGTGCATTGGTGGTTGGCCGCTGACCCCACCGCCGGTGAGCGCATGCAATACGATGCTGCAGGGAACCTAGTTGTGGCTGATAAACGCAACGGCTTGCTGCATTTTGAATACGATGCCGCAGCCAAGGCAGAGCTGACCAAGACCGCACCGGCGCAATGTTCGGCGTCGGCCGCCACCGTACGTGGACCTGCTGAAATCGCGATGGCGTTAGATCCCCAAGCTAGGATTGCCTACGTCGACGAATATTCGCCAGGTAAGGTAGGCGCGCCCCCGCCTCCAAAATCTAAGCCTATTGTTGCACCGAAACCACCGAAGCGCGACGCCGCAGGTTTTGCCGTCGGAGACGAAGGCAGCGCTTTCGCGGCCGCCTTTGAAGCGTATCTAACCGCGTTACGCGAGCAGACCTACGCCGCGCAAGGATGGAAGCCGGTTGGGCTGCATGACGTCGACGTTGCGACCAAGGCGGCCAACATGCGAGGCCTGTTAGTTGAAAAACGCGTGCGGCGATGTGGGCCGCGTTCGGTCTACATGATCGATCGCAACCATCAGGTTTTTGTGCCGAGCCTTGCGATCACCTGTCGACGCACGGTTGCAATCAAAATTCACGGTTCAGCCCCGGGCGCGACGTATGGCTGTGGCCGAGAGCCGCCGCCCAAAGACGTTTACGCCGAAGTGCCAGCAGATGCGAAGCTGCTACCTGCCGCGCCAGTTGTGCCACTGGTTGTGCCGGTGTGTTTCGACATCCAAGCCGATCGCGGGCCACCGCCGCCGCCGCCGTAGCTGCGTCACGGAAAGTAGGTTTTGGCGTTTGGCTGAGTGCCTTTGCCGAAGCCGCACGAAACGGTGCGCGACGGGCCGATGCCGCACAGCATCCATTCTTTGGTGACTGCGTGGCTGTCGCGTTCCGTCGTAGTCCAACGCAATACTAATTCCGGTTGTTTCCCGGCGACAACGTTGCGCACGGCAAGTTCGTCGACGACAACGGCCAAGGCATCAAGGCCGCCGTCGCTAGGCTCGCCAGTGCATGCAGCGAATGGCACCGCGTACCATTTTTTGCCGACGTTGATTTGCAACGCGCAGGTGAAGGCACCGTAGATTGAGTCGTTTCGGTAACTATAGATGGTGGCTTCGCGCCACGGCCCACGCGGCGCTCCGAGGGCAACCAGGCTGTCGTTGTCAGCGGGCATGCCTTCGGCACATTCCGGCGGGCCTTCAACGTCGTCGCAGCCTTGGTCATCGGTGCATGTTGATTCGGCATGTGGTTCAAGCACCTCGTCACACATGGCAGCCTTTGATGCGTGCACGTTGACGATGCTGGCGCGGACAACATCAAAGCCGCCAACCAAAATTGGTGGCTGAAATGTAGGCGAGGGTTTGCCTGCGGCAATGCCCCAGAGTTCGAGTTCAGACACACAGATTTCCCGCCACGCTTTTTTGCTGCCAGGTAAAACGTCGACGATTTCGATCTTCCATTCCACTTCTTTGCTGTTGGCCACCACCGCACTGGCTGGCAACCGCACGGTTTGTAAGCCGCGTTGCTCAGGCTGGAGTTCGGCTTCGAGCACGTTCACGCCATCGCGCCACAGCCGGAGCTTGGTGATTCGATGATTGGCAGCAAAATAGTCGGGGTGCTTGGGGTCGTCGTACCCAGCGGTGATTTTTAGTTCTTGCGCTGCGGCGCCAGGCGCTAAGCGAATTGCAATCCATGCACCTTTGAGATCACCAGTGCGCGAATTCCATGCCGTGCCCAACACACCATCGCGCAGATGATCTGGTCGATTCGTTGGATTGTCGACCGTAGATGAAACCGCGATTCGCGTCGAGGTTTGCTGTAACAGATTGACTGGGCCCAGCGATGGCGCGACCGCGCGAACGCTTGGTGCAGGGCCGGTTGGCTTGCTCGGCTTGTTCGCGGGTTGCCCCACCACGATTGAGGTGGTGCTGGTTGCCACGACTGCGACACTCACCATACTCATGATCACCGTCGCCCTTGGTTTCCGCATGGCACAAGCATAGCGGAGTTTGGACCTCGCCTGGTGACAGGGGCCGTGCCCGGTGGAACGGGTGCCGGGTGGTGCGGGTGGAAACGGGTGCCACCCACCCGTTCGCGAATCACTTGTTATTTCAAGTAAATAGCTTCGCGGAATGAGTAAAACTTTGGCCTTGGCCATACGTTGAAGCTTCATGGCTCGCCGAAATATGCTCCCTGTGTGCGTGGTTTTGTTGCTACTTGGGATGCTCGCGGTTGCGGTTCATTTGGTTCACGCGACCGCTTGGCTGACGCCTCCGGTTTTGATCATCACGGCGATGCTCGGGGCAGTGGCGCTCGGCACACTATGGGCAACCCTGCAGCAACGCGCGCGCATGAGCATCGTGTTGGTAGCTGCATTGTTTGCGACTCACCTCGGCATGATGTTGTCGGCTGTCATTGGTCACAAACTTGTGCCGGCCATCGAATATCCCGACGTTCGTATGACTGCGGTCCTGTCGACTGGCGCCATCATCACCATGCTGGGCTTGTTTGCGCGACGCGAGTGGGCGCGCTGGATGGGGCTGGCACTGGGCGCGGCAGCGATTGGCTCGGGCACCCTCAACGGCATCAATTTTTGGCACGCCAGCGGCGTCGTTGATCCGCAATACCCGGCCTGGTCGATGCAGATGCACACCATCGAATGGGCCCACGCAGTCGCTGCGTTTGGTGGCGTGCTGATCGTGCTCAACTTGATCGCCGCTCGCTCGGTGTTCACCGTAGCAGAACGCTGGCGCGGTGCTCACGCGCAAACGCCACTGATGCGGTGGCTGCGCTGGTCGATGGTGACATCGTTTATGGCAGTGCCGATGCTGTTGGTCTACGCATGGATGCAACCGGTGGTGCCGTCAACGGTTCCAACTGCGCAGTTGTTAGCCGCGACGCTGACCGTTGGGTTGGTGCTTGCGGTACGAGGTAAAGCCATCGGCGCACTGCTGTTAGGGCTTAGCGGCCTTGGCTTGTTGGCGCAAACCTTCACCACGTTGTGTTGGGTCCACGATGTTCGCATCGGCGCGTACTACGTGGTGTTTTGGTTGCCGGCTGCATTTTGCGCCACGGTCTGCGCTGCGTATCTCGGCGGGCCGGTGCTGCGGCTGTTGCGCCAGCGCTAATGGCACGGACTGCGTCACGCCACGAGCGATCTCAGCGGGTTTCTTACGCCGCGGCCTGATGCGGCAATGGTTCGGTTGCGTTGGTACATTCTCCGTCGGGTAGCGACTGGTTAGCGTCGAAATTCACGCATCCTGCGAACCCTTCCTACGGCGTTTTGTCGTCGGGTAGCGACGCGTTGTTGTGCGCGTGGATGGCACGTTGGTTGCTTTAGGCAAACTCGTCGCAACGAACCACACGCAAGGAGATTTTATGTACCAAATCAAAAGCAACAAGTCGCAATCCGGTTTCACTCTTATCGAACTCATGATCGTTGTGGCGATCATCGGAATTCTGGCTGCCGTCGCAATTCCAGCCTTTATGGACTACATGAACAAGAGCAAAGCGAGCGAAGCTGAGTTGCAGCTCGATTCGATTCGCAAAAAAGGTAAATCGGCGTACGCGGGCAACGCGTCATATCCGGTCAAAGTGGATACTGCTGGTGCTGCAACGGAATACACGATGGCGGTAACGCCGACCACGACGTGCTGCGAGCAAAACTATCAAGGTAAGCGCAAGTGCAAAGCTGACGCAGCGTTGTGGCAAACCTCGGATTGGGGCGCGTACGGCTTCCAAGTCGACGACGACCATTATTTCCAATACTCGTATCAAGGCGGCCAAGGCACCCTCGGCGTGGCCGGCCCTGGCGTCGGTCAGAAATACCAAGCAATTGCCACCGGCAACTTAGACTGCGACGCCACCACGGTTACCTACACGCTACAAGCCGGCTCCGAAAACGGCGCACCGCTTGCCCAGCTGACGCGCCCAACCAACCAAGACTAAATTCTCCTAAGCATCATTAGCAGCGCCGCCTTCGGGCGGCGTTTTGCATTTTCGGCTGCTTACCGAGCCGTAGTTTATCGTCGAGAAAACGCTTAAACGACCAGGAATTTGCCGTACTAAAAATTCCGTGACGAAACAGAGCAGTAACGCGCCCAAAATTGTCACTTGCGCCAGCGTCGATCAGCCCAATTCGCACGCTACCCGTCGACGGAAATCGCGACATCCGTTACCCCAGCGTTACCGCAAGCACGGCGCTAGCGCGGTTGGCAGTTGGTCACCAACGCAGCAGCGTACATGCTGGCTAGCAACTTATAGCCCGCTGCCGTCGGATGCAGCCCATCGCCAGAACGCAAGCGCACGACATCGGCGTCCATCTCAGGGCCAAATTCGACTACGTGCATCCACGGTCGTGTTGCCGCAGCGTCGCGAATCATACTGTTGAGAATTGGGGCCAACGCCGCCACCCGTGCATAGCTGCCGACGATCTTCGTTGGATACGTTGGCCACCCAACGCACGCCACGCCTTGCAGTTTGTCCATGGTGTCAGCGATGCGTGTGCGCAGCACGGCTTGGTTGGTGCCAGCTGCAATGTCGTTGATGCCAAGCTGAATCACCACGCCGCGTGCGTCGCTTGCGACGGCTTGATCGATGTACATCGCGCGGCCGATGAGCGTATCGCCAACCTTGGCGTACACGGTTTGTGTGAAGCCCATGAAGTTTGCCGGCAGATACGTCTTGGCGCCTTCGAGATATGAATCGCCAACGAACCACATCGACGTTGAGCGAAATCCAGCGTCGGGCAACGCTGCATCAGCACTGGCGTCGACCGCGGCTGCATCGACGCTGCTGTTGGCACCTTTGTGGCAACTCGCTAGCGCACTGACGCTTGTGACGATTAACCACCACGATGTTGCGGGCCGCATGTAGGCCATATTCCCACAGATTGATCAGCGCAGCGCCATACAAAACTGTCATCGAGAGCTAATTCGCGCGAGCACGCTGTAATTAACAATTCAGAAATATTACGATTGGGGCTTACGCGGCAGCGGGTGTCTGCTGCGCTTTGAAAATCGTTGCGTGGAGGAAAAATGAAATTCTTGAAATTGGGGCTCTTGGTAGGTGCGGTAGCAGCGTGTGGACCTTCGCCTGCAACGCCGGATGCGGCCGTTGGTGTTGACGCGGAGACCGCGAAAAAAACGCTGACGGTCACGGCTATCGGCAACGCGACCGGTGAAGTGCTCTCAACGCCCGCCGGCATTAGCTGCGGCGCTACTTGCAGCTCAGGCTTTGCGGTTGGTTCGACGGTAAAGCTCGTTGCCGTGCCGTCCGCCGGCGCCGTGTTTGCTGGTTGGAGTGGCGCGTGCAGCGGCACGGCACCAACCTGCGACGTTACAATTTCAAGTGATACTACTGCGACCGCCAAGTTCGACAAGCCGACCCATGCGTTGACTGCGATCGTGACTGGCAACGGCCAAGGATCAATCGCATCGGCACCCGCTGGCATCGCGTGTCCAGGCGATTGCACCGAGACCCTCGATGCTGGTGCGTCGGTAACCTTAACCGGCACTGCGAATGCCGGCTCGACCTTTTTGGGTTGGAGCGGTGGTGGTTGTACTGGCACTGCACCATGCACCGTGACCGTTGCTGGCGCGACCACCGTGGTTGGCGCGTTTGGTCGCAATCAATCTTTGGTTGTAGTCAAAACCGGCAGCGGCACCGGCGTTGTAGCGTCGACGCCTGCAAGCATTGATTGCGGTGCGACATGCTCAATCGAAGCCGTGCCAGGCGCAACGTTTTCGCTTGGTGCGATGGCCGATGCGGGCAGCGTCTTCACTGGATGGAGCGGGGCTTGCTCAGGCACCGGCACGTGCGAAGTAACACTCGATACTTCGCGCATGGTGATCGCCAACTTCACGGCACGGGTTGCGCTTACGGTGCAACTTGCAGGTAGTGGCACAGGCGCTGTGACATCGAACCCTGCTGGCATTACGTGCGGCACAGATTGCGACGAAACCTACGACAGTGGCACTGCCGTGGTGTTAACCGCGCAACCAAATGCTGGTTCACGCTTTGTCGGCTGGACCGGTGGTGGCTGCAGTGGCACCGGTACCTGTACCGTCGTGATGGCGGCCGCTGCGACGGTGACTGCAACGTTTGCAGCTACGTTCGATCTCACGGTTACCAGAGCGGGCGCTGGCACCGGCTTGGTAACATCAACACCTGCTGGCATTGTGTGCGGCACCGACTGCAGCGAAGCCTACGATAGCGGCACCAGCGTGCAGCTCACGGCCACCGCGAATGCGGGCTCGACCTTCACTGGTTGGAGTGGCGGCGGTTGCACCGGCACCGGCACCTGCTCGGTCACCATGTCAGCCGCAACTGCGGTGACCGCAAACTTCACGCCAGGCTTTTTATTGACGGTTAACAAAGCCGGCAACGGCAGTGGCTCGGTGGCTGCCACCGGTATCAACTGTGGCACCGATTGTGGTGAGATCTATCCAGCTGGCACGGTTGTTACCTTAACCGCAACGCCGATCACTGGCGGCTTCCTTGGTTGGAGTGGTGGCGGCTGCAGTGGCACTGGTTCGTGTGTCACCACCGTCAACGCTGCGGTGACCGTCACTGCAACCTTCGGCGTGCGCGGCAAGTTGTTTGCGATCAAAGATGCCGGTCGGGTGTCGCAAAAAATCGATATTACAGGGGCGCCGGTCACGACCGATCTTGGCGTGTTCGGGCCGGTCTACGCGTTTGGTGACTGTGCATTTAATACTGCAAGCGATACGATGTATGCCGTCGATGGCCGCAGCGTGAACCAACTGTTCCGCGTCGATACCACGACGGGTGTTGCGACCTTGATCGGCACGCACGGCCAAGGCGATATGTTTGGGTTGGCGTACTATCCGCCAACCAACACACTGTATGGCGTCAGCGCAGGCAAGCTGTTCTCAATCAATACAACCACGGGGGCGGCAACCCAAATCGGCACCAGCTTAGGTATCGGCGGTGGTTCGGTTGACGGGCTGGCTTTCGACTCCACCCGCAATCGTTTGGTTGCCATCACGGCAGGCTCGGTTAACGCGTACTCGATCAATGTCACGACAGGCGTTGCAACGCTGCTCGTCGGTGGGCTGCCGTTTATCGACAACTTTGGGATGACGTACGACCCAGTGATCGATCGGTTCTGGGTGTTGGATTATAACGGCAACTACACCCAACTAGATCCAGTTACCTTCGCGCGTACCGTGATTAGCACGGGGCAAGGTGCACATACCTGTACTGCCTACATGCGATAGCCACGCCGTCATCGTTAGCGCACCAGCCACCGGCAATTGCGGTGGCTTTTTGTTTGGCTTACAACTGCGCGTGGCCCAAAAAAACAGCAAACCAAAGTCGCTGAAACGCAAAACGCCGTCGAAGGTTGCGCCCCGCAAGAAGGCAAGCGCCAAGCGGGCGCCAACGAAACGTGGAACTGCAGCGAAGGCGAAACCGGCGAAACCGGCGAAAGCACGCAAGGCCACCAAGCCCAGCGTGGCCGAGTTTGATGCCACGGCCATCGCTGAAGCTGTCGCTGTATCAGCACAGCTCGAAACGTTTAGCACGGCATATGAACAAACCCAGCAAACGGTTGAAGCGCTTGAATACTGTTCGTGTCGCTACATCACCGACGATCTATCGGACAACAGCGACGTGCAACTGCGGGTAACGCTAGCTGAGTTTAACCTGCTGATCAAAAACCAAGCCGAGGGTTACACTTACCCAACGTTGGGCATGGTGTTGTTGTCGGAATATCGTGATGGCGACGGCGGCAACGCGGAGTACAAAGTGCTTTCCATTGCCGACCTCGTGGTGCCCGTCGACGATGCCCACGATTTGATGGAATTTGCTGAGTGATGCTTGCTATTGCGTGAGCGGCATCGCAATTGCGAAAAACGCGGAATTTTGAATCGGCACATCAACCGAATACTCGTCGGCCTGCAGCGTCATGCTGTAGGTCGTCGCATCGGCAAATGCGGTCGTCGCGCTGAGCAAGACAGACAAGGTTTGCGGCGTCGGTGAAGGTGGCAGGACTGAGCGAGGTATCGCGAGCCGCACCATCGTCTGGGCCAACCCAGTTACTACGACACGGAACACGCGTGCTTGCCGCTTGAGGCCCTCAGGCGCATCGCCTGTACTGAAGCTAACACTGCCATCGTCGTCGCCAATTGCAACAAACGATCGATTCGTGTTGAGTTGCGCCGGGTCGGGGACGGCAAGCGTAATCACGGCACCAGCTTGTTGCGAGCGCGAGTTGAGCAACCGCAAACCGGAGATGTCGTCGCGGCCAACCACCGTCACGCGATGGTCGAAGGCTAGGCCGTCGCGATCGGTTGCGTTCCACGGCATGATCGCGGGATCAGAGCTTACATAAGATTGACCTAACGGCAGCTGTAAGCCGTATTTTATGGCCAGGTATGATGCAACGTGGCCACGTTGGGCGTCTGTTAACGCGCTACGAAACAACAACTGTTCGGCGAGTTCGCCTGCGTGAGCTTGGGCGCCACAGCGCGTCATCTGATGAAACGCTACATCGTCACCAAGCGTGATATCGCGCTCGCCGGTAACCGCGACGAGCCCGCCTTGATCGTACAACGCAAACGTGGTGGCCGAGGTACGTGCCGACACCGCAAGCGTTGCAGCGGTAGCTGAAAACTGCGTGTTGGCGCTGGCCGTCACTTCATAACTCGTGCCGTTGCGACTCCATATGCCACCTTTGCCATCGTTGTGCACCCAGTGGCCAATGAACGGGTCGAGGCCACAGCCAGTTCGTGTGGTAAACAGGTAGTTGCCGTCGAGCGCGTTGTTGCGCGTCACTGCAAATTGAGTCCATTGGCCGCGCCCAGCGAGCGGGCTACTCGCTTCGAGCCAGCGATGCCCCAGCCAGCCATGCGGCTGGTTGTTTTGGTTACCATCGAAGGCTATCGTTGGGAATCCGTTGAGCTGAGCGAGGCGCAAGGTCTGGCCCGCACCTCGCCCCGAGGAAATCGTGGGTTCGCCTGCGACACTGTCCCAGCGGACGACGACGCCGTTGTCGACGCTGACGGACTCGCTTGCCATTGTCCAAAAAGCGAGATTGCCAGCAACGCCGCCGGGCGCGCGGGTAATGGCATCAAGGTAGTTCGGCGCGCCATCGCCGTCCGCATCATCGTCGCCAAGGTCACGGTTATTGTTGAGATCTTCGTCGGTGTTCAGTATGCCGTCACCGTCGGCGTCCGAGTCTAAACAATCCGCAAGCCCATCGTGGTCACGATCAGCGCTCGCAACGCCAATGCCGCTTGAACGCACTGCGCTGAAGCCGACAACTGGCGCGCTTTGTTCCGAGGTGTCAGTGATAAGTCGAATCATGCGAGTGGTGGGCGCAAATGTGCCATCACCTTGGCCCAGCACGATGCTGCGCTCGCTTTGGTATGCAAAGATCCAGTCAACCAACCCATCCCCGTTCCAATCAGCAACTTCGCTCGTTTCATCGCCGGCCCGGCCAGCGTCAAAGCCAACGACACCCGAGTGCATACTGGTAATGGCGAATCGCCCGGGCATCATCGCACTGGCAACGTAGGTGTCGATTCCCGTGTTGCTGTCTTGATGGCCAAAGATGAGGTCGGCGCGGCGATCACGCGTAACGTCGGCCAGGTGGATGTCGCGGGCCGAATCCACAACATTGCCTAACAGAAAGTTCTCCGTTAACGCGCCATTGGTAAAAACACCGACGCCGTTATTGAAATAGCTCTGCACCCGTTGCGTGCTTGCGTTGACATGAACGAGATCAAGGTCGCCGTCGCCGTCGACATCGCCAGTGAGCGTTTTGCTGGTAGCCGTTTGCCCGGCTGCATTGATGCCGGTGTCAATAGAGACGACGGGCACGGGATCAAACGCGCCGGTTGCGGTGCCTCGATAAAACCGAACCCGCGTCGCCGCGGTGCTATCGATAACCAACAAGTCGGCTTTGCCATCGCCGTTTGCATCCGCCACCAACGACACATACGTTGCAGCGACGCCAAGCCGTAGCGGTGCAACATCGGAGATCAGGTTCGTAGTTATGCTGGCTGCGAAACTGCCGTCGCTGCGTTGCAGAAACGTTTGGCTACGCGCAGGCGAAGCTGTCGAACTTGCAACGACCAGATCGGTGAGCCCGTCGCCGTTGACGTCGCCCCACAACGTGCGTTGCTGATCACTTTCACCAGCACCGGTTGCAAAGCGCGTGATGCGATTAAACGGTGCGCGCGTTGGGTCAACTTCCGAACGCCAGGTTTGCACTTGGTCTGCGGTGGCAACAAACAGCGCTGCGCGGCAGCGTTGTGATGGGTCCTGTGGTGCGGGCGCATCTACCGTGGCATCCGCTGGTGCGTCGAGCGGCGCCGCGTCTTTGTTGTCGGCGCTATGAAAATACAAATTGCACGCCGAAAGACTCAGCGGCAACGTGCAAGCTATGGCGCGTTTCATCACGGGTGAGGCACTACTCAATCACTACTTCGCAAGGAAACGTTGCGGTCACGGTTGGCGTTGTCGTCGCTTTTAGTTCGTCGCAAGCAGCGCCTAACAATTGCAATTGATTGCTGCTGTTCGCCGTCCATTCCGTGCCGAACATCAACGTCCGGCCATTGAGCGTTACCGTGCCGTTGGCGGCTTGCGCGATATCGATGTTGCCGTTGATGGCAAAATCACAACTAACAACGCCACGAATGATGGTGTCAAAAGCTTGCTTGAGTTGCGCTGGGTCGTCGCCGTGATAGATAACCGCGTGTTGGCCCGACGGTACGCCTTGGCCAGCGTCAGCAACGGCTTGCAAACGCTCGAGGCTTTCGCCTTGCAACGATAGCGCTAGGACGTACACATTGATACCCGCTGCGTGGGCTGCAGTGGCCGCCGCTAACGAGGCAGCTTGGCCTTGCTCGGTGGTTTCATCGCCACAGCCATTGGGATCGCCGTCGGTCGCAAGCACGATGATCGGCGGCGATCCGGGTGGCACCGTACCGCTGAACGATGCCACCGCTTGATTCATCGCATCGCCAGTTGGCGTCCCGCCGTCGGGCAGCTTGGCATCGAGCAAGCTGCGCAGCGCCGCAGCACCGTTGAGCACGCGGGCGGAGGTTTGGTCGAAGATCGGGCAAATCGCATCGTCGAGCCCGCCAGGAAAGATGGTTGCACCAATGTACGCTTTCGATTGGAGTTGCTCGACGACACCGTTGCTTGGATCGACCAGCGCAGCGCGCAACGCGTCCCAGCGATTGGTAAGCCCGAACTCATATTGCATCGAGCCCGAGCGATCGATGAGCAATTGGATGCTAGGCGTGACAGGTGTGGCGGTGAAGTTAACGGCTGGGCACATCGCATCGGGCCCAGGCGGATCCAAGTGACCGTCGTCGATACAACGGCCATCGGTGGTGCAGATCAAGCCAGCGCCGCATTCGCCGCCATCAAGCGTGCAAACCGCCGCGCAAACGCCATCGAGGTTGCAGTGAAAGCCGGTCGGACAGGTCGACGGTGTTGCATTCACATCGCATGTTTGCGTACATGCAGCTGGCGCTTGTTTGGCTTCGCATGGGCCTGCGCTTGGGCGAATGCCGCAACCGATGAGCAACGTCGTTCCAAGCGTCAGCGCCGCACGAGTAAAAACCGAATGAAACCCAAGCTTGTGCATCGGTCCATGTAGAGCAAGAACTGATCCAACTGCAATGGTTGGAGTGATAGTAATTCTAGCTGTTTATCGTAATTTGGGCGGCATTTTCGATGCTGTCGCCTGGGGTCAAAAGGCGCCAAGCCCGAAGCTGGGGATAGCTGACCCTCGGGCTCATGCTGAGCGTACGGCTAGGCCGTTAACAAGCGAAGCCGCAATCGGAAGGGCAGAAGGTGCAATCGTTGACATCGCACACGCCGTCGCCGCAGGTGCATGCGCCTTGGTATGCAACAGACGTATTCGCTGCAAACGCCCAGTATTGGTTGTAGTACTGGTTGCCATCACAACCACACACAGTGTTTGGTAAATTGAACCCGAGGCCGAACGGATCGTTTAAGTCGACTGGTTGGGTTTGGCAAACACCTGGCACGCCACAACCGTTGGCAAAGTAGGTGCAGTAGTTGCCGGTGCCACAATCGCTATTATCGTCGCAGGTTGGGCACGCGAAAGGTTCATACGCGGGTGGTGCTGCAATTGTTTGCTGAATCCATGTGCCCACTTGACCAAACAGCGACGCATAGAGTGCTTTGCCGAAACCCGGTTCGCCGGCTTGGCCTCCTCCAATGCTAAGCACGCCATACACGGCGTTGGTGCTTGGGCTGTAGATGGGGCCGCCGCTATCGCCGAGGCCGACCGAGCCTTGTGGATTGGTCGGCGTTTGCGTCCAAACGCAATCCTGCGCATTGTCGTCGAGGCCCCACGCGCCAATCGAGGCACAATCGTTGATTGGGCGAAAGCGCGCGGTTAGTTGGCGCAAGATCGTCGCAATACCCTGAGGCTCAGCATCCCAATTGCCCCAACCCCACGTCAGCGGTGCTTGCAATTTGATATCGCGTCCCGGGACTTTTCCGCCAGTGTCACCGCTACCGCCACCAGGGCCTGGGTTCGGATCGATCGGATTGGTATCGGATGGTGGCCCGACGATGCCTGGTGGTGGGAGATTGGCAGGCGTCATCGTCGACGGGCGATCAAGGCGCAACAATGCAACGTCGTAACGCAGATCGGTACCATTGCCGGCACGCACACAGGTAGGGCTGCCTACGAACAGCGAGAAGCCAAGCCAGGTCGGCGCCGAACCCCACATCGGCCCGAACGGCGCAGTATATACCGCGGTGACATTGCGACGATCGCCTGCGGTGGGATCGCTTAGGTTGGCCCGGCCGATGACCACTTGAAAATGCGACGCAGGCTGCTCGGTCCAATAGTAGCCGCTGCCGGTTCCGGTAACGGAATGGACACAGTGCGCCGCCGTCGCAACCCACTGTGGTGCAATCAAAACGCCGCCGCAGATGTGCGAATCTTCGTCGCTGCCGGTGCCACGCTCGCGGATCTGGGTCATCCACGGTTTGGCATTAGGTTGCTCGATGCCACCGAAAATTGCTTGGCCAGTTTCGCTGGTGTGTGCTGCATCGATCGGCGCTTCGTCAACGCAGGCGCCAGTTAGACTGGTAGCCAGGCTGGTAGCCAGGCTGGTAGCGGTTGCGAACGCCGTGCTCAACAGTGTTGTGCGCAGCGGCGTTCGCTTGAACGTAATGCATTGAACGGTTTTCATTAGCGCAGCGTAGGGCCGAGCCCTGCAGGC
This sequence comes from Deltaproteobacteria bacterium, assembly GCA_029565465.1. Classification (GTDB taxonomy): domain Bacteria; phylum Myxococcota_A; class Polyangia; order Haliangiales; family Haliangiaceae; genus JABFXX01. The sequence continues at coordinate 37,279 of JAKQOD010000529.1, forward strand.
GCGCAACTTATGGCGCGCGCAAAGCTAGCTTCTGTTTGCGCAATGCCGCCTGCAAGATCTTCAACGCTTTGGGGCCCATGCCATGGAGCGCGCTAAGTTCGGCGAGCGAATGCTTCGGCATGTCGCTGAGCTTGGTGATGCCAGCGCTTGCCAGCGCGCGTTCAGCCGGTTTACCGATTGCTGGCAACGCATCCACGGCAGCGGCTTTTGCAAGCGCTTTCATGTCGAGCTTGATCATACCCATCATGGCTTGCATGCCGCTTGGCGTGCTGATCCATTTGGTGAGGTCGCTTGGGATAATTTGCCATGTCACCCCGAACTTGTCGGTGAGCCACCCGCAACGCAGTGGCGAGCCGCCTTGGCTGAGCTTTTTCCAATAGTAGTCGATCTCTTTTTGGGTTTTGCAGTCGACGTATAACGACGCAGCCGGTGACAACGTGTAGTGCGGGCCGCCGTTGAACAAGATCAGCGTTTGGCCGTCGAGCGCAACGGTCACGGACATCGGATTGCTGTTAGTGATACGTGCGTTCTTAAAGATCGAAACGTAAAACTTGGCAGCAGCTTGGGCGTCTTTAGATAACCAGAGAAATGGCGTGACCGTTTTCATGTGAATACCTTGTTGAGTTTTTGTAGTTGGCTTTCCCAGCCCATGGCGGCGCGCTGGGTCCAGCTATCATCGTGCATGCGATCGTGGGTCAGCACCATGCGGACGCCGCTTGCTGCTTCATGCAATTCAACCAGCGTAGTGACGTCATAAGGCGCGACGCCGGGAATGAAGTCAGCGTGCGTGGTGTATGCCAAGCGCGTTTTGGCCTGGACTTCGCGATAACGAATCGTTGCCAGCGTCGACAGCGGCATGCCAGCGCTTTGCATAAACGCAATTTGCTGTTCACCGACGGCGATCATTTCATAGAGCAGCGCACCACCAGCGCGCAGATCGATCGTGCGAACTTTGACTCGAAACCCTTCGGGGCCCCACCAAGACTCAATTCCGTCGGCGGTGGTCCAAAGCGCCCACACTTCGTCGAGGGTGGCGCGGTAGGTTCGTTCCATAACTAACGGTTGGTTCATGCGGCTTGCTTCTTGCGCGGGCGCGCGGGGCGAGTGGGGCTGGATGGTTGGGCTGGTCGATTGACTTGTTGGCTGCGTTCGAGCGCCGCGCCAAAGCGATCAAGCCGCGTTTCCCACAAGCTGCGATATAACGCGACCCACGTATCGAGTTCGCGAAACGGTTCGGCGCGCAGCGAGTACAAGCGTTGGGTTCCCTGCGGGCGCATCTGTACGAAGCCAGCTTCCATCAAGATGCGCAAATGCCGCGACACGCCTGACTGTTGGATCGCTACCCGTGCGACCACATCGTTGACGGCGCATTCACCCGCGCGCAACGTCTCGACGATCTTGCGCCGCGATGGATCGGCTAAGACTTCAAAAACGTAAGAGTTCATGGCGATGTATATACGCATACGTGCATATTGTGTACTTTGTCAACCGCGCGCAAAAAAGAATTTTGTGTAGACCGCCCGCTAGCGCGACGCGTTAGTTATCCTCGCCGGCACGTTCTTATTCACTCTCTTCGCATCCCTACGAGAATTTATGAAAAACAATGTGTCTTCGTTAAAAGCTGTTTCGTTTCATGCTGGCGTGGTTGCACTTGCAAGCGCAGCGTTGCTTGGCTGTGCCGGCCCCGCGGCAGCAGGCCACACCTCCACGCTGGCCGCTGGGCTCGGTAGTGAACCTTGGACCCTCACGTTTAGCGATTCATCGTGCGTGCTTCATGGTGCCAAGGGGCTGGTGACTGAAGGTGGTTGTGGTGAACAACGCAAACTTGTCGTGACTCCAGCGGTTGCACAAGCCCTCGGCGCAAAAGTGCAAAAGCTGACGCCCGAGCGTGAAGCCACAGCTGGCGGCATGATCACGATCTTGTCTGCCGGCGCCACTTCAACGCGCATCGATCAAGGGCAAGCCAACGCGCTGCTGAGTGAACTGCAAGGTTATCTCGATCGCGCAACGATCGAAGCGCGCGAAGCACGCTTTGCCGGCGACGTGGCAGGCATCACCTGCGCGGCTGGCCAAGTGGTGTTGACGATCAACACGTGTCCCGGCGTTGCAGGCACTGCGGATGTTTGCGGCCCCGCCACGCATACCTGCGGTGTGCCGCAAGCGGCTGGCGCCGCCTGCCAATACAATGCAGCGTGCAGTTCGAAGCATTGCAGTGCAGCCAGCGTTTGTGAGTAGCGCCGCGACTTTCGCGCCCATTTGCGCTTGAATCGCGGTACAACCACCGCGTTATGGCAAAACTGAATCAGATCCTCGCGATCGAAAAAGGCATCAAGACGCGTGTGTACGCGGAGTTCACCGAGCTGCATCAAGCGACGCAAAAGCCCGGTTTGATGAACGGCTTTATCAAGTCGTATCAGCCGCGCGACGAAGATGGTGAAACCTACCCAACCGAAAGCCAAAAGGTTCAATACCATGCGGCCGACGTGTTGGACCGTGTTGCCAAAGGCTTGTCGGAGTTGTTCGACATTACGGCAACCAAAGATTACGCCAACTGCACTGCGCGCGCTGACATTGTCGTCGACGGCCGCACGCTGATTGCGGATGTACCTGCAACGTATTTGCTGTTCTTGGAAAAACAGCTCAGCGACTTGCACACGTTTATCGCCAAGATGGCCGACCTCGATCCTGGCAGCGATTGGTCGGTGGATCCAAGCACCGGCCAATACAAAACCGAGCCAAGCTCGACCCAACGCACCAAAAAAGTGCAGCGGCCAATCACGCTGTACGAAGCCACCAAAGAGCATCCAGCACAAACCCAGCTGATCACCGAAGACGTGATCGCTGGTTCGTGGCTGACGATCAAATATTCAGGTGCGATGTCGGCGCCACGCAAAAAACAATTGCTGGCCCGCATCGAAAAACTCTCCAACGCAGTGAAGTTCGCACGCGAACAAGCCAATGCGATGGAGGTGCAAGACAAAAAGTGCGGCAAGGAGGTCTTCGACTTTTTGTTCGGCGCTTAACGTTTTTGAGTGATGGAGACAAACTCAAGCTCAGACTCAATCTGAACGAAGACAAGCGGACATGGAGGTTCGAATCCTCCCGGAGCCACCGGTGGCAACACCGACAATGAAATGGCTCCGTGGCGAAATTGGTAAACGCTAAGCCCCAAAATGCGGGCCCAGTCTATGCGGTCGGACTAAGCTGCAAGTTATCTCCCAATCTCAAAACGCCGAGCTCGTTCTCTCTTAACGTTGACGTTTATGCTCGAGATATCGGTTCGAATCCGATGGGGGTCTCCACTTATGACCTCCTTGACTAATGGCATGTCGCGAGCACTTAGATCTAAGCGTCAACAACTGCCGTGAACGAGCGAAACCGGCAACCCGCGTGGCATTATAAACTACGCGGGCAAGGCCTCCCGGGTCCGGATACAGGTCCGGGGGGCCACTTTTTTTTTGCGCAGCGTTGATACCTGCAGCAAATATGCGACTTGGCCAACGTTGCGGTGACACCACGTACAGTGGCGACAAAAGTGAATCAAATGCTGAAGTGGTTGTGGGCGCGTTGGTACGTAGCCATCGCGTTATTGTTGTTAGTACTTTGGCTGGGCGTCCTGGTGGCGTACCGTTTGGGCGCCCAAGGCATTAGCGTTCGCAGCCGCAGCGGCCAGACGGTGAACCTGGATTTTGGACGGCAACACGACCACACCTGGGTCGCTGTTGGCCCTGGCGTAGGGTTGGAGTTGGACGCCTACAATAAGCAATTGCATGGCACCATCGCCCGTGTGAAACCTGGGATTCCCGGGCTGTGCTGGGTGTGTGGCGACAACGTTCCTGCAGGTGGCCTTGCGATGGTGAAGTATCGTCAAGGTGATTGGTATTTCAAAGCGCCGCAAGACTATCGCAACAACTCCGAAGCCACGCGTGGTCGCCGCCCGGCGTCGCGTGCATACATTTTGACCATTGCATATAATGTCGCAACCAACGAACGCGTGATCGTCGCTGCCGATGCAACCGTCGAAGCGCAGGCTACGGAATTGCGCAATCGTGGGCTCACCGCGAGCGTCGCCAACCTGCTGACGCTTGATCCGGCATGGCACGTGCTGTCGATGCAGCGCGAAGGCTGCGTGATCTTTAATGCTGCGTTTGTGGTGCTTGCTTTGTTGCTGGCATTGATTGCTGTGCCAGTCGAGCTGCTGCGCGCGCGCTGGCGTCGACAACGCGAGCGCCAACGTATTGCGCCAGCAATCGTGCGTGGCAACTAGCTTGCCTTGGCCGCTTACGCTTGTGCTGGTGGCCTGTGCCTTGTGCCGTAGTGATGCGTGACCGAGGCCCGTGGCCCAGACGCGTAGGCGGGCATGGGAACAACTAGTTGCGCAGCGCCGCCCGTCGGCGCGAACGAACTTTCGTGGCGGCGCGCTCCATTGCGATTGGGCAGTGTGCGGTGGAAGTCGAGCTAGTTCGTGGTCGCGCGGGTTGGTTGCCGTGGCGTGGGTTGGTTGCCGTGGCGTGGGGCGGTGGCCGTGGCGAGCGCCGCTTGGAATCGCGAAACCGCGGCGGTCATCCAAAGGTCCATCCACTTTTATAAAAAAGAGGTTGACCATGGCCTCGCGGGTGCGGATCACATACCGGACAGATCCGGACGCTTGGCAATAAGTCAGATACGTTGTTGAATTGATGGATGAAACAGCCAACGACGAAGAAGCCAAGGACGGCGAAGCGAACCGGGAACGCGTTATTGGAAATCGATGGCCTCACGCCTGCGGCGAAGCAGCGAATTAGCGACGCGACCCAGGCGTTGCGCGAGGTCATCGAAGAGGCGATGCCCGATGCAACGTTTGAGGAACACGAAGCGGCTGTTCTGAAAATCACCAACGAAATTGCGCGGCAAGAGCTGGAGCGAAAACTGCAGACGATCGCCGACGAATTACCGACGACGATGGTGATCGATCACAACAACGACTGGCATGGTGAGCGCGATGCGACGGCGTTCGAATATCGACGCGAACACAGCGACAATAAAAAGTATCACAGTTTGGTCGGCGACCTCGAGGTTCGCCGGGGCGTGTACCGTGAACATGGATCGTGGTCGCGCTATGTCGCGCTCGATCTGAAGGTTGGCATGATGGAGGGTTGCACGCCGGCGTTGGCCAAGGCCCTCGCGATTTGGTTTGGTGAAATGCCGACACGCCAAATTGCCGAGTTTTTCGCCGCGGCTGGTCGCCGCGTGCCCTCACGGTCGACGCTCGATCGCACCGCACGCGACGTGGGCGCGTACGCCATCGCCGCGAATGACGAAATCGAGGCACAGATCCGCGCAACCGAGGTCGTTCCGCCGAGCGCACGCGCGCTCGCGATCGGTGTGGATCGCACGGCGGTCGCGATGCGCAACAATGCCACGCGGGATGCTTGGCAGTTCGTCGGCGGCGACCTGCGGCGGCCACGCCCGAAGTGCCCGCGCAGCAGCGACAGAAAGGACAAAGGCGTGCAGTGGCTCATGGACTACGTCGCGACCGTGACGTTTCTCAACGACCACGGCGAGCGCCTTGAATCACGCTGTTATCGACTCCAATCGTTGGCCAACCCTGACTACATGATGAAACGGGTGATGGCCGACGTGCACCACGCGTTGCAACAGCGCCCCGACTTACGGCTCTGCGTTGTGCAAGATGGCGCGCCGGAGCTTTGGAAGCTGGTGCGCCGCCATCTCGGCGAACAAGCTGGCGTCGCGCAATGGCACGAGGTGCTCGATTGGTATCATGTCGACGAGCGCCTCGCGGCCTGTGCCCAGCTGTGCACCGACGACGAGCACCTACAACAAGCGCAACGCGATCGATGGCGAACGATGTTGTGGGCATCCCGCGGCGGGGCCGCGCGCCTCATTCGCTCGCTGCGGGAAAAGCGCCGCGGCGTCACGCATGCCGCACAAGTGCAGCTGCGCGAGCATGCGCATTACTTCGCGCGCCGCAGGTCGTTGTTGTGTTACCGCAAAACCAAAAAACTGAAACTCCCGATTGGCAGCGGCATCACCGAAGGCGCATGCAAATCCTTCATCGGCACGCGAGCGAAACGCAGCGGCCAACATTGGACGCCGCGCGGCCTCGCAGCCTCGCTCCACATTCGCGGCATGATCCAGAGCGGGCGCTTTGATGCCTTCTGGGCCGCGCTCCGTGGACGTTACATCGCAACGTCGATGACCGAAGTGGTGTCCGGTACGTGAGCCGCACCCGGCCTCGCAAGTTTATATATTGGCCCAATCAAAATGAGCGTGGCGAAGAATAAACGGGGGATGGTTCAGCTTGGGTTGTCGCTGCCGCCGCCAGCGACGAAACATGGTGGTGCGCGCAAAGGGGCAGGGCGCAAACGGAGCACGAATGAGCAGCCGCATCGGCAACGGGTGAAGTTCAGCAAGCGCTGCCCCGTGCAAGTCACGCTAAAGATGAAGCCCGATATCAAGAATCTGCGGCGGCGCGATGTGTACCGCAAGATTGAAGGGTGCTTGCGCGAAGCCGCAACGCGCGCCGATGCGCCGATCTGTGATTTTTCCGTGCAAGGTGACCATGTGCACATGCTGGTCGACGCTGCGAATAACAAAGCGCTCACCAGCGCGGTGCGCGGCGTATCGATTCGCGTGGCACGGGCCATCAATAAATTCTGGGGCCGCAAAGGCCGCGTATTCAACGACCGCTATCATGCCCGGCTGCTGCGTTCTCCGACGGAAGTGCTGGTGTCGCGTCGCTACATTTTGAACAACTATCGCAAGCATTTGCCGGAGCGGTTGGAAACTGAAAAGACGCAACCACAAGCGGCATGGATCGCCGTGACGCCGAAACACCTCGACGTTGCGCGGCAGATCCTCGAAGCCAAGCACTGGATCGATCCGTATTCGTCGGCGTGGCTGCGGCGCAAAGGCACCGCGTGGCCGACCGGCCGTAGCTGGTCGCTATCTAATCAGGCGGCTGCAAGAGCGGAACGGTACTTGGCGCGGCGACAACGCTAGCGCTCAACGGTACGGAAGCACCGCACGCTTGTGGCGGTCCTTCGGTGCAGCGCTGCCGAGCTGCTGCCGTGCTGGGGGTTCTGCGTCCGTGTTACTGCGGTGGTGTGGCGCTGCCGTCCTTGCGTTACTGCCGCTCGCGGTGCGTCCCGTGCTTGCCGGCGGCGCTGCACTTTCACGCTACGCGGCCGTGGCCTGCGGTAGTGGTAACGCGCCGCCACGACGGCTCCCATCGCACCGACGGGGGCTATGGAATATTGCAGCCGCCGGCCGGCAGTTGTTTTTCGATCGTAACTTGTTTGGCCGAAATTTCGACGAGTCCCGGGAGGACCACCGTGCCTTTGGGCACAACCAGCGGCTGGGTGCTTGGCGCTTGGTAGGCACCGCCGCCGGTGCAGCCAACGCCAACTTTGACTTTGCCCGATTCGATTGGCTTGAACGCAATACAAACCACTGCGCCATCGGCGTTCAGTGCAAAGCGCACCTCGGGCATGACCGATTGAGCGGTGGCGCCTTGCACATTTAAACGGCCAGGGAAAACTTCTTCGTAGTCATCCATCGCGTACCGATGCAAGATCGCGCACGGTTCTGGGATTCCTTTGAGGGGTAGGTCGCGTGATTGGGCGACCTTCATTAGATCGAGTGAGATGAGCTTTTTCTTCTTGAGCGCGGCTTGGTAGGCAAGCCAGTTCTTCTCCTCGGCAGGTGCAATGAACGCATCGCTCGAATGCGGTTTCACGCCGTCTTGGGTCAACATGGAACTCTGGCGATATTTGACCTTCGGCGGTGGCGTCGGCAGCCCGGGCCGACGATCAACTTTGGGCGTCGGCTTCGATGGATCTGCAACCGCGGTGCGGCTGAGCCCGGCCACTAGTGTCAGTGCCAATGCCGCGCCAACGCAGCCCGCGAAATTCATGCGATTCCCCATCTGGTAAGTAACGCACGGCAATCCGCAAAGATCCAGCGCCGTGTTGGTTACGGTCGCGGGTTGGGGCTTGTTAGCGGCTTGTTAGCGGAGTGTGTGTTCAACACGGAATCGTAAACGGTCGCGGCATCCCGACGTTTCGACGGCTGTGGTCAACGAGGCCGCCAGCTCGTCGAGTATCGGCTGCATCGTTTCAGGCGCCTTTACAAACATCACGCATTCGCCGGTAAAATTCGGATCGGAAACCCATTTCTCGCTCGCGAAACTGACGAACTTGTCCACCAGATCGAGTAGCGATTGAGGATCGCGCCCTGCAACGATGTGGAACTCACCGCATCCGCCCACCAGCAGGACTCGCTTAACTTCGGCCGCCGCCGGAATCTCTTGTTCGAGTAGCGTGTTGAGCGCCATTGCAACGATCTTGCCTTGCTCAACAATGAATAGATCGGGCGACAGTTTTTCAGGCTCTGCCACTTCCGTGTAGCGCAGCGTGGTGATCACCATGAGCCTTGCAAGTTGAGCGTGATCGGCAGCGATTATCGCATCACGCGAAGGCAGGCCAACGACGAGCTTATCGGCCCCGAGTGTGCGATGCGCGTCCTGCAGAAAGCTTTGCACTACTATCATCTCCGCTGGCTTTGCCTGCAGCATATGGAACTTCTTGAACCACCCGATTTTGTGTGTGATCCGGTGCCAAGCGGCACCCGAGTTCGCCAGTGTATCCGCGAAACGAGCTTCATCTCCTTCACCAAGCAGCCACGGTGAACTCGCAAAATTTGCCAGTCTTCGACCGGTGCCTTTTGCAGCATTGAACGGCAGGAGCTTGAACATGCGCCGGACACTACGACGAATATCGTTCGCTGCCTAGGGGCTCAAGCTGCTTGCGCATCGGAATGCCCGGTTGCGGTGAGCTCATTCCGGCGGCGGCAAAAACTCGCCAACCTGTAACGTGATCGGCAGATTGAGCGGCGTCAGTGCGTCGCCATCGACGACGGTTTGCACGCTGGCGTAGCCGTCGTCACGCGGATCACGGTGCACGATAATTTTGCGATGCACGATGTCGATGATCCAGTACTCGGGCACACCTGCTTGGCTGTAGATTTCCGCTTTGAGGCCGCGATCGAGCCGCAGCGAACTAACGGACACTTCGATTATCAATAATGTTCGGCTTGGATGCGGCGAGGTTAACGAACCGGTCGCTTCGACAATCATGATGTCAGGCTCTGGCATCGACGTATCGTCGGCGGAAAATGGCAATTGCGGGCGCACTTCGAAGCGCGGGTACAACATGCTCGCCAACACGTTGGTCAACTTGGCGACCACATTCGCGTGATACGGGCCCTGCGGACTCATACGCACCAACGCGCCGCGCAACAGCTCGATTTTTTCATCGCCAAACATGCCGAGCTCGGTGAGCTGCTCATACTCGACGCGGCGCAACGGTCGAACGCTCGGTTCGGCCGTGCTTGCGACGATCGCCGCCTTACTTGCAACCGTGCTCGCGATACGTGCTGCGTCGTTGGTTGATTCCTGCACCATAATGATTTGCATTGTAGCCTCACCTTGGCCGACGGTGTTGCGCAAAACGTGCCAGGCCAACACCACGCTAACGTGCTGAATTCATTTGGCGACGCCCGACGACATGTCCGGCTTTGGCCAGCCGGCGGACAGCCTGTCCGGGATCGTCCGAATACCGGACACTTTGTTCGCGTCGCCGGTTTGCAACGAGGCAGCGAATTTTCATAAATATTCGCACCCGCCCATGAATATCGGTTCGATTACCTGGTCCAATGTGACCTGTGAACTTGCGCAACTCAATTTTCACGCTCGCTTTGCCGTTAACATTGGCTTCCGCATGCTCCGTCGGTGCCGGCGCAACCGTTGGCTTGCACTACACCACCAACGGCAGCCTGCGCGTGCAACTCGAAGTGCCGCTGGAAGCGAATCTCGTCGGCAGCGGCACAACGTTAGCAGATCGCAGCCGGCCATATGTTCGTTACGCCGTAGTGCCACATGTTTTCTACGATACCAAGACGAGCAAGTTCGACGGCGGTGCGCGCCTCGCGGTTGGGCCGGTTTTTGCGTCGCACGGTTTTTGGTTGGCGCCTGCGTTTAACATCGGCGGCACTTGGTTCAACAACACCACTGGCACCAACGGCAAGGGCACGTTGGACGTTGGCCTTACAATGGATTTGGAAACGCCGTTCTCCAACAATGATGGATGCAGCGATACCCGCTTTCTCAATTTGTTAGCCCCGCAAATCAGCCTCACCCGCCATGTCGACGATACCAACCATCCCCTCAGTGGCCCCGATGGCTACTGGGATGTTGGCATCGCTGCTGGGGGACGCCACATCCGGGTCCTAACCTGTGGTGGCGGTGGCAACCAGCCGCCGCCTGCTAACATGACGTCCGCGCTCAACGCCGCGCCTGCTCAATAGCCACGCGCATCACGCGTTACTTGCTTTGTTTCACGACCCACGCCGTAATCAACGACAACGCTGCGGGGGCAATCGTCTCATCAATGTTAGCGTATTCGCTTGGGCTGCCCGTCGTCGAGGTTTGCAACAAGTGATTCAAACCCGGTAGCACTTGCAACGTCGCGCGCGCGTTTTGCTTCAACGCGCGTTTAGCAACCGGCAAATTGATCTCGGGTGCGACTTGCGTGTCGTGGCTACCCCACACGGCGAGCAACGGTTGCTTTACCTTGCTCAGCGTCGGAGCGGGATCGTAGCGGAGAAAGTTGCGCATCCACGGCGACACCAACGGCGTTATCATGTCGTTGAGCGACGCAGTTGCGAGCTTGGCGTCGTCGGGCGGCAAGCTGGCAATGCGTTTCGTGAACACCTCGGTTAGCTCTTTGCGCGCGGCATCATCCGATGTTGGCTTTTTGGCAATTTCGACGCCCAGCTTCGTGAACTCGATTTCGAGACTAGCTCCAGCGTCGGCGGGTCTACCGCCAGCGTTGCTGATGCGCGCAACTTGATCGACGATGATCTTGTCGCCGGAAATTGCGGGCCCTGCAATCATCACGACAAACGCAACCTCGCGATGTGCGACCGCGACCATCGGTGCGATCAAGCCGCCTTCCGAATGACCAGCAAGCCCAATCCGATCGTGTTTTACGTCGCTGCGGCTTTGCAAGAACTGTACGGCGGCCCAAACATCGAGCGCAAAATCGTTGCTCGTTGCAGTTTCGAACTTGCCCGTCGATTTCGCAACACCGCGATCGTCGAAGCGCAACACCATCACGCCTGCTCGCGTCAACGCATCGGCCAAAACCAAAAAAGGCCGATGGCCCATTACTTCTTCGTTACGATCCTGCGGCCCTGAGCCAGAAATCAACACGACAGCCGCGACGGGTGCCGTGCCGCGTGGCCGCGTGATGGTCCCAGCCAACACCACATCGCTCGCGCCGCCAGGAAACGCAACCTCTTGGATATCGTATGGGGTGTCCGTCGGATCTTGCGGCCGAACTTTGGCGGGCGCTGCGACTGGTGGTGTTGAACCCCTGGTGAACGTAAGTGGATACGTTGCGCCGCCTTGGCTGAAGTTGCCAACAATCGTGTCGCCATCGCGAACACCTTTGAAGTCAGCGCGAACCGCCGCGGCCGTGAAGCTAACTATTGCTTTATCAAGTTGCAGCACGATGGGCAACTCGACGCCGCCTTGATCAAGGCTCACGAGCTTCGCGTCTTTGCTGTTGATTGTCAGTTGCAGCCGCAGCTTGGCTTCGCCCACGTCGAGCACCCCATACCAATTGCCATCAGTTGCGGCGGCTGGCGTGCTCGGCGCGGACACAGGCGGAGCAAGTTGAGGTTGGGCCTGCTGGGTGGCCACGGTGGCAGCGGGAGGCTTGGTGCCACATGCAAAAAGTCCAACTCCAAGTATCAGCCATCGTTTGTACATAAGCGGGAAGCATGGCGATGATACCTGCTGGCGACAAGCATCTGTATCATGCGTGCGATCGCGGTTGGCCGGGGTGATCTATCATATTGAAAATATTGGAAAATTGTCATGGTCGCCCAGCACAATGACAACTTCCAATGATTATCATTGTTAATGATATCAAATGCTTGGACGTCGAGCAGTGGTGGCCGGCGTCGCGGTCATTAATGATACCGATTCAAGCCTTCTGCCTGAACCGATCTTTCCGCTCATATCATCTATATGGTTGCGCCTCGATCGGTTGACAGCTTGCGCAACCGAAGACTATAAGCGGCGCGCCAAGGCGAAGTTGCCAAGGCGTTGAATCTTAACGAGGTTACCCAAAGAGGCCCCCGTGGATCCGAAGGCTCTAGTTTCCATCGCTGCTGCAGAACACCCGTTGATCGATATCGATCTCACGGTTGTATTGCAGTTCATTTTGTTTGGCGTCCTTTTCTTCGCCTGCAACAAACTCCTTTTCCAACCTTACTTGAAGCTGCGCGAAGCGCGGCGTGCAGGTATCGAAGGTGCGCGTGAAGAAGCCGATCGCATGACGGCCGAAGCCGACGCCAAGCTTGCTGACTTCGAGAAATCGTTGTCGGCAGCACGCGCACGCACCGCCGAAGAAGGTCGCAAAGTCCGCATCGAAGCGGTCGCGCATGAAACCGAAGTGACGAGCAAAGCCAAAGCCACGGCGCTTGCAGCCATGAACTCGGCGCAAGCAACGGTGCAACGCGAAACCGAAACTGCGCGCGCTGAACTCATGCCGCAAGCTGATGCACTCGCTCGCCAAATGGCCAGCAAGTTGCTCGGCCGCGAGGTTGCGTAATGAAAAAAATCACCATTCTCTCGACGCTGTTTGCAGCTGCTATCGCGGTTGGTTCGTTGGCGCGCGTTGCACACGCTGACCTGCAGCCACCGCCACCGCCGGTTGAACATCCAACTGAGCAACCAGCTGCGCCAAGCGGCGAAGTTCACGAAGCTGCGCATGCTGCCGCCGATCAAGGCCCAGGCGTGCACGAAGGCGAAGGCCCTGCCGGTGAACACGGCGCTGAGCCGGGCGCACACGGCGCCGAACACGCTGGCGGTGAGCACGGCGGCGGTCATCACGCGGATCCATCGGCGAACTTCAACTGGTTCAAAGGCATTCCGTTTGGCTACAACAGCATGGACGCCAAAGGCGGCCCGCTGGGTGACGGCAAATTAGGCGAAGGCCCGAACGCACCGGCTGTTTCCCCTCAAGAAGAAGAAAAGATGAACGCTCCGTTCATCTTGATGTTCGTCAACTTCGGCATCTTGCTCATCATCCTTGCGAAGTTCGCAGGGCCTGCTGCTCGCAAGATGGCGGAAACCCGCTCCGACCAAATCAAAAACGCACTCGACGAATCGGCTCGCTTGCGGCAAGAAGCATCGGACAAGCTCGACGAATACAAAACCAAGTTGGCTGACGCTGACGCGCAAATCAACAAGATGGTTGAAGACATGCGCGCAGTAGCCGAAGCCGACAAGAATCGCATTCTCGAAAACGCGAACGTGCAAGCCGAAGCGATGAAGCGCGACGCCGAATCGCGCATCGCTGCCGAAATCACCCGCGCTCGTGCCGAATTGAAACGCGAAGTTTCGTTGGCTGCCACGGCCGCGGCTGAAAAAATGTTGCGCGAACGCGCCAACGGTTCCGATCACACCAAGCTGGTTGATTCGTTCATTGCTGATCTGATGAACGTGCCAGCCGACAACACCAAGGAGCGTCGCTAATGTCCGCGGGTAGCTTATCGCGTCGTTACGCACGCGCTGTGATTGAACTGGGCCTGGCCCAAAACAATCTCGACAAACTCGGTGAAGACTTGCGCTCGATGGCCAACGCCATGAAAGCGTCGGCGGAATTGGTCGACTTGTTGACCAACCCAGTCGCACGCAAAGCTGATCGCAAAAAAGTGGTTGGTGCGTTGCTCGAACGCTTCAACGCACACCAAACCAGCAAGAACCTTGCGAACTTGCTGCTCGACGGCGAACGCATGGCCGAAGTGCCTGCGATTTCGCGCGAAGTTGACGCGATGATCGAAGCCCGCGCTGGTCGCGTGGCTGCTGAAGTCACGTCGGCACAAGCGCTCACCCCAGCGCAACTCGCTTCGATTACTGCTGGCTTGGAAAAGATTTCAGGCAAAAAAGTCGTCGTTACCAAAAAAGAAGACCCGTCGATTCTCGGCGGTGTCATCGCCAAGGTTGGCGACGTGATCTACGACGGCAGCGTGCGTTCGCAACTGCGCAACCTACGCGAAGAATTACATCGACCATAGAGGGGACGTTCCCGTCCCTTCACGTGATCGCACGAACCCGAACACTTCTTGCAAAACTAGACTCTAAAACTAGACACACAGACACTCTAGGAAATCATCATGGACATTCGCGCTGCAGAAATTTCCGACATCATCCGCAAGCAGATCGAAAACTACGACAAGAAGGTTTCGGTCACTGAAACCGGCACGGTGTTGACCGCCGGCGACGGTATCGCTCGCGTGTACGGCCTCTCGGGCGCCATGGCTGGTGAGCTCCTCGATTTCGAAGGTGCTGGCGGTCAAAAGGTCCAGGGCATGGTGCTCAACCTTGAAGAAGACAACGTCGGTGTTGCGTTGCTCGGTCGCTTCGAATCGGTTCGCGAAGGCGACCTGGTCCGCCGCACCAACCGCATCGTCGAAGTTACCGTTGGTGAAGAACTCATCGGCCGCGTGGTGAACGCGATCGGCGAGCCAATCGACGGTGGCAAGCCGCTCGTTGGTACCCACAAGCGCCAAGTTGAAATCAAAGCGCCAGGGATTATTGCTCGTAAGTCGGTGCATGAACCGATGCAAACCGGCATGAAGGCCGTCGACTCGATGATTCCAATCGGTCGTGGCCAACGCGAATTGATCATTGGTGACCGTGGTACCGGCAAAACCGCTATCGCGATCGACGCCATCATCAATCAAAAAGGCCAAAACATGCATTGCTTCTACGTCGCCATCGGACAGAAGCAATCGACGGTGGCTACCGTTGTGGATCGTCTGCGCAAAGAAGGCGCGATGGAATACACCACGGTTATTGTTGCAGGCGCATCGGAACCAGCGCCGTTGCAATTCATTGCACCATACACCGGCGTCACCATGGCCGAGTACTTCCGCGACAGTGGTCGTCACGCGCTCATTGTGTATGATGATCTTTCGAAGCAAGCTGTTGCTTACCGCCAATTGTCGTTGTTGCTGCGCCGCCCACCAGGCCGCGAAGCTTACCCAGGCGACGTGTTCTTCATTCACAGCCGCTTGCTTGAGCGCGCTGCCAAGATGTCGGACGAACAAGGCGCTGGCTCGTTGACGGCGCTGCCGATCATCGAAACCCAAGCAGGCGACGTGTCGGCGTACATTCCGACCAACGTGATTTCGATTACCGACGGTCAGATCTTCCTCGAAGCTGACTTGTTCTACTCGGGTATTCGCCCAGCTGTTAACGTCGGTATTTCGGTATCGCGCGTCGGTGGTGCTGCGCAAACCCCAGCTATGAAGCAAATCGCTGGCCGTTTGCGCCTCGAACTTGCTTCGTACCGTGAAAAAGCTGCGTTCGCGCAGTTCGGTTCGGACCTCGACAAAGCAACCTTGGCGCAGCTGCAACGCGGTCAACGCATGACTGAATTGCTCAAGCAAAACCAATTTGCTCCGATGCCAATCGAAGAACAAGTTGTGGTGATTTACGCCGGCACCAACGGCTTCATCGACGGCTTGGAAATCTCCGACCTCGGTCGCTACGAACAAGAATTGTTGTCCTTCTTCAAGGCCAGCAAGGCTGACATCATGGCGCAACTCAAGAGCGGCTCGAAACTCAAAGGTGATCTCGAAACTGCGCTCAAAGCGGGCCTGGTTGAATTCGCCAAGCAATTCGCACCGTCGGCGAAAGCCTAAAGGACCGTCGCATGCCGTCATTAAAAGCCATTCGCAATCGTATCGGGTCGATCAAAAACACCCGGAAGATCACGCGCGCCATGAAGATGGTTTCGGCGGCAAAACTGCGCCGTGCGCAAGAAGCGATCATCGCTGCTCGTCCGTACGCAGCGGCACTGTCCAAAGTCGTTTCCGAACTCTCGGCGGTCGCTGGCCCCGAGTCGCATCCGTTGTTTCAGTCGCATGAATTCAACGGCCGCAAAGAACGCGTCGCTTTGGTGTTGTTCACCTCGGACCGTGGTCTCGCTGGTGGTCTCAACAGCAACGTTATCAAGGCTGCCGAACGCGCCATCCGCGAAGACTTCGCTGCATGTGACGTGCAACTGCGCACCATTGGTAAAAAATCGAACGGCCACTTTGTGCGCCGCGCTGGCAATGTTGTCAGCTTCGATTTGGCACCAACCGGGCCAACCGCACTCACGTTGGCACGCGAAACCGCGAACGTCGTCATCGACGAATTTATGAACGACAAAGTGGATCGCGTTTTCGTGATCTACAATGAGTTCAAAAGCGCGATCTCGCAAACCGTCACGATGAAACAAGTGCTGCCGGTGATTCCGGAAGTGCTGACCGCTGCTGAAAAAGCCAAAGCTATCGCGGACACCGCGGGCCACGGCGACAAAGGCAGCATCGACTTCATCTACGAACCATCGAAGAACGAATTGCTCACCCGCTTGGTGCCGCAGTACGTGCAAATCGGTTTGTACCGCGCCGCGCTCGAAAACATCGCTTCGGAATTCGGCGCTCGCATGACTGCAATGGAAAACGCAACCAACAACGCAGGCGACATCATTGGCGCCCTGACGTTGCAATACAACCGCGCTCGCCAAGCCAGCATTACGAAAGAATTGCTGGAAATTATCGGCGGCGCAGAAGCCCTCAAAGGCTAGTGCTCGGCACTAGTTAATGAGTGCTTCACCACAGCTTTTAGTTACACATCGTAAGACCCCGACACACACGAGAAAACACCATGGCAACTGATATGTCTCCAAATTCGATGGGCCGCATTGTTCAAGTCATCGGCCCAGTTGTCGACGTTGCGTTTGATTCGGCAGAACTGCCAGAAATCAACACCGCGTTGCTTGCTACCAACCCTTCGGTCGACAAACGCGAAGACAACCTGACCATCGAAGTTGCGCAACATCTCGGCGAGCACATGGTCCGCTGCGTGTCGATGGAAAGCACCGACGGTTTGGTCCGCGGTCAACCAGTGAAGAACACCGGCGCGCCAATCTCGGTGCCAGTTGGTAAAGGCGTGCTCGGCCGCATTCTCAACGTCATCGGCGAACCTGTCGATGAAATGGGCGCCGTCAAATTTGAAAAGCGTTTGCCGATTCACCGCGCAGCGCCAAAGTTTGTCGATCAAAGCGTTAACGTTGAAATGTTCGAAACCGGCATTAAGGTTATCGACTTGCTCGCGCCGTATCGTCGCGGTGGCAAGATTGGTTTGTTCGGTGGTGCAGGCGTCGGTAAAACCGTGCTCATCCAAGAACTCATCAACAACGTTGCAAAAAAATCGGGTTCGTCCTCGGTGTTTGCAGGCGTTGGTGAACGTACCCGCGAAGGCAACGACTTGTTCCACGAACTCGCTGAAGCCAAAACCTCGGACGGCAGCTCGGTGTTGTCGAAAACCGCGCTGGTGTTCGGCCAAATGAACGAACCGCCTGGTGCACGCGCTCGCGTTGCGCTGTCGGCGCTCACCATTGCTGAATACTTCCGCGATGTTGAAAAACAAGACTTGTTGTTGTTCATCGACAACATCTTCCGCTTTACCCAAGCTGGTTCGGAAATGTCCGCGCTCTTGGGCCGGATTCCATCGGCCGTTGGTTATCAACCAACGTTGTCGACGGAAATGGGTGGTTTGCAAGAACGCATCACCTCGACCAAAGACGGTTCGATTACGTCGGTGCAAGCGATTTACGTACCTGCCGACGACTTGACCGACCCGGCGCCAGCGACGGCCTTCGCCCACTTGGACGCAACCACCGTGCTCAACCGCGCGATTACGGAAAAGGGCATTTACCCTGCCGTCGATCCGCTCGACTCGACCTCGACGATTCTTACCCCAGCCGTCGTTGGCGAGAAGCACTACAAAGTGGCTCGCGAAGTTCAAAAAGTTTTGCAACGCTACAAAGACTTGCAAGACATCATCGCGATTCTCGGGATGGACGAATTGTCGGAAGACGACAAGCTCGCCGTTTCGCGCGCTCGCAAAATCGAGAAGTTCATGGGCCAACCGTTCCACGTCGCAACGACGTTCACCGGTATGGAAGGCATCTTCTGCAGCAAAGAAGATACCGTTCGCTCGTTTGCTGAAATCCTCGAAGGCAAGTGCGACGATCTGCCAGAACAGGCTTTCGAAATGACCGGCACGATCGACGATGTTCGCGCAAAGGCAGCTGAAATCGCGAAGAAAAACTAAATGCTCGAGATCTTCGCTGCCATTTGCTTAGGGTTCGGAGTCTACGGATTTTTCGCCGGATCAACCCGTCGTTCGAATCCCGAAACCTATGCGGTGACAATCGAAGAACTCAAAGCAAAGAAGAGCAAAACCAAAGCACCATCAGCGCCTAGTGCCGAATCGATAGAAGCTTCGCGTTCAAGCGGAACCGTCTTGATGATTCTGGGACCCATCATGATGGTCATTGGTGGCTACTCGATTTGGTATATTCACTTTCGAAATTGATTGAAGGAACATCACCATGGCCGCAGAACATACTCTTCCGACTTTCTTGGGCGTCAACTTGGTAACGCCGAAGGGCGTTGTTGCGCACACGGAAACGGATGCGATTGTGGCGCCGGGTGAACTCGGTGAATTCGAATTGCTGCCGGGGCACGTGCCGTTGTTGACGGCGCTCAAGCCAGGCGTGCTTACCCTTGGCGAAAAAACCACGACCCGTTACGCCGTGTCGAGCGGTTACCTCCGCGTTGATCCCGATGGCAGCGCTGAGATCCTCGTCGAGCAAGCCGAGCTCGCTGGCGAAATCAAAGTTGACGAAGCCCGCACCGAGCTCAAGGCTGCCGAAGCCGAACTCGCCAAGTGGGGCGACAAGCCAACCGACGGCGAGTGGAAAAACATCCACCACCGCATCGACTGGGCCAAAGCCCGCCTCGACGCCGCTGCTGCGGGGTAGCGGTCTCTCGTTCGAGTATTTTTTGCGCCCGGATTGTTTCGATCCGCGGCCGTCGAAAATTGAAACGCAGAGCCGGTGGTCGCCGGTCGATGTGGCAAGTCCTGCTCCACAGCGTAATGGGCGAATTCGCTTTACGGATTCTCACGTTTGCTGTGACATCCGGAGTTTAACATCCGATTTGTCGACAAAATACGCTTGTCCATTTATAATGGACAAGTAAAAATAATGGACAAAACTGGCAGCATAGATACTCATATCGATTATTTACAAGAGGTTACGTTTATTCAGGACGTAACAGTGGTCACAACAGTCGTTGCAGGCCAACACATGCGTGCCATTGACTTGTTCCAGGCCGACGCTGAGCTGAAAGTGACGACGATCGATGGCCTTGCGCACACGCTTTACGTGGAGCAAAAAGCAGCACATCTAACGCGTGCAACACTAAATCATGTGTTGGCTCACTTTGCGGGCCATGAACGATCATTTGTGTTGTTTGCTGGTTATGTGCCAGCGCCGATCGCTGCTGAACTGATCGCACGTGAAATAAATTTTATCGATCGTAGCGGCAATTGTTATCTGCGCTTGGGCGCAGGATACGTAGCGCAAATACAAGGTCGGCCATCAACGCGACCAGAAGGTGAAAAAGCGCTGCGCGGTCCATCGGTGCGTGTGTTGTTGGCGTTAGCCGCGGCTCCAATGTTACTTGCAGCACCTACGCGTGACATTGCAGCACAAGCGGGCGGAGTGAGTCCTCAAACAGTCGCCGATGTGATCGACCTGTTGCGTCGACGCAACATGGTTACCGGGCAACGCGAACGTACGTGGCTAGTTGGGGCCGCCAAGCTGTTGTTGGACTTGTTAGTTCATCTTTGGCCTGCGTGTGCAACTTCGCTAACGGTGCAGCGCTATCGCACGCGTTCGCAGCGTGCCGACGAAATCGAAGCTTTGTTAACGCCACAACTCAATGCGCTAGGTGAATGGCGTTGGAGTGGCGGCATCGCAGTTGGTAAACTCACCAATGCGTTTACGTCGAACGAAGGGTGGATCTACATCGAACAGCGACCTGCCCTGTTGCCAAGGTTCGAAGGCATGCTGCCTGACCCACAAGGGAATATTCGATTGTTAAGCTCACCGGGCAATGCTGCATTTGCTGGTGTTGCGGCCAGCGATGCGGCAGCACCACGAACACTGGCATACGCGACGCAACACACGGTGCATCCGTTGCTCGTCTATTTAGATGCACTCGTTTCAAACGATGCTCGCACCAACGAGGCCGCGCGAGACGTGCTGCCGATGATCGAGGCCGGATGAAGTTG
>JAKQOD010000477.1 GCA_029565465.1 Deltaproteobacteria bacterium
AATCTACGCCGGCCGCTGGACCACCAACATGCCCTGGCAGCGGCAACGCCCGCAGCCGGACCGTGGCATGTAACTGCGCTGCAACGGCGTCCCATTGTGCCGGCGTGTTAGCAAAACCGTGTAACGCAACCAACTCCATGCCTGCTACATCACCGTGCCGTGTGGCGTGGTGACCAGCTTGATAAACTCCTGCCGGGTCGCCAGCTCTAAGAAAACCCCACGCACCGCCGACGTAACCAACCGCGCTTCGTGGGCCCCAACACCGCGCGCCGCCATGCACATGTGCAAGCCTTCGACATAAACCGCCGAGCCTTGGCTTTCCAAGTTGGTATGCAACATCTCGGCTAGCTCATGCGTCAAATCTTCTTGCAAGCGTGGGCCGCGCGCGATCAAACGCGCTAACCGCGAAAGCTTGGACAGTCCCAACACCCGGTCGGTTGGAATGTACGCCATCGAAACTTGGTAGACCACCGGCAGCAGATGGTGCGGGCACATCCCGAACGCAGTGTTGTGTTTCGAGATCACCATCTCGCGAAACTTGGCGGGAAAACATTTCGCTAGCAGCTCATCTACTTCGCCTTTGACTTTGTTTTGGTCGTTGACGAGTTCATGGAACCCTTTGGCCGCGCGCGCTGCGGTTTCGACGAAGTTTGCGTCTTTGGTGTCGTAGCCGAGCTCGTTGATGCCAGCGAGGATTTTTTCGTAGCCTTCGGTAAAGAGCGCGAGGGCTTTGGGGTTCGGTTCCATGGCGAGTCCTTGTACTTGGCAATGATGGCTGCGGTCGCAGCCGAAATTCCGAGCTTGGCGGCGATGTGCAGAGGCACAATCCGCCAGTCGTCGTAATTGGCGTAGCGTCTTTTGTCGACCTTGCCAAGCGTTTGCTTTGTCAACTCCGCAACAAAAACGGTGACATCGAGGCGGCGATGACTGAGCACTTGTTGATGATGGGCCACCGCGTCGGTGGCGCCAGCGAGCCCCCACGCCGCGCAGACATCGCGGTGGTTGGGTGCACTCGGTAATTCCCATAGCCCGCCAAACAAGCCGTCCGGGTTGCGTCTTGCTAACAAGATACCCTCGTCGGTTTGCACCCACGCAGCGTGCAGCGCTACCAGCGGCAGCTCAGCCGCTGCTTTGCGTTTGGGCATCACGGGATACAGCGCTTGCTGTTGCGCAGTCTCCGCAGCGCAGAGCTTTTGTCCGGAAAGCGGACATTGGGTGCAGGCCGGGGTGCCTGGCGTGCAGACCAAGGCGCCGAGCTCCATCAGCGCTTGATTGAGCGCGCCGGGTGTTCGGTCGCCTGGCAACGCCGTCATCAGTTCACCCGCGCGTTGCCAACAAAGCTTGGTGGCGGTTGTCGATTTGATGTCGTCGGCAATCGCATCGATGCGGGCGAGGACGCGCGCGACATTGCCATCGACGAGCGGCGTGCGCTCGGCATACGCCAACGATGCAATCGCGCCAGCGGTGTACGGACCAATGCCGGGCACGTCGCGCAACTCGGCAGCGCGTGATGGCAAGGCCCCGTTGAATTTTTCGACCACGGCCTTGGCTCCAGCGTGCAGATTGCGTGCGCGCCGGTAGTATCCTAAGCCAGCCCAGCGCGCGAGCACCGCATCGCTCGGCGCCGCTGCCAACGCTTGCACCGTCGGGAATTCGCTCATCCAGCGCTGCCAATACGGAATCACGGTGGCAACCCGCGTCTGTTGGCACATGATCTCGCTGACCCAAATGGAGTAAGCATCTTGGGTGCGGCGCCACGGCAAATCGCGTTGCGCGCGGGCAAACCAGTCGGTTAAGCCGACTGCGATCTGGCGGTCGCGAGCTACGGACACGGCGCGACAGCAGGAATGGTCGTGCTGCGCAACCAGCTTTCCGCGCAGCTGGTTGGGTCAAAGCCGGTTTCGTTTTTGATTGTCGTGAGCATGTCGCTCATGTGCGCGGCTTTGCCAGCATAGGTTTGATAGAACCTGCCGATCGCTTGATCGAGTTTGGCGGCGCCAACTTTGCCGGCAACGGCACGGTAGAAAAACGCGCCACGCATATAAGGTGCGCGGCTGAATAAGCCGTCTTTGATGATATCGATTTGGTTGCAGCCCATGGGCCACACTGGTTGCATCGGCCCGATGTTGCCGAGATCGGTTTGGTAACCGGCCCACACCGCAGCGCCCACCGGCGGAGCAACCACATCAAGCGCGCGGCCCGCGAGATACGAAACGGTGCCTTCGGACAGCACAAAATCTTCCCAACAAGCGATGCGAATGCCGTCGCCGAACCAGCCATGGGCCGCTTCGTGCACATTGGTCTCTTCGTCGGCCAACGCAGCGCTTGCAACGTGCCAACGGGGATGATGTTCCATGCCGCCGAACGCGCCTGGCCCCCATTTCACCGACACGGTGCCGGCTTCGTTGCCAAACCGATACGGCCCTAAGGTCGATTCCATCCATGCAAATGCAGCAACCAAGTTAGCGCCGCCTTTTTGGGCATTGGCGAGTTCGCCGGGCAAGTACGAGGTCACGATGCGGGTGCCAGCTGGAGTCGTGCCGAGTTCGAGATCGGTGTAGTCGCCGACGGCCCACGCCAACATGTACGATGGTGCTTCGGTAACGACACCCACCGGCGCGACTACTTTGAGACCATTGGCGGGCGGCGCAACGGTTACCGAAAACTCGGTGCCGTCGTCGGGGCGTGAATGACACGGAAAGAGGTTGCCGCAGTAGTACGGCCACACCAGCGTGTACGCACCGGTGGCGGTGCTGGTGTAGCCATCGAACTTGGTGTGTTTGCTAAATGTGTAGCTGACCGTCAGCGTGACCGGTTCCGTGGCCGCGGCAACGCCGACGTCGAGCAGGTTGCCCCGGTCGGTCCACAATAACGCCGCCGCACCGCTTGCCGTCGTTTGTTTTACCTCGACGATCGCAATGTCGCCGATTTCAAACGTGGCACCCGGCGTGGTGCTTGGCTCCAAGACAATAGTCGCCGTCGCCGACATCGCGTCGGCGTTCACGGCCAACGCCGTGCTCGCGATGCCGCGCTGTGGGTTGGCCGTTGGTGCGAGCGGTGCCGCATCCGTTGGCGCATCCGGGCTATTGCTACTGCCGCCACACGCAGCAAACAGCGGAGTCAAGAACAGTGCTAGCAACGGCAATCGGCGCATCCTGCGCTTGTAGCGCAAGGCCGCCGCAGCGTCAGCTAGAATCCGCCAGTGATTGCGAGACCAACGCTGTCGTTGCTGACGGTTGGGAACATCGCTGTGCTCGTGGTTTGAGTCTTGGGTGCGAAAAAGTAATAGTAAACGCCGACGCCAATGAGGCCTACGCCTGCAACCGTCATCACGGTACTGCCGATCATTTTATTTTCATATTCGGATTCGGGTTTGTTACAGGTAAAGCTAAGCCCGTTGCCGCAAAAAATGAACGAACTGCCGATACCTGCAAGGGTCAACGCCGTGCCAGCGCCACCAAAAATAAACGCATTGCGTTTCCAATTCGTCGGCGTCGGGCCTGCAACCTTCGCTTGCAGCACGACAGTAGTGGTGTGCTTACTCTTGGTGGTCATCTCCACCTGTTCTTTGAACGGCTCTTTGCCTGGCGCCTGCACTTCAACCGTGTGGGTACCGTTATCCACTTCGATTTGTGGCCACTTCACGCGTTCGATTGTTGCACCATCGACCATCACCATCGTGCCATCCGGCGCCGTGGTGGTGAATTCAACGTGAATGATCGGCACCAAATCAGTCAGCTCGGCGATCTTGCCATTCGCTGCATCCATTTGGATTTGCTCTTTGGAACGTTGCGCACGCTCCAGCGAAGCGCGGTACCAAACCAGCGCCGTGCTCCACTTTTGCTGCTTTTCATTGCACAAGCCCAAGTTGAGCAGCGTGCCCACGGCTTGTTCATCGAGGCGATTCGACTCTTCAAACTTTTTACATGCTTCAGCATGCTTGCCAGCTTCTGCGAGCGCGCGTCCTTCTTCGAACAGTGCAACCGCCGGCGTTTTGTCTTGCGCCATCACGGGAGACGCGATGACCAAACCTGCTGCGCAAGCGGCAGCCACAGCTAACTTACCCATCATAGGAGAACGTGACATCGAGAAAATTGTAACTCAAAATGTCAGCAGTCGGGGCACGTCGCCAATTATTTGGCTGATTTACAGCCTTGCGGATCGGTGAAAGGATCACATTTTTTCGTCGGCTTAACCTCGGGTTTTACGTCCGGCTTGATCTCGGGTTTGATCTCCGGCTTGACCTGCGGATGAGGCGTTGGTTTGATCTGATTGTTTGGCTTTGGATTCCGCCCGGTGGTATTGGGCTTCACATTCGTCGTCGGTTTTGAATTGCTGCCCGTCATCGCAGGCGTGGTATCGCTGCCGTTCATCGGCGGCACCACTGTGTTGTTGTCACTACCAGAACCAGCGCCCACCACGGTTGGCTCTGGCTTGTTGCTACCACTGCCAACATCCGTTACCGCTGCTGGTGCGTCTGGGGTAGGCGCAACCGTATTGGCGTCGACCGTGGTGGTCCCACTATTGCTGCCCGTACCAGCAACGCCTGCGTTCGACGTGGCAGCTGGGCGTGTCCCTAGATAGATGCCAACCGCGGCCGCCACTGCGACAAACAACCCAATCACCAACGGCAGTTTTGATTTGCGAGGTGCATCAAGGGCGTCAACGACTTGGGTTGGCAACGCCGCTTGCGACACCGCAGCATATGCATTCGCTGCCATGACTGGCTGCGATTGGCGGTTTTGTGGCACGACAGGATTGCCGCTGGTCCAAACAGCAGGGCTGTCGGCGCGACGGCTTCCAGCACCTGGCCAAGCTTGCCCGGGCGGCGGCGTGCGCTCGACTGCAAAGTCGTTAGCTGAACCACGGCTGCCACCCTCGACAACTTGGCGTGGAATGCCTTCGCCATTGGTGTCGATGTCCCAGTTATGAGCGCGGCGGCCCAACATCCGGATCATGCGATCCACCGAACGCATCGCTTGGCCTGGATCGCGCGTGAACGGTGCGATCGCCCGTGCAAATTCGGCGACATTGGCGTAGCGCTGGTCGGGCGCTTTTTCGAGGCACTTGTAAATAACCTCGGCGAGGTTCTGCGGCACGTTGCGCATTGGCGTCGGTGGATCCATCGCCACCTTGACGCACATTTCCGAGAAGCTGTCGGCCGCAAACGGCCGTTGGCCTTCAAGTACTTCGTACAACACGGTGCCCAACGACCAAATATCGGTGCGCGGATCGACGGTACGTGCCGAGCGCATCTGCTCCGGCGACATATATGCTGGGGTGCCCAGCAGTGATTGCGTTTGTGTCAGCGACAAGTCGGCGCCGAGCGGCGATTTCGAAATGCCGAAGTCCAAC
>JAKQOD010000497.1 GCA_029565465.1 Deltaproteobacteria bacterium
TAAACATGAAAACTCAACCTCCCCAGCCGCGGGCTAACGCCGGGCTGGCAAACAAATGGATGCGTAAGGTATGCCGTAGACGCAGCTCAAGTGCAAAACATTCAAGCACCTTAACGCACCGCTACCCGAACTTGCGCAAACGCTCCGCGAAGCCGCAAGATCTGCTGACGGACAGCGCTCAAGCCTTCGTAATCATTGAAAAAACAGACTACGGGTTAATGCGGAATGCGTCGAGCGCTGCCGATTTCGACTGCGAAGCGCCAGTAAGCGCATCAGGCGTAACGTGCACATCTAGTTCGTTGCCGGATACCGAGCCGTGACAACCGCCGCAAACCGCATCGAACAGCGGCTCGCGAATCCCCATCGAAATGCCTTCACCAAGCGCCAATTGGTGTTCTTCACCCATCGAGACGATGACGTTGCCGGCGTCGTCTTGCAGCTCAAGCACCACCCCTACGCCACCTGGCACATCAAGCTTGGTTGAGCCGTCGGATGCCAGCTTCACTTTGCCCACCAGCTTGCGCGATTCATAAATGCCGCCAGGACCTGATCCAGAAAGCACGCTTGGGCCAGCGGCGCCTTCCGCATAGATTGCTAATTGCGTGCCTTTGCGGAATTGCTCCACTGGCCGGCCACGCCGCAAGTTGCTCACCAACATGGTGAACAACATTGGCGCATCTGGAATATGCAGGATCGCGCGATCGCCACGGGCTGCGTCGTACGCACCGCCAAACACTAACTGGCGACGATTGAGATAGAGGTTGCGTGGTGGCGCTTTATAGCCAAGCACCGCGTCAACTTGCGCCTTGGCGCCACCGATCAAAGTTTGGCGCGCTCCAGTGGTAGGATTGATGGCCACCACATCCCAATCGAAGCTCGCGCTAGCCAACGATGCAGTAGGCGCATACGAAACCATAATTTCGCCGCTCGGCAAGTACGTTGGCCCGCGGTACGCGCCATTGGTGCCGGTCATTTTGCCAGTCGCGGCCGGGTCGATGATCCGTGTCGACGCAATATAGCCAGTGCCTGCGGTTGGCCGCGTGAGCTCGGTTGCCCCGATGCTGCGGTTAAACGTTGCTAACGTACCGGCGCCCGCTTTGGCGCCGTCATCAGCAAGAATGATCATGAAGTTGCCATCGGCACCTTCGCGAATATCAGTAACGATTTGGAAACCGATCGAGGGCTGGACGCTCGCCGGGTCCTTATTGTCTGCATAGCCGGAGACCGCGCGCTGCCCAAGCAGCGGATGGTAGTCGGTCAAGTCCCAGTTCATCCGGCGACCGGACACTTGGTAGAATCCATTGGGCCCAAATGCCGACGAAACTTTTTCGGTCGACATCGTCACGCGTCCCTC
Source organism: Deltaproteobacteria bacterium (assembly GCA_029565465.1). Lineage (GTDB taxonomy): Bacteria > Myxococcota_A > Polyangia > Haliangiales > Haliangiaceae > JABFXX01. Next base: position 1,355 of record JAKQOD010000497.1, read on the forward strand.
GCGCATAAATTGCGGCGAAATCTCCGAGTTGCTCAAGTAGGTCATCTGCTGCGCTGCATCTGGCGCGGCTGCACCGTTGTACTTGATGCGCCACAAGTCCGATTGCGGCCGGAAATATTTCCGTGACCGACCGGGACCCACGCCGGCTCTGCCTCGCGTCGAAGCAAACACGATGTACTGACCGTCAGGTGACCAGGCTGGATCAAAGTCGTGCAACTTAACCCCACCTTGCTCGGCGCCTGGCATGGTTACTTGCCGACAGTTGCTACCGTCGATTTCCACCGTCCAAAGCGCAAGTGGCGCGCCCGAACTGGTGCGCATGGCGAATACCACCGTGCGGCCGTCGTTGCGAATATCTGGAGCTTGCACATCGACGTTCGCCACGTTCACGCCGCAGTTGCCCAACAGCGAGGTGGAACCGCCAACGCTGGCGATCTGTTGGGTGGCATCAAGGGTTGCCTGAGCGACGCGCAGATCTGAATCGGGTTGGTATTTGTCAAATTCAAGGCGGGTCGCCACATCCGTGGTAGCGCGCTCCACATACACAATCGGCAACGTATCGCCCGCATCCATCGGGCTGATGAGGCCTGCGGTAAGGAGCGACTGCCGCTCGATGCGCAGCCACTCTTGGACCACACAAAACGCGGAAGCAGTGGCGGCATTAAAAGGTGTGACGCAGATGGCAGGATATGCCAGCCCAGCACCTGGGGTTTCGAGAATCGCGCCGCCGCGATGAGCGATGCCGCTAAGCACGTTTTTGGCTACCGCACGACCACGCCGCGCATCGGGGAACTCGACCGCCATGAATTCGTTGCGCATCAAGTCGTAGTTACGTTCCAAGGCCACCGACGAGAAAAAGCCATCAGTGCCAGACCGCAACTTAAAGTCGTTGCCGGCCTGCGGGCTGTGGCACGCCTGAAACGCGCAGCCACGTTGCAACAACATCGGTTGCACATTGTCGGAGAAGAACTTCTTGGCTGGATCGCCTTGACCAAAATCAATGCGCCCAACCGCTTCCGCCCATGAGCGAAGCGTTTGATAGCGTGGGTCGGTTTTCTTATCGAAGCGATCACCGCCGTTATGCGGCACGCCACCATCGGCAACCGCAAGCGGCACTTTGAGCAACTGCGAATCGTCGACGGGCTGTGCCACAAACGACCAGGCTTGGCTAAAGTTGTAGGCCAGCTGATTATCATCGCCACCACACGTCACGTAGAAGTCGGCTTGTGGCGCGCCGTGGCAGCTGCCCGAGTTGCAATCCTTGAGGATTGGCATCACGTCGCTTTTGAACTTGCCGAAATTGGGATTGCTTAGATATGAGGTCGCGACAAAACCCGGCGGCACCGTACTGCTGCAATCGCCTGCACCAGTTATGGGTGGCGATGGCGGCGCCAAGCCGTTTTCAGTAGCACCATTATTGAGCCACGTTTGCAGGGTCAAGAAGGCTGGCGAGCCCGGCTCGAAGATCGGGCCACCAGCATGCAACACATCGATCGATTTGAGCCCGGTGTTGTAGCCAACGAACAGCGACTTCGGCGCCACTGACTTAATCAGCAACACCGGCGTGGTGTACGCACCAAACGGTTCGAGCAAATCACGGCGCTTCTGGACATTTTCGAACGAGCTAACGTCGAAATTGCCAGCTGCGAACGAATACGGATCGTCGCTATTCGCGACGTGGCAACC
>JAKQOD010000523.1 GCA_029565465.1 Deltaproteobacteria bacterium
GATCACATCGTTGTTGGCAAGCCCGGCACGCGCGGCTGGCCCGCCTGGCACAACGTTACGCAAAATTACGCCTTTTTTGACACTCAACTGCGCGCCAGTGGCCCACACGGGCGAAAGCGTAACTGGCTCGACACCGAGATACGCACGGGTAACCTTGCCATCTTTGACCAACATCTCCACGGTCGGCAGCAGCAGCGACATCGGAATTGCAAAGCCAACCCCGGCATTCGTCGATGACGCAATTGCGGTGTTGATACCTACGAGTTCGCCACGTAAGTTGACGAGTGCGCCACCGGAATTGCCCGGATTGATGGCGGCATCGGTTTGGACAAAATCTTCAATACCTTCGATACCGATCTGCCGATTTTTGGCCGAGATGATGCCCATCGAAACCGATTGGCCAATGCCAAATGGATTGCCAATGGCGAGCACAATTTCGCCGAGGCGGAGGCTTTCGGAATCGCCGATTGGCAGCGGCGTAAGTTTCGGCAGACTGCCTTTGAGTTGCAACACGGCGATGTCAGTCCGCTCATCGAGGCCCACTAACGTCGCGTCAAATTCGCGCCCGTCGGCAAGGGCGACCTTGATGTCGTCGGCGCCTTGCAGCACGTGTGCATTCGTCACGACGCGGCCAGTCGAGTTGATGATCACGCCCGAGCCTTCTGCTTGTGGCATCGAACCGATCGCATCGAGCTGATGTATGCCAAACCCGTTTGGGTCGAAGCCGACCTGTTGCATGTTGCGCGACGTTGAAATGCTCACCACGCTTTTGACGGTGCGCTCTGCAACGTCGGGAATCACGTCGGCTAAGCCAGCCGCGACCGTCATCCGCGCAGCGCTTGGCGCGGGCACAGGCGCGGGTGCCGTGCTGTCGTTGCTACCTGCTTGGGCAACGCTTAGCTGCGCGATGGATAGCGCCGAAAGCACGAAGGTTGTTACGAGCTTACCGGAAAAGTTTGCAAAGTTACGTGCCATAAAGTTCTCCGTTTGACTATGCAACCGTTGGTGGCGTTGCCTCATTCCTGGCCAAACACGGTTGCCAGGTCGTTTTCGGTCTTTTCGGCGATGGCCGATGCCACTAAGCCTGGCACACGTGTCTTGGGTGTGACGATGAAATATTCGGTAATTGTCTTGGGCGTCGGCGTGGCTGGTGCGACCGGCGCGGTGAGGTCGGGCGCTGGCGGCTGCGGTGCGGTATCGACCCGGCTGCGCTTGTACAGTGTCATCGCGCCCAGCGGCGCGCCTTGGTCATCGGCGTAGGCGAAGCTTACAATCTCGGTCAGCTCGGCGAGTTTGAGCTCAGGTTTGTACTCGCTCACGCGTAAGCTCGCAGCGTTGTCGACAAAGTTCGCCATGGTCTGATCGGCTTTGTTGGTATTTGGATCACCCCAGGTCTTAGCGCTGGTGCCCTCGGCTGCAGCCGTAATTTTGCTGACAGTTTTGGTGCGCGATGAACCTTTGATCGGCGCGGTAACGGTGACCCGGTTGAGCTTGGCGTTGTCGAACCCGCGCGGATCGGCGAGCTGCAAACTGATTTTGCCGCTTTCCAGCGACTGCATGATGGTTTGCGACAGCACGTAGCCGTGGTTATCAGCGTTGTCCATCACATAACGATCGGCGCCGCCGAATACCGGACCACCGACGGTGAAGGTGCGGACCTCGGAGCCAAAGCTGATCGTCAATTTGGTTTTGCTGTCATCGAGTTTGTAGTCTTTTTTGTTTGCATCGCTCACGATTCCAAGGTCGCGCAAAGCGCGCGCTTTGCTGATCGAGGCGAGCAACTTGTCTGCGGTGTCGCCGACGGGGAATTGTTGTTCGGTGACAACCGTTTCCATCTCGGGGGCCGGTGCAGGTGGAGC
>JAKQOD010000605.1 GCA_029565465.1 Deltaproteobacteria bacterium
CCCATTGCGCCACGAACACGCTGGCCATGGCTTCGATCTGCCGCACCGCTCGCATCCCTGCGGCGCCGCGTTGATACGCCACCGTGCCCGGCCAGTTCACCATGCCCAGGTTGTCCGGGTCGTTCGGAAACGTAGCGCGCAATAGCCGCATGCCGCGCCCGCAGGGCGCGCGCAGGCATCGGCCGCTTGGGAAAACTTCCAGCACGCCAGGCGCCAGCGTGAGCCCTGCGGCTTCTAAGTGGCGCTCGAACCAAGCGCGCGCGACTGCGGCTGGCCACGCATGCCCCTTCGCGTGTGGCGCCGGGCCGTCGTCGCGCGTAAGCGGAAACCAAACGTGATAACCGCCGCCCGGCGATCGGAGTACCAACGGGTGCCGCTCAGCGCTGCACCCCAACGCGCGCCACACGTTCGCCAACACGCGATCGGCTTGCTCCTGCGCCGCGCGGCGCGCTGGGAACTCGGGCACGCCGGGCTGTGGGTGCGCGTCGATATCGAGCGCGACCCACTCAACCCACCCCGGCGACGTTGGCGCCACTGAGTACTTGCCCTGCAAGTGTTTCAACATCACCCAGGGATTCCACGTGCGATCCACCAACGAACCATCCGGGCGCTGCTCCTTGGCGCGTTGCCATGGCCCCAGCACCCCGCCCTGCCATGTGGCAGGTGCCAACCTGCCATCGGCGCCACGCACCACCACGGCCGGCCCAGCGCCGTCTACGCAATAGGCGAGCTTGTCGTGGCCCGAGCTAACACGCGCGTAGATCTGCGTTGCGAGGTCACGCAGTGAGGGATCGGCTCTATGTAAAACGTTTAAACTTGGCATTACGCGCACGAATTCACGTGCGCGTAGGACCGGCGATTAAAAGGACTTTGACAAAGCCCTCCCTATTCGCTAAGTTCAACTCGACTCCGGTACAAAAAAGAGTCGCGTTGCCTACAACGCACTGGGTTTCCCAGACAATCGGTCTTCAAGTTGGCGCTTGAAGGCTTTTTTGTTTTCGGACCCTAAGTTTCTATTTCAGGATTTACACCGTCGGAGTCGTTCCTTTGGCTAGGCTTTGGTCGTTCGGAGCAATGTAACCCTCGCGACGAAGCAACCCGATCACCAGTTCACTCATAGTCGTGTCTCGCTCGACTGCAACACGCTTCAACTGACGATGATCGTCGGCTGCCAAATCGACAGTAAGACGCTTAACTGCTTGATTTGTTGAGTTGTGCATACGGCTTACATACTCACATACAGGATCCGGATTAACCTTGCAAGTTACCTTCATCGGCGGAGATCTGCCAAAGGCTCAATGATCCCGGGGATCTGCGAACATGCGCGGCCTTTCCTCGAATCTTGAGCCGCTCAGCCGCTCAGCCGCTCAGCCGCTCAGCAGCTCAGCCACCACCCCTGCCCAAGCCGCCCAGCCGTACACCCGCTTAGCTGCGCAACTGCCAAGCCGCTCAGCTGCGCAACTGCCAAGCCGCGCAGCCGCGCAACTGCCAAGCCGCTCAGCTGCGCAACTGCCAAGCCGCGCAGCCGCGCAGCCGCGCAACTGCCATGCCGCGCAGCCGCGCAACTGCCATGCCGCTCAGCCGCGCAACTGCCATGCTGCCCAGCTGCGCAACTGCCATGCCGCTCAGCCGCGCAACTGCCATGCTGCCCAGCTGCGCAACTGCAATGCCGCTCAGCCGCGCAACTGCCATGCTGCCCAGCCGCGCAACTGCCATGCTGCCCAGCTGCGCAACCGCCATGCCGCTCAGCTGCGCAACCGCCAAGCTGCCCAGCTGCCTGGCTGCCAAAAAGTTGCCCCTCGCCAACACCTAAACGAGAGTGGCGACATGATGAACATCATTGCTGTAGCCAATCGCAAGGGCGGGGTAGGGAAGTCGACTGTGGCAACCAACCTCGCTGCAGCACTCGCATTGCATGGGCAACGAGTCCTGCTTATCGACATGGACAGCCAAGGCAGCGCAACAGGCACCCTGCTCGAACAACTACCAACCTATTCCATGGGCCACGTACTAATCGGCCAAGCGGCCCTGGCGGACGTGATCATTCCTTCAACAGTGGACAACGTTTGGATTGCACCAGCCACCGAAGAACTCACGCATGCGCAACTCGCCATCGTTAGCAAACCCGGTCGCGAAACAATTCTACGCAGAGCACTTCGCAACGTCACCGGCTTCGATGTTGCGATCATCGACACCGCGCCAGAGCGTCACCTCGGCACCGTAAATGCACTCGTTGCCGCATCGCATGTCCTGATGCCTTTTTGCGCTGATGCAAAAGCACTCGAAGGGCTAAGCACCACCGCACAAGCGATCGCCGACATCGCCGAAGCCGAACTGGCAACGCCCAAAATCTTAGGTTGCGTACAAGTCGCGCATGACACACGCCTCGCAGTCTCGCGTGATGCACGGACCCAAGTCGCCGCAAGCTGGGGTGACTTACTCTTAAAGACCGCGCTCCGAATCAACTCATCGTTTGTGCTTTGCCCTGCAGTACATCGCTCCATCTTTTCAATCGAAAAATCTTCGCGCCAGCCACGGCGCGGTTCCGATGACGTGCTCGCAATGGCACTCGAAATTCAGACCCGACTTCAACACACCACGCAAGCTGCTGCGTAAGGACGACCTACCATGCCGAAACTTCCAGAAAACCTAGTTAAGCCTCCTGTGTTCGACAACCCTTTGCGTCGCACCATGCTGGCCGAACCGATCACCACATCAACGCATGAACCCGCCAGCGCAGAAACACCAAAGGCGCAACCGGCTTCATTTGAAGCACCAACACCAATCTCGCACGCAGAAACATCGCCTAAAGGCAAAGCAAAACCGAAGACCAAACCCGCGCCAAGCGTTACCGCAATGGCCGATGAAAAGGCCGTCGCACGCCTTACGGTGCGAATCGAAGACACCGTGCGCTGTGCACTTGAAACCGAGTGCTTCACGCGCCGCGTTGCTGGTGAAAAAACCAACGTCGCAGAAATCGCGCGCACCATTCTTAAGGAGTGGGCCGCTGCGCGCTTGCCTGGGTAGGGCTGTTACCGTCGACAAGCCGCATACTTTCCTGCACATCACGATAGCTACTATCGGGCAAGTCTTGGGCATGTATCGGGCAAGTCTTGGCCAAACAATGCCACACTGCGCGAGTTTCGCGCGGCTGCGTTTTTGAAATCGAAACGATTCGATAGGTTAGCTATCGTCGTGTTTAATTTCTTTGCCCGAAGCGGCCTCGCGCTCTTTTTGCGTGCCGTATGTACGTGGAGGTTTCCTTGTCGGAACTTGCGTACAACATCAACGGCGAACCATTTGAAGTCCCCGCGCGAGCAACAAACTGGCGCGTTAAACGCCTAAAACCCAAAGGCGCGCCCGAGGTCGTTTACGGGCGCGACGGGTTGCCGTTGCTTCTTCCAGCCGACGCTGATCTTGAAGAACTTCGCAACGAAGTAGAGGCCGTGCCCGGGCGCTATCGCCTTGATGCGCTCGACGCCAACAACAAACCCATCGAGGGCGCATCGGGCTACGTAATGGTGCACGCGCTCGGGCGCGCTGCAGCAGCTTCAAGCAGCCACAGTACCGACATCGTGCTGGAGGCCATGCGCATGAACGCGGAGATGGCACGCACGATCATCGAGCGCTTTCCCGCAATGCTGGATTCCGCCGCCACACTGCTGAGAGCTGCCGACGGGGCAGGGCTGCCACGACGCACTCCCATCGATGTCGACGATGAAGACGACGACACTGAGGATGACGAGCCGTCGTCGTTTGACCTCCCGGCGCTCGTTGCGCAAATCGTGCCGATGGTTCTATCGGGCCTGAATACTCGCAAAAAGTTAGCAAAGGCACCGACTGAACCTGCGCTTGCATCGGAACCGGCAGCCGAACCACCCAAACTCACCCGAGCTGCAACAGTAGTACCGCCACCCGTTCTTGATGCCAAAGGTTTTGCGCACATCGCGGCGATTCAAGCCGCATTGACACCAGAAGAAGCCGCACTCGCGCGTGAGGTTGCACAAGATTTGGCGCCGGCAGATTTACAAACTTGGTTCGCCGAACTGTCTACGCTGTCGGTGCCGCAAGCTGTCGCGCGTGTTCGTACAATGCTGCAACCGCAGCAACCAAGCGAGGCCGCATGATCGGCCTTCCGTTCAACGATGCGCGCTGCCTCGGCGCCATCACCGAGATTGTCGCAGGCATGGTCGCCGCACGTGATGAAGTCATGGTGGAGCTAGCAACAAAGCATCCCACCGTTGAATCACTCACGACGTGGATCCGTAGCCTGCCGCAACTCGATGACGATGGCAGCGCGCATCCCGATGAGCAAGTGCGGACCTGCAGGCCGGCGCAACGGCTGCGCTTACCAGCGGAAGATCCGAATTGCGTCGAACGCGCCGCGCTGTATCTCGCGGTCGCGGAGTTGATCGACCCAACGCCGGCACGGCAACTCGCCACGCTAGATACACCGCTAGGATTGCACACGTTCCCCGTTGAGAACGGGCAACCGATC
>JAKQOD010000622.1 GCA_029565465.1 Deltaproteobacteria bacterium
CGGGTAACGCCGATTGATAGGTGATGGCATACAGTTCGATCCGATCGACGTCGGCTTGGCGTTTGAGATCGACCAATTGTTTTTTGGCAGCTTCAGGATTCACGTCGCCGCCGTCGCCGATAACGACCAACGCTTTGCGGGCGGTGGTAACTTTTTTAAGTTCTGCGAGTGCTTGAATAACCCCACTCGTCATCGCAGTCGAAACCATCGCGGCATAGTCTTTTTGGCTGCCTAGTGCAGCGCCATTGAGTGCCGTCAGTGGCCCCATGGCCAACTTGGTGTCGACACCATTGTGATAAACCAGCAAAGTGCCCAGCGAGCCGGGTGGACCAACTTTGTTGAGTTTATCAATCACCGGTGCCAACTTGGTCAGCGCGCCTTCGTAGCGCGAGTCACCTTCAGGCGTGTAAGTGTCATTACCGATCCAAATGTTGTGGCCTTCAATCAACACCGCGATGGCGATGGTTTCCGACCCCTGCGTGTACGGCCGAACCCCCGATGCTTTGATCGGTGGGATTGGCGTCTTGGCGTCCGTTTGCGTCAGCGAAAACTTATCCGCCGGGGTGCCCGCGCCAGCCCCAATGATCGTTGCTTCGATCTCTGGCGCCATACCTTTGCGCTTGGGGTCTTTGGGATCAGGTGGCTTGACTTGAAATTGCACTTGCTTCTGGGCATGTGCAACACCCCTTGTGTTAATCAAAAATGCGAGCGTGACGACTAGCGAGGTGACGAGCCAGTGCCAAACAATTGCACGAGCGCGATGATGTGTAGATGGTGTTCGCATGGCGCTTACAAGCTCTTAAATTTGACCATGGCGTTGCCGAACTTGATGAAATCGTTATCAACGAGTTCATGCTTATCAACCCGCCGATTATTGACGTAGGTGCCATTGGTCGACCCTAAATCGCGCAACACCCAAACGCCGCCTTCGGCTTTGATCTCGGCGTGTTTTTGCGACATGAATTTGTCGTCCAAACACACCGTACAGGTTGGCTCTGTGCCAATTACCGATGCTGGCGTGAGCGTAAAAAGCTCGCCTCGTTGCGGGCCCTGCAGCGGCACAATCCAGCCAAGCAATTGCATGCTGCCAGGGTTGCCGCCCGAATCGAGCACGAATGCTTGGGTCTTCAATGCTGGTTTCGCCGCACCGGCAGCCGCTGCGGCGGCTTGCGCACAGAACGGACACTGATCCCACGTTGCATCCAACTGCTGGCTGCATTGGGTGCAGAATTTCTTTTTGAAAATCCAAAAACCCGTTGTGCGAATCGGTGGCGCCGCATTGGGAAGCGGTGCGCCGGGGGCACCGCCTTGGGCCGCATTGTTCATCGGTTGCGCTCCAGCAAAATTGTTCACTTTGTTCGAGGCGTTTTTGACCATGTCACGGCTATTGTTGCCCAAGCTTTTTACCCGCGACACGTCGACTTGAAAGTTGCCTTTCACGGTCCGCGCCTGCACGATCTTGTTTTGGATCGCACGAAACGGTGCGAGCAATGGATCCAATAGCTTAAAGAACATGGCTTTGTCTAAAACCCCTGCCGCCGACCGTAGCACGTTTCGGTTCGGACTACATGAAGTACGAACGCCTCCGACTATTTAACTACCTATCGAAGTCCAGCCGAAGCCTCATTATTTGGGCTGATATGCCCAGATATGGAACATGTTGATATCGCGACCGGCCGTCACGGACCGCTGCTTAAAGGTGATCGTTGTATCGGTAACATGCTCCGCAGCGATAAGTGCCGGCCAGTTACGCCAGCGGTGAACGCGGTCGGTGCCTTGGCAAGCCACCATCGACACGACTTTGCCGTTGACCGACATTTCCAGTTCGTAGTCGCCGTAGACGTAGTCCATCCGCCGCAAGATCACCAACGGCCGATTCGGAATCACATTGAGAATCTTGAACTCGGCAAAGCCATCGACGTGGGCGCGCCCTGCATCTTCAATGGTGGTGCCATCGGGATACTTGAGTTTTTGCCGCGAACGGTAGTTGTCTTTGGCTTCTTTGATATTGAACGAGTGTTTCTCTTCGGAGCTTTTTTCGAGGATCTCGATCTCATCGATAAGCACCCAGGACAACCCTTCGAGGTCCATCTGCGGCTTCGGCGCCGGCATGGTTTTGACGGTTTCCCAGTCACCAATTGAAGCGACTTTGGGTTTGTCTTTTTTGTCTTCGATGGGTGCCGCGATCAAGGCTTTTTCACCGGCGATGGCCGACTGCGCGATATCCGCAGCCTTGGTCTGGTACGCCATGAGATTCATGTACGCTTCCAGGTTATTTTTGCCTTCGGCCAAGAGCCCACGCAAAATTTCGACTTGCCGCCGATATTCGGAAAACTCTTTCTTTTGTGCAATCAGCGGATGATGGACGTCGACATCAAGCGACATTTCCCCTTGGCATTCGACCAATAAACGGAAGATGTCGAACACGCTCCGCAAATCGATGGCACCGACGGATTGCAACATGAGCCCGGTGTTGCACGCTTGCACAACGTCATGGCCGGCAATGACGCCGCGCCGGGTGTATTCGAGGGCGCCACGCCGCACCTGATTGAGCACAGCGTCGAGCCGGTTGCGCATTGCTGGAGGCAGCGTCGACCCCGCAGCGCCTGCCCGCGGCGTAAAGCGCAAATCGATTTCGTTGCCTTTGGGGTCATTCGGATCACGTGCATCACGGACCCGGGTGACACCTTTTTCGAGGGCGATCCGGGCTAGTTCTACTTCACGCGAGACATCGGGCTCGGTGAGTGAAACTTCGACCTTGCATGACTCAAGCACGCGGCGATGGCCTTTGTACTCAAGGTTTTCTTTGTAGGCGATGAAGTCGGTGAGCTCTTCGTAGTAGCGCAACACGATGTAGATCGTTTGCGGCAGCCGAAATTCTTCAAGATTGAGATTCTTGATGATGGCATCGTGCACCATCAAATCGTGCCCCGAGCCATCAATGGCATAGCCAGGTTGCACTTCGATCGACAAGTCGCCACGCGCACGCGCGCTGACTTTAAGGTCGGCACCGTAGCCATAGACGATGCCCGGCGCATGCATCAGCCGATTGTGCA
>JAKQOD010000629.1 GCA_029565465.1 Deltaproteobacteria bacterium
TGGGCGGCAGCGGCTGTGGGACGCGTTGGCACGACGCCCTGGGTACTATCTGCCGCATCGTGATGGCGAAATTGTGCCGCCCGTCGCTGCCGTGCCCGACGCGATGTTGCCTGCCCGCTCGGTCATCATGACACCGCATACTGAATTGTCGAACATGTTTCTGACCGAAGCCGCGCGCGGCTGTTCGCGCGGTTGCACGTATTGTGTCATGCGTCGATCCACCAACGGCGGCATGCGCATCGTCGCGCCCGATGTCATCTTGGCTGGCATTCCCGACGAAGCCAAAAAAGTTGGCTTGGTCGGTGCTGCGGTAACCGACCATCCTAACATCGCGGAAATCGTGCGGCGCATCGTGACACCGGGGCGCAGCATCGGCATCTCGAGTCTACGGGCTGACAAGCTCAACGACGAGCTGGTGGGGTTGTTGGCGCAGGGTGGCTATCGCACCCTCACGGTTGCCGCCGACGGCGCCTCCGAACGCATGCGCCGGGTCGTCGAGCGCTCGACTCAAGAAAAACACCTGCTGCGCAGCGCCGAGTTAGCGCGGACCCATCGGTTGAAAACGCTCAAAGTCTACATGATGGTCGGCGTGCCGGAAGAAACCGATGCCGACATCGACGAACTTGTCCGGTTTTCGGTCGAACTCGCAGCGGCGGCGCCCCACGTCGCATATGGCATTGCGCCATTTGTGGCAAAGCGGAACACTCCGCTCGATGGCAGTCCCTTCGCTGGCATACCAACCGTTGAAGCGCGGCTCGATAGGTTGCGCGATGGCTTGCGAGCCCGTGGCATCGCGCACAAAGTTGAAGTGCGCCCAACCTCGGCACGCTGGGCCTGGGTCGAATATATGCTGGCACAAGGCGAATCGTCGGCGGGACTAGCCCTCATGGATGCACACCACGCGGGCGGCAGTTTTGCTGCGTATAAAAAAGCATTTAGTGCCCACAACGTCATACCGACCGGGCCGCGCGCACGCGTGCCGTCAAGCCAAGAGCTGATCCGCCTCAATCGTGCGCGCCTCGCCGCCGTGGTAGAGTAACTGTCATGGAATTGCACAGCGGCGATCCCGAGTGGGTCGTACTGCAGCGCGGCGATACCTTCACGCTGCTGGACAACCTCAATCAAGCGCATGGCGATTTGGAGCTACCGCATCGAGCGCCCGGCGCCACAATATTGTTCTGCAATGGCAGCGTCGTCGTGGCGCAAACCATAGATGATCAAACCACCATTTCGGCGCTTCTTATCCCGGGTTTGGCAGTCGTCGCACAGCTGCCCTTGCCAGGCACGTGGAGCATGTGTTGTGTGACCGGCCAACGGGTGGCGCTGCTGGCCGCCAACGGGCAACGGGTGGCCCTCATTCGCGTTGCAAGCAAGGCCCTTTCGCTTATTGAATTCGAGCTCGGCGCACCTGCGGAATTCGTCTTGCCGTTGGAGAAACAGCAAATCCTCATCGGCACTGGCAAAAAACTCGAAGCCTACGATGCCCTCACCGGCCGGCCAACCATGCGTGTCAATGTCGCATTGCCCCCAGCGCCACGAACGCTTGGCACGGCGCAAGGCCATTTGTGGATCACGCGGCCTGGCTCAGACTCCTTGCTTATCGTGCGACTGTCCGACGGCCGGACATTCCCCCACGTCGTGGGGGCCGAACCGTTGCATTCCTATTCCGATCTACGGTCGCCATATCTCGTAATTCAAACCGCCCAAGGGCTCTGCCGGCTGCACTGTTTCGCCCACAGCCTGGTAGCCATAGGGACCCCTGCCGCCGACGCCTATACCCTGCAACCTAATGGTGATGAAACCGTCTTGGTAGGCATGGCCGAAATCGATGCGACGCCATGGCGCGCATCCCTTGCAACCAACAACATCATGAGTGTAGCGCCAAGCCCAAGCATGGGCGGCGCCGCACTCGGCCCAGCAACGACACACGTCGCAAGCGCTGCGGTTGGACCAACCCGTCCTTTCGTTGGTAGCGCCTGGCGCAGCAAGCTCGCAACTTTTGAAGCTGCCAACGATACGGCCACGTTACGCACCCTCGTGGCCCCTGACAGCGGGTTAGCTCGCTGGTGCGCGAGTGCCGGATTCGGGGATCAAGCATTGCAGACCGTGGCGTATTTGTACGCTCGGTATTTGCGTGGAGCCCTACCATTGCCAGCCGCCGAACTTGCGCATTGGCTCGGCGATCACGATGCCGCCTGGCAAGAGTCACTGGGCCACGGCGAACTTGCCACGCACGGGCTGATCGAACATTCCACTGCTGGGGTTGCGCTGCGCTTCATTGCTGGGCGTTTTTTTGACGACGCGCCGCTATCGTTGTCGATTCGCCGTGGCACCCGATGTCGCACGGCGCCCACGGGCCATTGGTGGCAATGCGCCACTAGCAATCCAGCCGTCGACCTCGATGGCTTGGTCGCCGACCTTGGCGCCATTGCTGTCGTCGGCGACCCAACCACGGATGCGTTGGTAGAAGCACACCTTCATGGCTTGCCCGCCATCGTGAGCGGCGATGCTACTACCATCGGCCTCGCGGTCGCCAATGCCCCTCGAAACGCCTGCATAATCGTCCTGAGC
>JAKQOD010000655.1 GCA_029565465.1 Deltaproteobacteria bacterium
GATCGCCAATTGTGGCTCAATGCGGTCAGCAAACGTGCCGCGCACCGACGCTGGCAACATGGGCTTCGGTTGTTTTGGCGGCTCGGTGACAAACTGAAACAACAGCGTCATGTCGCCGAACGAAATTTTGCCACGGGCAGCATCCGACAGCGGCAGCACCCAATGGTCGCCCGACTTCGATGCAGTGCTCTTGAGCACGTCGAGCGTTTGCAAATTGTTACCGTCCGATAGCCGGCCGTCCATGTTTTGCAAAAAGTTCAACGAGTACTTGTTGTCGTGAATCGAGAACATCGTGAACTCAAGCGGCAACCCTTCGAGCGGCAGCGAGAAGGTGTTCTTCATCGACTGACCGATCGTTACCGGCGCGCGATCGCGAACGATGCGTTCTTCAACAATCTTGCCACCCAACAGCACACCAATGCGCAAGACGCGTGGCCGCGAACTACCCGACGACGAACCGCCGCCGCTGTTGTTCCGTTGTGCCGCTGACTTCGTTGGAGCGTTTTGCTTCGCCATTAGAGTGGGGCCTTTTTCACGGTGTTTAGAATGAGCGGCATGAAATCTTGTTTCAGCGTTTCCCACTCATAGTTGATGTTCTTCGCGGTGTGCACATACACAACCGACGGCCGCGGCACCTTGCCGCAGACGGTGATATCGGTGTCGATGATGATCACGCGCTTGCCGTTGATGATTTCAACGTGCGACTTGCCTTGTTTCTTTTCGCCGGCTTGCACATCTTCGGTGCCACAACCTTCGGCTGCGACGGATGCACCGCCAAACGATACACGAGTCGACAAGCCGCCAAACGAACTGGTCAGTGCCAACGCACCAACCAGGCAGGCAAGCGCTTGCGACGTTCGGAACGCGTTGGGTTGGTTGGATTTGTTGGTCATGACTAGTCCTTGGTACAAGTTCAGTATACTGCGTTATTGATTGGCGCGAGCAGCTGCTTTGCGGCGCTTCTCTTCGCGTTTGACTGCCTTCGAAACGTCCTTCATCCGCTCTTCGTAGAGTTTGATGTCGGCACCTGGCAGCGCTTTGTACGAGTCGAAATAGGTCCGTGCGTTTTGCAACCGCTGCAACGTGTCCATCGGCCCGCCTGCCGTCGGAAATGGATCAGCATCCAAGTACAACAGTGCGATATTGTAGTACGCCGGCCCATAGTTGGTGTTGGCGGTAATCGCGCGCTTGAGCGAGTCTTCCGCACGCTGCAATAAGCTGTCGTGCTCTCCACCTGGTGGAAAGCCAGCGGCTTTGCCGCGATAGGCAGAACCCAGCGACGTCATCGTAACCGCGTCAGCGCGACCAAATTGCTGGACCAACCGCTCGAACAATTCGGCTGCTTCTTCGTACTGCTTGTTCCGCAGCTCGTAGACGCCCAAGTTGATCATCGCGCTGGTGTGATTTGGATCGAGCTGCACCGCTTGCTTAAACGCCAGCATCGCGTTCGCCGGACGATTGGTTTTGTCGTAGACCAACCCATACGCATAAAGCACGTTGGCGTTTTTCTTGGCTGATTCGCGCTTGAACAAATCGTCGAGCACGAGCTCCGAGGTGTCGTACAACCGCTTGTGATAGTACGCCAACGCAACCATGGCGGCGGCGTCAACGTTGGCGGCGTCAATGGCCAGCGCTAAGCGGGCTTCACGCAACGCGGTTTCCGGATCAGGCGTGTTTTGCGCCAATGCTCGGCGGGCAACTTTGAGGTGTTCGTCGACCGCAGCTTTCGCTTGCATTGGGTCGGGATCCAAGTTTGGCGGCACAATCGGAGGAGGCGGCACATCGGCGCCGCCAGCGGTATCGCCACTGCCACCACCGCCACCACCACCACCGTTTGGCAATGTTGGGGAACCACCACCGGAGGTTGTGCCACCGCCAGCATTGTTATTGTTTGGGCCCGGGTCGCCGACCGGATCGCCATCCTTCATGGATTGCGTGGTCGAGTCTTTGCCTTTGGTTGGCGTCGTCGTTGCAGCTTTTTTGTCACTGCCACCACACGCAGCAAGGCTCGCAGCTAGCAGAACTGCAGCTAGCCCACCGAGGCGCTGTGCTTGCTGGCGGCTCGTAACGCGTGGCATAACGATACCAACGTGCGCGGCCGGCAAACGATCTAACATAGTGATTTTGCTCATGGCGCCTCAGTCCCTTCGGTGAGTTCTTGGCGCAACACTTGGAATTCACCAGGGAATTCACGTCCCAAGTTCTCAAGTGCGAGTTGGCTCCAACGGTTGGCAATGCCAGCCTTTTTCGACAACTCAACAACTTCAATCCATTGCGCCTTGGCTTCCGCCAAGTACTTCGCAAGGTTCTTATCGCGGGTCTCTTCATACGCAGCGATGCCCGCTGGATTCTTTTGCACTGGGATTGGGATTGGTGCATCCGACAGCTTGGTCGCGTATTTGTATACCGACTCGCCGTACCGAACTTTGGCCGCCATCGAGTACTCGGCAACGCCAAAACTATCCAGGGCCAAGTATTTCTCTTGCGTCTTGCCCAGAACCGTTTGCAGGTCTTTTTGTTGCGCTTGCAGTTCAGGCACCGTCTTGGCGGCCTTGGTGATCGCGTACGGATCCCAGGTTTCGTTCAAGAATTTCTCAGCGAAGTACAACGTCCACTCGCCTGCCATCTTGGCGCCATTGCTACCTTTGATCGCCCCACGCTGTTTCCACGCATCCATCGCATCCGCGCCGGCTTTTTCAGCGTTGGCGGTTTTGCCTTTGCGCTTCCACAGAGCCGCAGTGTCGTAGAAGCTCTGCACATACTTCTCTTCATTGCCGGCGTCTTTGCCGTACACGCGGCGCCATTTGTCGAGTTGCTCGACCATGCTCGTCGCATCGCCCGACGAGCGATAGATGCCAGCGACCGACCACACCGATGCGTCTTTTTTCGCACGATCGGTCTCTTCGGTTTCATAGCGTTTGTACAGGTCGATCGCACGCTTGAAGTCGCGGTTCAACTCGGCTGCAAACGCCGCGTTGAACAACGAGTCCAAGGCGATTTGATTGAGCGATAGTGGCTTTTCACCTGGCAGTGGCTCAGGTGCTTTGATGCCGAGCTTCTGAGCTTTTTTCGCCGTGTCGTACAGTTCAAGGTAGGTCGAAATCGCCTTGTCGTATTCAAAGGCCCCTTGATACGACAACGCGGTAAGGCGCATTGCATCCAAGTAGAACGGCGATTCGCGGAACCGTTTGTCTTTGTTCGCAGTGAATTCTTTGAACATCGAGATCGCGGTCTTTGGCCGGTCGCCTAACTTGTAAGCAACTGCGCTGTTGTAGAGCGCGATTGGCAAGTCAGCGTCGGTTGTAGGCGCCGTTTTGTAGTAACGATAGAAGGCTTCGGCAGCCGGGATGTACTGTTTTTCACCGTACAGCTGGTTGGCACGCTTAAATTCGATCGAGCGGTTCTGCGACATTGCGAGTTCGATCGACTTGGTGTCGCCGCACTTGGTCGCAATGAACTTCTTGTTCGTCGCTTCAAACTTGTCGAGTTGCTCGGTGGCTTCATAGATGCTGAGCAACGCGTCTTTGGCGCGCACCGCTTCGGTGTTGCCGCAGAACTTGTCCATCACCTTTTGGAACCGCGCAATCGAGTCATCAATGTGCAGATATGCCAGCGAAACCAACGCAGCATTGATGCCTTGCGCTGGTGCCGTCTTTGGATCAGGCACAACGTTTTGGTAGTTGTCCCACTCGTCTTGCAAAAGCTTGTAGATCTCAGGGATCGACTGCGCTTGCAGCGGTTGAGGCAACGCTTTCAACTCAGCGCCAGTTGGCACCTTGAGTGCGGTGATCTTGCCTTCGGCAACTTGCCGGTTGGCTTCGGCTTCATACGATTGCAGAATGCTTTGGGCAGCTGCAAGGAAGAACGTTTCAGACATGTCGCGATGATCGCGAACCCATTTGTACTGCACCACAGCATCGAGGTAGTGCTCCGAGAAGTACAACGCTTCACCTTGCATGTAGGTGAATTCGTAGACGTAGTCGGACTCAGGGTACTGACCAATAAAGGTGCGATACAGCTCAACGGTTTTGTCGTAGAGCGCTAAGTAGCGTTCTTTTTCTGCTGGATCTTTTTTGGCAACCGCGTCGTACTCTTGGCGCGCTTCGGTTGCAGCCTTGTGGGTATTGCGTGCAGCTGCATACAACGCGCGCTCGGCGAGCCGGCGCTGATTTTCCATCGCTTCGCGGTCTTTTTCGTTGGCTTGGTACCAAGCCGAACCAGGCGCGTAACGCGTTGCCAACGCTGCAGCTTCATTGTCGGCTGCAAACTTGTCGCCTTTGGCTTCAAAGACGTTGACGATTTCTTGGTGCACCGTTGGGTTGTTTGCGTTCAACTCCCACGGCGGTCCAAGCGCAATGCGATAGCTATCAACGGCGCGATCGTAGGCTTGCAGTTCCGAGAACGCTTTGCCCATCGCCACCCACACATCGCGAACATGGGGTTCCGCTTCGCGGCCTTTGTAGAAGTCCCGTGCACGTTGCAGCGCTTTATCGGGATCGCTGTCGGTTTCGCCTTCCCATGGGTCGGTGAATGCAACCGAGATGTACTGAATCGCTTCATCGCGTAGTTCCAACGATGGCGTGCCGCCCGAAGCGACCAACGCGTCGTACAGCTTGACCGACTCGTCGAATCGTTTGATCGAATCAAACAAGAAGTCGCGGCGGTAAAACGACCACGCCAACTTGTAGAGAGCTTCGGCGTACAGCGGCGATTCCGACGCACCGTTGGCGACCTTGGCGTACGAATCGATGGCGTCGTCGAGCTCGCCTGGCACGGCAAAGTGGTAGTCAGCGATGCCGCGCACCCACGCATGGCGCACCAATTCGGCCTCAGCCGTTGGCAGCGCTTGGCAGTCACCGTAAGGTGTGCGCAACGTTTTGTTGTCGATGCGCTCCATCGCTTCTTTTTTGGTCAGCTCGCGCATTGGCGCATCGGTGTATTTGAACTTGTTGGCGCAGGTTAGCGCCAAGAACAAGGTCAACGACCGTCGCGGATTCACGTTCTTGCTGTAGTAGGCCAGCAAATACAGCGTGGCGGGCATCTGCCGATAGCTTGGGAACTTCGCTAGAATCTGTTCCCACAAGTTGATCGCTTTGGAGTAATCCGCAACGACGGCTGCGGGATCAGCGCTATCGGTAATTGGCCGGTTATCGACATCTTCGTCGGCCGCGTACAAGTACAAATCGGCCAACCGGAACATTGCGTCAGGCGTAAACGTTTCGTGATTTGGATGTTCAACGATGAACTTTTCCAGCAACGCGATCGTTTCGACGTGGCGCTTCGCCTTATCGGAATCGATCTTTGCCATGCGGTCGGCAAATTTCTTTTCCAACGCACGCGTGCGCTCTTGGTACTCACGCATCATGATTTCCATCATGCGCGTTTGATGGCGATCGCTTTGCGTACTGAAGTGCGTGAACTCGCCTTCGATATCCTTAAGCGTATTGCGATCTTCTTGCGTTAGCGGCACACGCACAATCGGCGTGACAGGTGGCGGCGGCATCGGCACACCGAGGCCTGGGCCTGTGCCTGGCGCGACCGGGGTCGCGGTTGGACCAGCACTGCCGTCAGTAACCGGCACACCCACAGGACCGCCTGGCCCTGCCGGCGTTGGCGTTGGCGTACCCGTCGGAGGCGTTGCACCAGGCTGCGCCATGACCGGCGAAGCCAACAATGAAACGGTAAGGAAACTCGCTAACCATCGGCGAGCAGCAATCGGCGTTCTCATTTAGTGGCTCCCGCTGGCGTCGGCGCTGGCGTTGTCGCTGGGGTCGTCGCAGGTGGTGCAAGCGGCGCCGGATTGGTGATCGGCGGCGCAACTTTATCAAGCACATCGCGGAACTCGTCCTTGATCTGCTTTACTTCGCGTGTGCGTTCCAATTGGAACCGCTTCACGTCTTGATCGACGTCTTCTTTTTGCGACCAATGCACGTCAATGTTGCCGACATCGGCGCGAATCACCACGTCATACAACTTGTCTTTGACGGTGCGAAAACCCGCTGCCAAAATCGCGCCACCGACGGCGCGCGACTCAGCTTCGACTTCGAGGAACTCAGCGCGTTCGGCAGCGAGATCCTGTTTTTCGGTTGCAAGCTGAGTGCGAACGTCGGCCAGCGCGCCATCGACGGTGGTGTCGATTTTTTCAATGGTTTCTTCAAGCATCCCGGCGACGCGAGCGGCTTGATCTCCAAGCGCGAGCAGCTTGCGCGATTTGCCAGCATCACGGCTCGACGCATTTGCATACGCGCGATGCTCAGCGTCTTGCGCGGCCCGCATCTGCTTGCGCAGTGCGGCACCTTGCACAGCCATTTCGTCGCCAGTGCCTGCGATGTCGCGGCCCAGCTGCATTTCGCTGCGGACTTCAGCCAGTTCGGCCTTCATCGCAACAACTTCGGGATCCATTTCCGCCAAGGCAACATCGATTTGCGCTTGGGTATCAACCGGTGCTGGCACGCTTGGGTCGGTTGGCGCAGCAGGTGGTGCTGGCGCTACGCCTGGAGCCGGAGCAGGTGCTGGCGCAACCGCAGGCTCTGCCGCTGCAGCCGCTGCTGATTTCAGCTGCTTGCCATACATGCGCAGCGCAGCCGTCGAAGCTTCGGTTTCACCGATCGCACCGTCGACATCGCCCAACGTTTCGTCGAGCGTATCGAATTCGGCTTGCGCTTTGGCCAAACGATCGCGATACGCCAATTCGGCATTTGGCAACCCTGCGAATTGTGCGGCAAGCGCCGTACGTGCAGTGGTTGCAGCGGTTAGTTCCGACGAGGCGTTGACCAATTTGGCATGCTCATCGGCAAGTGCCGAACGCATCTTGATGACCTTCTCCGCCAATTCATTGGCGTGGGCGCGGCGCTCAGCCAATAACGGATACGCATTGGCGCCGTGTGGCACCGCTAACATTGCTTCAAGCCGCGTTATGGTGCGTTCGCTTTCAGCAATGTTGGCTTGGATGTCTGCCAAGTCGCCTTCGAGGGTAACGACTTGGCCAACATTGGCTTCATCGCGAACCCAGCTTGCAGCGATTTCCGGCATCTGCGCGGCAACCGCAAACGTCGTCGAATCACGGCCACTAACTTGTGCCAAATACAACGCTGGATCGACATGCTCGTCGATCACACGGCGCAGTTCAGCGTGCGATGGCGCGTATTGATCTTTGGTGTCGCGGAACAGTGCTTCAGCTTTGACGTATTCATCCGCTGGATCGCCGTTGGCTTCCAACCCGTTGATCAATGCTTGACGCAACATCTGGGCTTTGCGCACCCGTAAGTTGCCTTCGAGGATGCGCACGGTTGGCGTCTTTTGCGAAAACGGATCTTGCGCCGACAACAGTTCGAGCGCCGACAGCGCTTTATCGAACTGTTTGCTTTTTACGTAGACCCACGACGCTTCGAACAAGGCATCGGAAAACAAATCCGAGCGGCGTTCGATCGCTAAATACCAGTCCACCGATTTCGATGGTTGTTCACGCTCATAGTAGACGCGCCCCAATGCAAGTTGCGAAAGTTCAACGATCCGACGATCGATGTTGGTCTTCGGCTTGCGGCCTACAGCGTCGAGAAAAGCATCGGTAGCTTTCGCGAGATCTTTTTTGGCAACGTGGGTGGCACCAATAAAGTACTGCGCTTGGACGGCGTACGCTGACTCTTTCGAGACGTCGGCGAACGAGCGCAACGCGTCATCGTATTGGCCTTGCGCAAATTGCCACTTGCCACGCACGTACGAGCCGCTGGCCGAGTTGTCCAACGCAAGCACTTGTTTGTCGACGCCGGCGGTATCGCCCAATGTGATGGCGAGTTCAATCAGCCGCTTCAGCGATGCTTGGTAAAATTTGCTCGAAGCGCCAACGTCCGTCACTGACTGCGTGAAGTAGGTACGCGCCGCGACCTTGTCGCCTTTTTGGTAAAGGGCTTCGGCCAAGTAGTACAACGCGGAGTCGTACTCGGCACTTTTGCCTTTGGCTACGATATCGAACAACACGAGCGCAGCATCGGAGTAGTTGCCGGTGCGGAACGAGAGTTGCGCTTGCACCAACCGCTTCGGCTGGGCTTCGGCTTTGGTAGTCGACGAAGCTTGCTCAGGCTTAGGCAAGTTGTTGCCCAAATCGCGCGCTTGCATTTCGGCAACGCCGAGGTTTTTCTCGATCGCACCAAGGTCTTCGGCACGCGCACTAACCGACAGCAACGATGGAGCCGCTGCGACCGCCGCCACAAGCCATAAGCTTGCCGCACGCGAGCGAGGGCTCGTGACGGGGCGAGCCCGTCGGAGCTTGTAAGGACTTGCCATGGTTATTTTCCTGGCGCTGGAGTCGGGGCTGGAGTTGCAGCGGGCGTTGCGTCCGATGCAGTTTTGGTAGGCTCGGTTTTTTCGGCGGCGATCTGGGTGACTTTGAAGTCAACCGCAGGGCGTTTTTCCAACGGCGTGGTCGCGCCACCTTTTTCGTAGCCTGATGCTTCGAGCTTGGTGGTGCGGCCTTCGCCAGCCGTAAACGTGTGGCTCGAACGAACTTGGAACGTGTACTTGTTGAGGTACTTGAACACGCCGTAGCCGTTGCCGCGATAAACCGCCAACACGCTAACACTGTGAGAACCCGGGGTAATTGGGCCAGCGTAAATGTCGAATTTCTTCGACTTGTACAAGCTTTCGGCCGTGTCGTCGGTGCGCGCAAACACTTGGGTGCCGTCGAGCGAATAAACCAATTTGACCAAGCGGAATGAGCTGCCCATGTCGTTGCTGTGCAACACCAAAGCTTGCGCGCCGACACCGCCGCCAAGAACAGATTCTTTCAACATGCCAACGCGCGCTTTGGCTCGCCAAGCGCGTTCTTTGAGTGCTTGTACGCGTTGTTCCAAGCGGCGAATGCGCACTGGATCCGGCATCGCTTCAGGTGGAACGTTGCTTGGGTCAACCGGCGCTGGCGCAGTCGCCGGCGTCGTCGCTGGCGCGGTGGCAGGCGTTGTCGCTGGCGCAGTCGCTGGCGTTGCCGTTGTAGGTTGCGCAGCGGCCACTCCGGCCGTCATCGAAGTTGCAAGCAACACTGCAGCAAACAGTGAAGTTGCTTTTGCGATCGTGGGGTTCGTTTGAGTCGTTGCGCGCATGCTGATTTCTCCCAGCCGTTCCAAATGGCGAAAAGCGAAACGCCCCCGCCCGGGTTGTGATGGCCAAAGTTGTAACACTGGGCAGCAACGTGTCGCAAGTTGCCTCGCCGCAAGGTTTTTTCCCCAGTTCCGAGCGTGCGCTAGATCGCAATTTCGTACTTGCAATGAGTGGGAACCAAACCGAGTCACTTCGTGTCAGGAGTTCCATGAGAAAGCTCCGATCTGTGCTTGCCGCTACGATGCTTCTCGCAAGTACCAGCTACGCACCCGCAACGCCAGTTGCAAACGCCTCATCTGAAGTACAAGTCCATGAAATAACAAGCTTCTATGTCTCATATTCCCTGCGTGTTGAGCTTGCAAACCACACCGATACCCCGCAACCAATCGATGCATTGGTGAAAGTGCCATTCGGATCTGCGGTTGTGGAAGCGGTTGCAAGCGCTGACGGACGCACCTACAAGTCGACATTACTTGAATCAAATCAAGCTGATATAAAGTTCTCGTCGCTTCAAGGGCATGCCGATCGACGGATGACAGGCAACAGCGCCGTGATGGTCCACGCCGCGGCCGATGACGTTGTGGTTGAAGCGGTACAAGTTTCAGCAAATTCAAGCATTTGGGTAACTTTAAAGGTCACTGCAACGCCTTGCCACGCGCAAGGACGCTGGTACACCCCGCTGGCATCGGTAGCCGGGCAACCACGGCTGCAACTAGATCCTCGATTTTCAATTGCTGCGGATGTCCCAGCGGCATGCGCAAGCGGGGATCTAACGATTACCGGAACGTTTGTACCCACTGAACCGATTAGCACCCAAATGGGGCGCGTCTCGGTTGGCCGCAGCGAAGGCGCGTCCATGCTGCGGATGGATATCGGCACTGAACTGGTGCCGTTTGTGGATGCGACACCAGTGGTGTTTGTGATCGATCGATCACGGTCCATCAGCGACAGTCAACTCAACCGGCAATTCACTGCGATCGCCGACTATATCCAACGCTCGCGGGTTGGCCGTTACCAAGTGATCGCCTTTGATCGGCACGCCACTGCCCTGCTGCCGACGTTTGCAACTGCGCCCGAATTGTTGCCGAAGCTAGCGCAGCTACGGCAAACGCTGGTACGTGCAAACGGTTCGAACGTCGATGAAGCGCTTGATCTCGCAGCACATTGGCTCGATCAGAAAAGTGGTCGAGTGCTGGTATTTACCGACGGAGAACTGCGGCAATCGCTCACCACCGACGAGCTGCGCAATGTCAGTTCACGAATCAGAAATTCGCCGGTGCATGCAATCGAGCTGGGCGTCGACGAAGCCAATGTGGCGCTCGGCATCGAGCCATTCGAGCCAACGGATGGTCGCGTTTTTACCACGATCGTCGGCGCATCCGGCGGCCTCAGTGCACAGCTAACCCGCGCATCGGATGCACACTATTCCGACTTGGCGGTGTTGGTTGCACCGCAAGCGCTCGAAGCAATTACCGTCGACGATGAGCCGTTGGAAGCGCTGCCGCTCGGCGCCGGTCGGTTTAGCCTTTGGCCGACACCGCGCCGCACTCAAGTAACCGTGCGCGGCCGATTGTGGTCGACGCCTTGGCAGCGCACGGTTGCCGCCGAACCAAGCCTGCGCGCGACCACCGCTGCATTTGCAGCAACCCAACTATTTGACTTGCCAGCCGCCACCGTGCGCAAGCTTGCGATGATTGGCGGCGCAGTGTCGTCGCAAACCTCGTATTTGCTGCAGCCAAGAACGCCGGTGTACAGCGCTACGATGACTGCACGAGGGCGCATGTTTGCATCGCACACGCCAGCGCATGAGCCAACTAGTAGAGTCAGCGCCTGTGGGTTCGCCCCGGCTAGCCTGCGCCTGAACGAAGCTGCGCTAACCGCGGCAGTTGATCGCTGCCGCCTTACGCAAGCCGCGATCCTTGGCGACGGGCCGACGAAGTTGGCGTTCGAAATGGAGATCCGCGAAGGCGAAATCCTCGATATCACCGACGCTGGCACCAATCATCCCAGCGCGCTTGCCGCATGTTTGCGCGAAGGTTTTTGGCAAGTCGCAATTGCGCCTGATGCACGCACCGGTAACACCCACGTCGACGTTGCGCTGACAAGAGCGACAGCGAAAATTACGACGATGCGTGGAGCGCAGCCCTGAGCTTACTTGCCTTGCAACCGCGCCAACCGCATGCGCCAATCCGAAATGTGCGCAGCCGTAACCCAAAAGCCGCACACGCCTAAGATCAGCGCAAATGCGATCACGACATTGGAGATCAGCGCTGGCACCGCACCGACGAGTTTGAGGCCAACTCCGACGAGCAGAATCGCGATGGCCACGATGACCACACGCTTCTGGGTTCGTTGACTCGCAACGATCCAAGCGTTGAGCTGTGCGGCGTCGATCTGCATCAAGCTACGATGCACGAAGCGCGATGTTGGTCGCAAGCATTTGCCTGCATTTCGCATATTGCGAGTGTGGCGATTCGCCGCGCTCGCAGGCACAAATCATACTAGCGGCTGGCTTTGACTTTTTTGATTTCCGAGATCAGCTCAGGAACGGCTTTTTCCCATTCCATCACCACGCCGTAGTCGGCAACTTGGAAGATTGGCTCGTCTTTGTTCTTATTGATCGCGACGATCGTCTTGGAGCCCTTCATGCCAGCGAGGTGCTGAATGGCGCCCGAGATGGCGACAGCAAAATACAAGTTCGGCGCAACGATCTTGCCGGTTTGGCCAACCTGCCAGTCGGCCGGCACCATGCCAGCGTCGGTAGCAGCGCGAGATGCGCCCATTGCAGCGCCAAGCAAATCGGCGAGTTGTTCAAGCACTTTGAAGTTTTCGCCGTTCTTCATGCCGCGGCCACCAGCGACGACAACTTTGGCATCGCCAAGGTCTGGACGGTCGCTCTTTTGGGTTTCAGCGCGCACAAAGCTGGCACCAAACAGATTGATTTCGCCTACTGGCGCAGTGCTGACAGTACCCGCGCCGCCGGCTTCGCCAGCTGGTTCAAATTCGGATTGGCGCACGGTGACGCAGATGATCGGCGTCGAAATCTCGACGGTCGAGTACGCGTTACCTGCCAGAATTGGCCGCACAAACTTGTTGCTGCCTTCGAGCTTCGAGATGTCGGACGCCATGCCAGCGTCGAGCAACGCAGCGACGCGTGGCATCACGTCTTTGCCCAGCGACGTAGCAGTTGCCGTGACGATGCTAGCGCCATTGTCTTTGGCCAAGCGCGCAATGATCGGCGCGTAGCTTTCAGCAAGGTAGTGTTCAAGTGCGCCGTCTTCGACGACGATCACTTTGCCAGCGTACTTCGCAGCATGGCCGCTCGCAGCGTTGGCACCAGCGCCGATCAGCGCAATGATGACTTCGCCACCGTGTGCCGTTGCAGCAGCACGTGCAAACGACAGGTTCGAAAGCGCGCTGCTACGCAACGCAGCGCCTGAGTATTCACAAATTGCAAGGACGTTACCCATGATGGAACTCCAGTTTTAACGATGCAGTCTCAAAGTGAGCCGGGCCCGTACATAGCGCCCAGCGAAAACGGTTTAGATCGCCTTAGCGTCGTTGGCCAACTTGGCAACCAGCGTCGGAATATCGGCGACGATTTGGCCAGCCGCACGAGCCGGTGGCAAGGTCACGCCAACTTCGCGAATCGCAGGTGCGCCAACGCCGAAGTCTGCGATCTTTTTGCTATCGAGCGGCTTCTTCTTGGCTGCCATAATGCCTTTGAGCGATGGCAAGCGAGCGCCTTCGCCTTGGTAGGCAAAGGTTGCTGGCGTCACCCCATTTTTCACCGAGTGACCAGCGACGATGCGCAAATCGACGGTGACGATGGCAGGGCTTGGCACTTTTTTGTACTCAACGCCGCCGTCAACTTCACGACCGACGACGAAACCGTCGGCAACTTTTTCGATGGTGGCAGCAAACGTGGCTTGTGGCCAGCCGAGCTTGCCAGCAAGCATTTGGCCAACTTGGTTGGCGTCGCCGTCAACCGCTTGTTTACCCATGAGCACCAAGTCTGGCTTTTCAGCTTCGATGATCGCTTGCAGCACTTTGACAACCGCCAACGAATCGATGTCTTTGTCGTCGGTAACCACATGGATGGCGCGATCGGCGCCCATCGCTAGTGTGGTACGCAATTCTTTGGCTGCATCGTCGGGGCCCAACGTAACGGTCACAACTTCGCCGCCCGTGCGGGTGTTGCTTTCGCCGTTTTCGAGCAAACGCAGCGCCGTTTCCACCGCGTATTCGTCAAACGTATTGACGATCCACGAAGCGCCCGTGAGGTCGATCGCATTGTCTTTGATCTTGGTTTTTTGAGTTGGGTCTGGAACCCGCTTTACCGGTACTAGGATCTTCACTGGTTTTTCCTTTGCTCAAAGCCTACGCGTCAGGCCATTTTCCACGAGTGCAACCACCCAATCGGCGGCGCGGACAATATCGAACTTTTTAGGACGGTGCGCGGCTGGGCGCACACGGTTGAGATCATTTACGTCGGACGAATTCTGAGGTGATTTGTCGCGTTTGCTGGCTGCAAGCGCAGCCAGCGGGGCGACCGGTTTATCGAGGCTTAGCACCCATGACGTCACCAGCTCGTCGAGCATGCCGAAAATCATCCTAGCGACGATCGGGGCCGGAATCTCGGCAGCGAAATCGCTTTGCTGTTGGCCGGCGGAAACGATGCCTGCAAGCACGCGCAAAAAATCGGCGAACCGCGGGTTGTCGTATTCGTTCATGAACTTGCTGCTTTGCCGCAGTTCAATGGTGAGCACTTCGGCTGCAGCTGGCTCAGCGTTCACCAGCGTGAGATAGCCACGCACAAACTCGCGCAGTTGTTCGCGTGGGGCTTTGCCTGCAATCGCCGTCGCCAGCGTGCTGTTGACGCGTTCCATCCGCGATTCGAACAGCGAGATGAGCAAGTCGTCTTTGCTTTTGAAGTAGAGGTAAATGGTGCCGTCGGCAACGCCGGCTTCTTGCGCAATTTGCGAAACCCGCGCTGCAAAGAAACCATGCGCTGCAAAAATCGTTTCGGCAGCATCCAAAATGCGATCGCGTTTGACTGCGCGTTCGGCTTCGGCGCGGTCTGCTTTGAGCGCGTTTTTTTCCGCCTTGGCAGCGTCAACAGCGGGAACAGCTGCGTTATCCGCGCTGTCCGAACTCGCTGAATGAGCCGTCATTCAGTGGTTGTAGCCTTTGTGACAAAGCGCGTCAATTCACTGGTGCCGGAACTCCGTCGAATTCTTTTTTATTCAATAATTACTAAAGGCTTATATGTCATGCCGCACAGCCAGCGGCCACGCTGCATTACGGTTATCGTCGCGGTCCTCTTTTGATACCGAGGTCACATGGCTCGCTCAACAATAGTTTGTGTCTTGGCAACGGCGGCAACGTTAGCCGCTTGTGGTGATGATAGTCGTGATCCCAATTTTGCGTTTTGCGACGAAGCGACCGAAGGCTTGTACTGTGAAAAGTTACAGGCCCCGTTTCCTGCAAGTTTCACTGTCGACAGCAAGACATATACCTATGTCGATTTTCTCACTCAGCGCGACGACATCAGTATCGCAGCGGTCGCCATGCCCACCGAGCTCGACAGCGAAACGGTATTTGTGCAGCGCAGTCGAGGGCATGTGTTGTTTGGGTACCAACCGCTAGCTGCTGACGTAACGGCAACCGTCGACGGGTATCCCGTTGAGCTCGCCAAGTTCCAACTACCCGCAGGCCGGTATCCGACCTTGGTCAACAACGGCACGATGGTAGCGATCCAACTTGAAACCGCGCCAGGCACGCATGTGTTGCGATTGCACGGAAGTTACACCCAAACCGGCGTGATCGTCGCCCCCAACGGCGATGCGCTCGTCACGATGCCTTTTACCGACTTCGGTGCAGGCAATTATGCCGACCGCTATTTGCCTGCCAATATCGTTGCAGATCGCTACGCGATGACGGTCAACGTCGACTGGAGTGAGCTACCACCTGATGCAGCGCCGGTGTTGATCGCCAACGGCGACGTAAGCACGACGGCAACCACGGCAACCGTGCGGTATCCAGCTTGGTACAACGCTTCAGCGATCTTCTTTTTGGCTGGCACCACGCGTTCGCTTGACGAGCGAACAACCGAATACACCAGTGTTGACGGCGACCAGCGAACGCTGGTTGCGTTCCAAGGCGCGTTCGATCCAACAACGCAGCAACCGTTTACCGAAGCCGTGCTGCAGAGCCGCGCCAACAAGCTGTTCGACACAAGCCAACAATTTTTGCAACGGTTCGAAGGGATGTTGGGCGCGTTTCCGCATCAATGGTTTATCGCCAACGGTGGCGGCCTGCGGTACGGGCTGAACTCCATGGAATATGCTGGCGCAACCAGCGTCGGCGTCGCCAATATTGACACGTTCATCCATGAAGCAATTCATTCATATATCGGCCGATCGGTTTTTCCCGCCGACGGCGACTCGCAGTGGCTGGACGAAGCTGTTGATACCTGGTTGCAAGTGCCCGATGGCGCGCGCATACAGCCAGCAGATTTGCGCTTGGAAAAACGCGGCGCCGCCAACTACTGCACATGCAACGGCGAGTTCGGGCGAGGCATGTTTGGCGAAGCCTACCGAGGCGGGGTGATTGGTCACTTGGCGTATTTGCTCGGCGGTGAAACGCCGATGCTTGCATTCTTGCGTGAGCAACACACCGCGCATCGTCACGGCTATTGGACGACGAAATCGTTTTTCGAAGATTTTGAAGCCTTTGCGAATCGGACTGATGCTGGTGGCTATGCGTCGCGCCTTGCCGAGCTCGGCGAGAGCCTGCGTGCAAGATTTGCAGACATATTGTGGGATGCGGCGTGTCCTGAAACACCGTAGTTCGGCTGACGCCATTCTGCAACTCGGCCTAACTGAGGACGGTTGCGTTACCGTCCGGCGCGGTTCGCTGCGAAATGGCTTGAGCCGGTGGGCATGTGGTGTTCCAATAACCGCATGAGGCAATGGCAGTTTTCACTGACCGTGTTGGTTTCCTTTGGCGTTAGCACGGCAGCGAGTCTGGCGACACCCGCACCAGCGGAGGCCGCGCCGATCGATGTACCGATTGTCTACATCCGTTGTGCACGTACAACCGCGGAAGTTGACATCACCGGGCCTGTAACCGTGAACGGTGTATCCATGATGAAGACGCGCCACATGCGAGGCGCTGACATTCACGACGTCTTGCCTGATGTCACCAACTTCTTCAGCAACTTCTCGGCACCGTGCGACTTGATGTATCGCGAACCTGCGGGCGCCGAACGCGTGTTGTTTGATTGCAACACCACATCGACCGACGAGGCCAGCTGCGCGGCGATGGATCCGTCGGTGTCGTACGACGGCAAAACTATCATCTTCAGCGTGTTTCGCGGCAAGCTAGTGCACCCAAGCGAGAACATTCATCCGCAAGTGCTCGATCCGCTGGCAACCAACACCGACTACACCCGATTTACGTTTCCGAATCGCATTCTGCAAACCAAAGAAGCACAGCTGCATATTGTCAATGTTGCGACTGGCGACGTCAAAGCGCTGCCGCATGTTGCCGACACGATCGACGCGGGACCGACGTTTTTGCCTGATGGACGCATCACGTTCACATCGACCCGCGAAGCGCAGCGCCGAGCAATGGTAGCAGGCACCAACAACGCTGGGCCCACCGCCCAGTTGTGGACCGCCGATCCTGATGGCCGCAATGCCGACCTCGCTAGTCATCATGGCTTGGGCGGCGACGAACACCCGATGGTACTGCGCGATGGCCGGGTCGCTTACACCAGCTGGCAAGGCATGATGTCGTTGCCACATCGTTACGGCAACGGCACCGTCGGTGGCTTCACCACGATCGATAACTTGTTTCAGCTTTTTGTGCAGAGCCCCGACGGCGCAAATCCATTCGCCTTGTTCGGCCAACACGCAGGCGATCATGGCTACATCACGTCGATTCACAGTTCGCACAATGCAGCGCACTTTTTGGCGCAAACCACCGACGAACGAATCTGGACCACCGATTACTATCGCGGCAACAATAACGGCCTTGGTGTGGTGTACGGCTTCATGGCACCGCCTGAGGGCCAAGAAGGCATCATCGGCGCCAACCCGCAGCTGGATCTGTACGTGCCCCAAGACATGGTGAAGCTCGCCGAGTGGGCTCATAACGGCGATGGCTCGGCATCCTTGATCAAACCGCCCGCGCTAACGCCAATGGGGTACACATCACCAACACCGTGGGCAGGCAAACTGGGCCATCCAGCTGCCTTGCCGAACAACCGCATGATGGTGGTGTGGGGCAAAGGGCCATGTAGCACGGTCGTCGACAATGATGTGTTTCCTGCGCTGGGGTTGCCAAAGCCGCCGCTCACGTCTGGGTCAGGTGCAGGCACCGGTATCAATGTCATGACCTCGCTTGGGCTCGATACACCTGCGTGTGATTTGGGTATCTATCAAATCGCGGGAATCCCGGTGAATCATCCGTCGGAGCTGCTGCCCATCGTCGATAACCGCGACTGGCATGAGCTGATGGCACGTGCAGTCGTGCCGTATTCCACCATTCACGGCGTCGAAAAACCGACGACGATTTTGCGTGCCGACAAAATCGCACCGCATGCCGCGTTGCCGCCGGGTACCCCGTTTGGATTTTTAGGTGCAGCGTCGATTACCGATCGCGAAACCCATCCGGTTGGTGGCATCCATTTCCAAGGCGACCATCAGTTTCAGCTGCAAGGCACCGACACCATCGATTACACCGACGACGCGCTGTGTGGGGTCCGCATCATCGGCGTGCAGCCCAATCGCTTCGACACGCAGGTGCCCCTGCATAAACAATTGTTCGACTTGGTTGGCGAACGCTTGGTGCTGCTCGGCGAAGTTCCCGTGCGTCGCCCCGGCGGTGGCATGGACCCAAGTGGCAATCTCGACACCAGCTTTCTTGTCCGGTTTCCGGCCAATATGCCCTACATCATGCAAGGCATTGATTGCGACGGTCGCACCTTAAACACCGACCAAACCTGGCAAAGCTTGCGTCCAGGCGAAACCAAAACCTGCGGTGGCTGCCATGTTCACACCAAAGCGTCGCGGGTCCAGTTCAACCAAACCGCTGCCGCTGCACCAAACTTTGCATTCACGAAACTTGGCGAAGGCACGGTGCCGCTGTTTGCAGGTAAACAAGGCGACGCTGTCGCGATTCGCGAAGTGCCAAGCGAAGGCATGCAGATCGAATTTGAACGCGACATCATGCCGATCTTGCAGAGCCGTTGCGTGTCGTGTCACTCAACCGCAAATCCAGGTGGCGATTTAGCCCTCGACCGGCTTGGCACCGACGGGCCAATGAATGGGAATCCGGCTTCCACTTGGTGGTGTTTGGTGCTGGATCGTAGTCAAAGTTGTGTGCAACCGGCGCATCGTTTCGTGACGACCTTGGGCGGTGGCGCCGGCACCACGTTCGGCCGGCCGCAAGTTACGCGCTATATTCGTGCGTTTAATGCGCTGGGCAGCTTGTTGTACTGGAAAGCAGCCGGCCGCCGCACCGACGGCAAAACCGATGCGTCCTTTGATGCGTCAAGCCCAGTTGCCGATCGAGACATTGATTTTGGTGCCGCGCACCCAACCGATATCACGCCCGAAGAACTTGGCATGTTGGGCCGCTGGATCGAGCTCGGCTCACCAGGTGGCGGCGCGGGCCCCAAAGGTGAGCTGCAAGACACATCGCGGCCGACGCTGAATTTGCAAGCTACGGTGCTTGATCAAACCATTACCGAACTCAAGGTTGGCACCGTCGACATTCCGTCAGGCATCGATCCAGCGACGTTGGTTGTCTGTGTTGTTGGACCCGATGGTGCCTGCGGCCCCAACCTTGCGCCCGCTGCGGATCCGCATGGCATCGTAACCATTCCACTCGCTGCGCCGATGGGTGACTTGGAAGTCGAAATTGAAGCGCGCGTCAAAGACAAAGCTGGCAACGAAACTGTGCAACGGCGCACCGTGCGTTACCTGCTCGACGCCCCACTGCCGGTTGATCCCGATGACCCTGGCGCTGGCAGCGACGGTGGTTGTTGCAACACTGGGCGCAGTGGTACCAGCGCTGGCCTGCTCACATGTATCGTTGGCGTACTAGTGTGGTGGCCACGCCGCCGCCGCGCCGCACAACCACTGGACCAGGAGTAACCAATGAAACACCTCATCTGCGTTAGTCTACTCGTCATAAGCGCGTGCGATGGCACACCGCAAAACAGCAATGACGGCAACCCGGCCAATCCCGATGCCGTCGGCAGCAGCGACGCTGCACCTTCGGTTGACAGTGCCCCTAGCTCAGGTTGCGGCAAACCGGCGACGGCCGGCCTTGTGAATCGGACAATTTCAATTGGTGGCGTCGATCGCAATTTCGCAATTCGTATTCCTGCCAATTACGACCCGGCCGTTCTACATCCGGTTGTATTTGCGTTGCACGGTGCAGGCTCCAACGGCGGGGCCGCACTCGGCTCGCCGCTGACGATTCGTGGCGTCCCTGCGATCATGGTGGGGCCGACCGCCAAAGGCACGTACTGGGGTGATCCAAGTGACACCCAACTCGTCGATGCGATCAATGCCTTGTTGCCGACCGAGCTGTGCATCGATACCGCCCGCACGTTTGTCAATGGCTACAGCAGCGGCGGCTTTATGGCGAGCACGCTGGCGTGTACGCGTGGCAACGTCTTTAAAGGCGTGGGC
>JAKQOD010000665.1 GCA_029565465.1 Deltaproteobacteria bacterium
CATCGGCCCACGTTAGATAGTCGCCGTAGGTATGGCGGTCCTGATCGCGTCGCGGGAGGCCCATGATTTTTAGACTATACAACAGCCTGCATCGCAGACAGCCACGGTTTCCGCTACGCCTCGCGTGGCAACTCGACCTGCCAGTGCAACGTCGATTCAGCCTTGATCGTGGCCAAGCCACTAGCCATAGCGATCTTCGCAGTGACTCAATGGCACGTCATTTCAACATGTTACACATGGGCAACCATTGCCGAAAGTCGGCACAGATCCAGCAATAGCCATCGTCATGCGTAAACTTCTGCTCGGCCTACCTCTGTCGCTGCTGTCCTTTTCGCTGATGTCCTGTGCGGACATGACCGACGAACCTAGCGTCGAGACCGACGACCCACCGTTGGCGGCCGAAGCTGATGTCCGCAACCCAGACAAATCGCCAATCCCAGACGACAGCAAAGCTGACGAAATTTACCCAGCCAAGCTCGACTTGTCGACTGACCAAAGCCCAGTGAAAAGCCAAGGCAGCCGCGGCGTGTGCAGCATCTTTGCCACCACCGCCCAAGTTGAGAACTTGTACATCAAAGCCGGCAAACGCGACGCCGACTTTTCTGAGCAGTTTTTGCAATGGTCGGTGAAGAACGAAGTCGGTACGTTCCGCAACACCAGCGGCTCGACCGGCGGTGACAACCTGCGCGCCGTGGTCCAATACGGCACGGTCGATGAAGCCATTTGGCCATACGAAACCTTTGCCTGGAGCGCGGCCAACGACGCTGCTTGCACGGGTGGCGAAAACTTGCCAACCAAGTGCTACACCAACGGTGAACCGCCAGCGACCGCGCTGCAAGCTGACCGTCGCAAGCTGCCATCGAGCCGCTGGATCAATATCAATTCGATCAAGAATCACTTGGTCAACAAAAAGACCGGCGTCGTCGTCGGCATGACGTTCTTTTATCAATCGTGGAATCACCGCCGCTCGGAACTGCCAGTCAATTCGGACTACTGGAACAAAGGCTACGTTACCTATCCAAACGCAACCGACAAAACCAAGTCGCTCGCCAACCGTGCCGGCCACGCCATCTTGATCGTCGGCTGGGATGACAACCTCGAAGTCGCTATGCGCGATGAAGCCGGCAAGCCAATCCTCGACGCGCAAGGCAATCCAAAGAAAGAAAAAGGCTTCTGGTTGTTCAAGAACTCGTGGGGTACCACGGGCTTCGGTATCAATCACCCAGCAGGTCCAGGCTACGGCTGGTTGAGCATGAAGTACGTGCAAGAATACGGCGACGGCGTGATTGCTGAAATCCCAAGCCTGACGCCAGCCACCGAAGTTTGCAACGATACCACCAACCTCGACGAAGACCGCGACGGCAAGATCAACTGCGCCGATAGCGACTGCGCAACCCACCCATCGTGCACCGCCGCTACTGTGAAGACCTACTCGGCCAGCCCTGCCCTGGCGATTCCAGATAATGCACCTGCTGGCATCTCCAGCAAAATCGCTGTGTCCGATACCGGCACCATCGGCACTGCCAAGCTCACCGTTGACATCACCCACACCTACCGCGGTGACCTCAAAGTTGTGCTGACCCACGCTGGCGTTTCGCCAGTGGTGTTCAACCGCACCGGCGGCTCGGCCGATGACCTCAAGGCTTCGTTTGACTTGCCAACCCTCGGTGGCAAAGCCCTCGCTGGCGACTGGACCTTGCAAGTTATCGACGGTGCTTCGACCGACGTTGGCAAGCTCAACAGCTGGAAGCTCGAAGTTACGACGCGATAGTCACTGATAGAGGGCTCGGCCCGCCCGGGCTGCGGTGCCCAACGTGGAAGGAGCCAGCGAACGCTGGCGACTCCCACCGCGCGTTCCTCGCGCGGATTCATGAAGCCAGCGTTTGCTGGCTTTTTTCGTTAGGTACGTTCGATACACATCGCGCCGACGCAGATTCTTGATATCCGGCTTCATCTTCAGCGTGACTTGCACCTATTGGCACGGGGCAGCGCTTCGCAAACTGAGTCCGCGGCCGATGGGGCTGCTCATTCGTGCTGCGCTTGCGCCCCGCAATGTTTCATCGCTGGTGGCGGCGGCAGGCGACCGTTCACTTACTGGCCACCAACTTCCTTGGCACAACTCGGCAGTTGCCCATCTGCCATTGGCTGTGCCCGTGCCCGGTGCCCGTGGCCCTGCCCCTGCCCGTGGCCACAAACTCGTGTAGAGTGCGCCCGCATCATGTCGCTGCAGCACATCACGTGGTTTGAACCACCGCCAGCATCAGCAGATGTGCCGAGCGGGTTGCCCGACTTGTTTGCCGACGATGCGTTTCGCCAACCGATTCACCCGTTGGCCCAGCGCGCGGCTGCGATGGTCATTGCCGAACTCGCGCCGGCAACGCTCGCAGCCTTGCAACAACCCGGCGGCGGCAAGATGTTCGGCGTGCTGCTCGTTTGCGATCTTTCAGCGACGCCACGGGTTGGCTTCCTTCGTGGTTTTTCCGGCAAACTCGACGGTGAATGGCATGCGCCTGGCTATGTGCCACCGTTGTTCGACGAAGCGGCGCGGGCACTTTGGTGGACCGACGGCGAAGCGTACTTAGCAACGCTCGACGCTCAACTGGCAGCGCTCGAAGCCAGCGCTGCGTACATCGACGCTGCAGCAACGTTGCAAGCTGCGCTCACCGCGCAAACCGCCGAGCTGGAACAGCTGCGAGCAATGCTATTAGCGCGCCGCAACCAGCGCGCGGAACAACGCGCTGCTACGCTTGACGATGCCACCATGTTGCAGCAACTCGACGCTGCAAGCCGCCGCGACGGCGCATTGCAACGCGAGACCAAACAGCGCTTGGCAAGCGCGGTGCAACAAGCGCGATCCGCGCTGCAACCGTTGACGGCTGAACATACGCGGTTGCGCGAGCTGCGCTCAGCGACATCGCGGCGCTTTATGCAGACCGTCTACGACGAATACGACTTGCGTGGCGTCGACAACGTGCGCGTGTTGCTGCGTGATTGTTTTGCCCCCCACGATCCGCCCGGCGGCGCTGGCGATTGTGCTGCTCCCAAAATGGTGGGCTTCGCCAATGCACATGGCCTACGCTCGCTAGCGCTCGCTGAGTTCTGGATCGGCTCACCGCCAACCCACGGCGGCCGCGTGCACGGCGTGTTCTATCCACCGTGCCGCGGCAAATGCGGCGCGATTTTGCCCAAGATGTTGCCGGCGCCGATTGCGACGCCAATTGCGATGCCAATCACGCAGGTAATTGCGACGCAGCCGCTGCTCGAAAGCGCTGCGCCCGCGCTTTCATCGCTTGCCGATATCCCAGTGCTGTATCGCGATGACCGCTTGCTGATCGTCCACAAACCCAGCGGCATGTTGTCAATTCCGGGCCGTGGTCCGCGGTTGGCGGACGCGGTGCAAACCCGCGCTCAGCAAGCGCTCAACAATCCCGCAGCCGTCGTCGCGCATCGGTTGGATCAAGACACGTCGGGGCTCATCGTCGTCGCGCTCGACGCTGCAACCCTCGCCGCAATGCACCAACTCTTTGCGCGTCGCGATGTCGTCAAGCACTACATCGCTGAACTCGACGGCACGACAGCCGCATTGCCAGCCGGTGCATCCGGCACCATCCATTTGCCGCTGCGCCCCGATCACTACGATCGCCCGCGCCAAATCGTCGACGATGAGTTAGGCAAAAGCGCAGCAACCGAATGGTGCGTGCTGCAGGTTTTCGCCAACCGCACACGAGTCCAGCTAACGCCACAAACGGGCCGCACGCATCAACTGCGCGTGCACGCTGCGCATCCCAAAGGATTAGCACTGCCCATCGCTGGCGATCGCATCTACGGCCACGGCCCGACGCCAGCGGCGCCGCGGTTGTTGCTGCACGCTGCGCGCTTGCGCTTTGTACATCCGTGGACCGGCGTCGTCATTGAACTGGCCAGCCCAGTGCCGTTCTAGCGACAGCGGCGCAAACAGGCTTGCAACGCACCGTAGCGTGCTTCGATCTAACCCGATCGCAACTTTTTTGTCGTCGGAGAATGCTGTGAATTTCACGCACAGGGCAACTGTGAACACGTAGCCGTTGTCGGCCGTGTTGCATCACAATTTGCTTTCACAACGCGCCAAAACCAGCGTGGCCTTGGGTTTGCAACCGCGCCGCAGCAACACCAAAGGATGAGGGTTATGAAGCGCTACGCATTTTTCTTTTTTGTTTTGACCATCGCAACCACGGCCGCGGCTTGTAGCAATACCAATCAAGAGGGTCCGTGTGAGTGCGCGCTTTCCGACGGCACCAAGGATTTTCAAATCGCCTGTGGCGAAACCTATTGCGTCGGCACGCATGGCTACATGTGCGCCAGTGAACAAAACGTCGTCGATACGACGTGTGGTCCCGGTAGCGGCCCTGATGCGCCAATGCAACAACCCGCGAAGTACAAAGGCACGATCGACGTCGAAATTCGTCCTGCCTATTTCCAAAATGGACGTTCTTACTTCGACGTTGCCGGCGGGTTCGTCACCCGCGATGCGTGTCAGCGCAGCACCGTGGCGGGCTGCCAAATCGCGGTCTGCGCCTATCCGTTGTCGTTGTCGCAGTACGCTGCACCAGGCAAGTTCTCGGTTGGGCCCTCGCTTGCGGGCGGCAACTACAGCTGGACGCCAGGCGCGCAGTGGCTATCTTTTTCGTCGAACACCAATGATTGGGCCGCCGGCGAATCAGTGAACGTACGTTGGACTGGCGACGGCGTGCCTGCCGCTGCGATGGCACTGCCCAGCCCTCGCACCGCCGAGTTCGTTGATTATCCCGGCGCAACGGCGGTTCAAATGCACAACCAAGACCGGCAACTGCATTGGCTGGCGATCAATGAATCGCTTATCGTTCGGTTGACGCAAAAACGCGACGCCGGCGAGCGCATCGTCGAGTGTCCGTTTCCAGCGGGCTCCAACGGCGGTGTGATTCCTGCAGCGGTGCTGGCCACCGTGCCGAAAGTCTCGACGATCTATGACTACGAAGAAGAAATCTTCAGCGTCAAAACCACCGAGCAACGCGTCGGCGATTTTGCTGTAACGATGCGGGTGCTACGTGGCGTCGAGTTCTCGCAACTGGTGCGCTTCGACCAATAGACAGTGCACGGGCTAGGTCGACGTAAAGCCGCCGTCGACGGGCAGCACCGTGCCCGTCACAAACGACGCCGCCGGCGACAATAAAAACACCGCAGCACCGGCAATTTCATCGGGCTGCGCATGCCGCCCCAACGAAGCGCGCTTATTGATGTGGTCGCGCAATTGCGGATTGGCAATCAGCGCCGCTGCAAACTTGGTTTCTACCAGCCCCGGCGCAATCGCATTGATGCGCACGTTCGACGAGCCGAGTTCGTACGCGAGCGTTTGCGTCATGCTGATCACGGCGGCTTTGGTCATGCCGTAAACACCTTGCATCGGTGCAGCCCGCATACCCATGATGCTTGCGATATTGACCACCGCGGCACCACCGCCGCGCACCCGTGCATGCCGCACCAGCGCACGAATGCCATAAAAATAGCCACGCACATTTACTTCGATGGTTTTGTCGAAAGCACTGTCAGGCGTGTCGATCGTCGGACCGAAATACGGATTGGTTGCAGCGTTGTTTACCAAGCCATCGACCCGGCCAAAGCGCTCGATCGCTCGCGCAAATAGCGCATCAACGTCGTCGGCCTTGCCAGTGTGACAAGCCACGGCCAGCACACGATCGCTTGGCATGGTTGCCGCGGTTGCATCGAGGTCAGCCTGCTTGCGCGACGCCAACACAACATTAGCGCCGGCATCAACACAGGCCCGCGCAATCGCAGCGCCAATCCCGCGCGACGCACCAGTTACGACAATTACTTGATTTTGCAGAGCCGTCATACCCGCACGATAACGCTGCAACGCGCTGCGGTAGCTAACGCCGCGCGCACAATTTGCGCGGTTGTTAGCCAGCGGCGCTAGATTTTCGCGATCGGTTGGCAAAGGCGCAGGAATACGCGCGGATCGCGATGGCACGTAGGTTGCTTTACTCCAATGTATGACAACGCCTCGCAAACAACAAATCGTGATTGCGTACGACTACTCCAAACACAGCCAAGCAGCGTCGGACTACGCCATTTCCAACGCGTGTCGCACGCTCGATCAAGTGCTGCACTTCGTGGTGGCGTTGGACCCACGCACTGGCGTGACCGCACTGCCACCCGAAGGCAAAGTTGACTTCCAATACGCTGAACGCGTGCAAACTCATCTTGCCGACTTGCTGCGCACCACATTTGCGAACCGCCAAGCTGACAAAGAAGTTCACTACTTCGTGCACGCGCGGATCGGTGCACCGGCCGAACAAATTCTGGCGGTTGCCAACGACGTCTCCGCTGATTCGATCATCATCGGTTCACATGGTCGCCAAGGCATGGAACGTTTCTTGTTAGGCTCGGTGTCTGAACGCGTTGTGCGCGAAGCCAAGTGCCCGGTCACCGTTGTACGCGACAAGACCTACGCTGAAGTTGAACTGCTCAATGTTCAGCCCATCCCTGAACATGAACATCACTATGTGCCACCACGTCGCTTTGGCTACTCACGCAATCAGTCAGTGACGCGGCCACCAGACTGGCCATTGAACTGATACGATTGATAGCGCTTGCGCTTAGCGCAAAGCGACTTAGGTTGGCGTGCAACAACGGGAGTACGGTATGAAATTGATATTGGTTGCACTCGACGGATCTAAGCGCGCACCGATGGTGCTGGAAAAAGCAGTCAGCTTGGCACGCGCGTTTGGCGCCAAGCTCGCGCTGTTACGCGTCGTCCGCACGCCGCCGGAAATCGGTGACGAGCTGCGCACTACGTGGGTCTCGCTTGAACAAGCGATGTACCAAGATGCCACCTCGGACCTCGCCA
The DNA here is from genome assembly GCA_029565465.1 of Deltaproteobacteria bacterium. Taxonomy (GTDB): domain Bacteria; phylum Myxococcota_A; class Polyangia; order Haliangiales; family Haliangiaceae; genus JABFXX01. The sequence continues at coordinate 6,884 of JAKQOD010000665.1, forward strand.
AGGTTGCAGCAACGATTCCACCTGAGATGTTGGCGGGCAGCGCAGTTGAACTCGCGACTCCATGGGATGGCATTTGCCGCAAAGCCACCACGATTGGAGCCGACTGCATTGTCATCGGTTCGCACGGCTACTCAGGCTTGGATCGCATCTTGGGCACCAATGCTGCCAAAGTCGTGAATCACGCTGACTGTTCAGTCTTTGTGGTACGGCCCGAGCGTTAGCGCATGACAGCGCACCAAGTTGGTGCGAAACTTCAGCCATGAATCCTGCCCGCGCCTATGCTTTGGCGGTTCACGGCGACCAACAGTATGGCGACAAGCCGTACGCCGTGCACCTCGACGCCGTCGCTGCGTTGGCTAAGCCGTATGGCGCCGAAGCCGTTACGGTTGCGTATTTGCACGACACTGTCGAAGACACCGACGCTACGCTGGCCGACATCGAAGCGCGCTTCGGAATACATATAGCAACATGCGTTGGCTTGCTCACCGACGAAGCCGGCGCAACGCGCAAAGAACGCAAAGCCAAAACGTACGCCAAGATGGCGAGGATCCGAGGCAACGCAGAGCTCGCCTTGATCGTCAAAGCGGCAGATCGCCTCGCCAACGTGCGCGCTTGCATTGCAAGCCAGCGCGCCGCGCAATGGGCCGTCTATCAAGGTGAGCACGCGGCGTTTCGCAACGCTGCATTTCGCGCCGGCCAGTGCGACGCTTTGTGGCATGAACTCGATCAGTTGCTGAGCGAAGCGCATCGCCCACTGCCTTCTCAGGATGAACCGCCATGAAACCTTTGCTACCGTTAAGTCTCCTGCTGCTTTTGTGCAACACCGCGCTAGCCCAACGGCCCCCAGCGAAAGCGACCGTGCCACCGACGAAGAAGGCGCCAAGCTGTATCAAACCTGGCGCGCTTGCGTACGACAGCAACGCTGAGCAGCTGCTGGTTTGCGAAGACGGGGCGCATTGCCAGCGCGTCGACCTCAAAAGCAAGGCCGTTGCGTCGACCGAAGGTGGGTTGGCGCTTGACGTTGTACATCTCAATTCTGCCACGACCGCGATTTGTCTCGATCGCCAAGATCTCGATTGCGTCAAGCTTGGCAAGCGTGCACAGGTAACCGCGCGCAAAGCCGCAGCACCACAAGCGTGGGAAGCCGCGATGGCAGCGCCTCAGGTTTCCGACGACCGAACATTTGCGATCCTCGATGGTGAATTGTGGGACCTCAAGCGCGACAAAGCTGTGCGCGTGCCATCGTGGAGCAAAGACCCCAGCTACAAAACGCCGGCACAAGCCGTTGGCTTTGTTGGCAGCCTCGTGGTGTTCACGATCGTTCCATGCGCGGGGCCCTGCGCACAATCCCGCCTGATGACGCGGCGGGGCGCAGCTGTCGGTGTACCGTTTGATGGGATCGCCGCGGTGCATCCATTGCAGGGCGACGTCTACATAGGAGCCACCCAGCAAGGCGGCCTGGCGCGGATCTCGGCGACTACCAAACAAGTAAGCATCTGGTCAGTTTTCGACAAAGGTGCAGTCGAAAACAGTGTGGCTTTCGTTCGCCAAGGCCTCCCTACATTGGCGCTGATCGACGACACCGACGCAAAGCTGCTGATTTTCGAGTTGAGCAAAAGTGCCGACAATTTGGTGAGCACGTACGACGTGTTGATCTGCGCGCCTTAAATCCTTGTTGTTGTTGCGGAACCGCGGTACGCTGGTTCTGTTGCGCTTCGTGTTGATACCCATACTGGCCGCGAGCGTGGGCTGTGGCCGCTTGCAGTTTGCAAGCTCGGTCAGCAACACCGATGGGCCAACCGACAACGACCGCCGTGATGCAGCTGCCACGTTCGATAGCAACCAACGCAGCTGCGTCGGCGGCCCGACGACGCTGACGATCAACATGCAAGCGCGGCGCGTCATTGGCCAAGCTAACTTCACTGAAAATTTGCCCAACCGCGGCGGCGCTGCAACGGCGGCAACCCTGAACCAGCCGAGAGGGATCCAAGTTTTCAACGGCAACATCTATATCGCCGACACCGACAACAATCGCGTGTTGGTATTTCATGGTGAACCAACTACCGACGGTGCCAATGCCGATGAGGTTATTGGCCAAGCAACGTTTACCGCCACGAGTGCCGGGCTAGGCCCCAACGGCCTGAGCGCTCCGCAAGGCATTGCCATCACGCCTGACTATCTCGCCATCGCGGAATGGGGCAACGCGCGCGTAGGCGTGCGATTCACCAATGCGCAACCTCCGATCTTTTTGGGCCAACCCGATAGCGCAAGCAACACGCCGAACAATGGCGGCGTCAGCGCGCAATCCATGGGACCGTCGACGGGCGTAGCTACTTTTGGCAATAAGCTCTTGGTCGCTGACCCTGGTAACAATCGAATCTTGGTCTACGACACCGCAACGTGGGCCACTCACGCAGCTGCGATCCAAGTGCTTGGTCAGCCTAATTTCACCAGCAATGCGTTGAGCGCAGCCGTCGACGGTCTCGATACGCCATACGGCATCTTCACCGATAGCAGACGCGTCTACATTTCCGACGCTGGCAACAATCGCATCGTGATGTATGAAGGCTTGCCGACGCCGTTGCGGCCCGAGCCGCTGTTGGTATGGGGCAGCTTCGGCCAAACCGCAACCACGCTCAACAACCAAGTCAGTGGCTTTGCTGACGGCAATCGGTTGTTTGTCGCTGACCGCGGCAACGATCGCATCATGGTGTTTGATGCAATTCCAGCGACCTCGCGAGATCCAGCAAGCGTCGTCATCGGCCAACCGAATTTTGCAACGGGCGATCATAATCAATGCAGTTGCGAAATCGCCAAACCCAATTCGTTGTGGGGCGCGAACTTTGTGACCTGGGACGGCTGCCGGTTGTACGTCAGCGATACCCAGAACAACCGCGTGCTGGTTTACTGACCCTACGACGCGTCGAAACAGATTTCGACGCGCTTGACCACCAACGAGGTTTGCGTCGGTGCAATGCGCAACAACACACCGGCGTTGCCAGGCCGAAATGCCATCGTCGCGTCGGCGCGATACCACTGATAAGGTGCGCTATTGCTGACGAAGTTGTTTGCCGTAGCACCGGTGCCATCAAAGGTTTGCCAGCTAAAACCGCCCGACGCCGTGGTGTTAAAGCTGCGGCCCAACAGCGCCACGGTAACGTGACGAATGGTCGACAGCCCGGCGGTGCTGAGCTCAACATCCATAAAAACCGTCGAGGTCATTTCGAGCCCGCCAACCGCGAGAAACGTGTCGGTGTAGTTTGAGCGATAACCAACGCCAGCGCGGCTAAACGCACCGGCACGCCAACGGCTGGTGGTAGGCAAATTGTTGAGTTCGTACACAACATTGGCAGTCGAACCTTCGGTGCCATTCCAACTGAAGCGCGCCGCGTGGGTGCCAACATCGCCAGCGATGCAGCCTCCAACGTTGAGATTGGCGTCAGCCGTTGTGCCGCCGCCGTCGAGCATGCCGCCGCCGTCGAGCATGCCACCGCCGTCGCGCGTGCCATCGCCGCCATCGCGAAGGTCACCGCCGTCGAGCGAGCCGCTGGCATCAACATTGCCATCAACACTGGCATTGCCATGCGGCTTGCCGCAGGCAGCCAACAGCAAGCCAACAACAATCGTTTGTAGTTGGCGGCTCACTTGTTAATGGCCCGCACCACTGCTGCGGTTTCGTTGGCAGCTCGGACCGAAACCATCGCGTCTTTGAAGAAATAACCAAACGAGCGCAGATTATCGCCACCCATATCACTTGCACCAACCGCACGCGGGCCGCGATCGAGCGCTGGCAATTTCACATCAGCTTGTTCCAGTTTCAACGCTGGGTGGTTTGCCATGTGGCACGATGCGCAGTCGGTGGTGTCTGGCACGTTGGTCGTTGGCGACAATTGGCGTTGGGTCCAAGCATAGACTTTGGCTTTGTCTTTAGCCGACAAGGTCGGCAATGCTGCGGCGGCCGTGCCCATGCGGCCGTCAGCGTCAGCAAATTGCGGAGTGATTGCCCAATCGAAAGAGCCAAAGCCGTGGTTGTTGACGGTTTGTTCGGTTTCGTTCGAACCAAAGATTTTGATTTTGCCTGGGGCTGGGAAGCCCGTGGTTGGTTCGGCTTTGATGTGGAAGCCGCCAAAGACCCATTGGCCTTGGCGCGCGTTTTCGCGCGTCATAAATGTCATGCGAGCGAGGTTGCCAGCGCCAGCGTGGCTCAGCACGACGGCTTTGAGTTTGGTACCGTAATCACCGTCGGCGCCTTGGGCTGCCAACGCTGGGCTCACGCCAAGCGGACGGTATTTTTTGTTGGCGCTAGGCGCGATGGCACGCAGCTGCGTTGTCACATCGGCGAATTGTGCATCGGTAAGGTTGTACAGCGCGTGGATGGTGCCGTCGTTGGTGCTGGCCGCGGCGGCATCGAAGGTTTGAAACACCACGCGAATTTGCGGTTGGCATTTGCCACCGATGGAGGTTTGGAAACATGGGTCGAAGCGCACGGCAAACGCACGCAAAGCATCATATTCGGCTGCGTCGTCGACGGTATTGACGAGCGAACGACCAATCTTGCTAAAAGCGCTGGTTGGCAACAACGCACCGCCGAGTGCTGCATCAGAAGCGCGCATCAAACGATCGTTGGCTTTGGTCAGTGGGAACAATACCGACACATCGTGCCGACCTAAGAAGTCAGCGCGGACCAAGCCTGCGCTTTTGGCGTAGTCCAAAAGTGCCGTCAGCGCTTGCGGTCCAACGTAGGCAATCGCATCGAGCTCTTCGAGCGAATCAAATTTTTGGTCATCTGCCGTGCCGGTCCGTTTATCTGCACCAGCTACGTATGCCGCAATGTTACCTGCCACGCGTGAGGTTAGCCCCGCTGCACTCTTGAGTTGAGCGGCGGTTAACCCGTCAGCGGCAGCCATCACAGCGGTTGCTTGCGCTTCAGTTAAGCTATAACCGTCCGCTTTGCCTGCATCATCAGCAAATGCTTCGTCAACACCGTCTTCAATGCCGTCGGCATCATCAACACATGCTGGTGCGGCCACGCTGACAGCGGCGAGTAGTGTTGCGCAAAGGACGGAGTGATTAGCGAGCATCTTCATGCGGTCGCTTAGTGCATAGCTCAGGCCAGTTTGCAGTTGCATATTTTCGAAGTGATTACGTACAGTTACAAGACTCCACGCGGCATCGGCGACGCCATTAGCCAGGGCTGGTTGCCCCCATGTGGAAGGTGCGCTTGCCGGTGAGTCGAGTCGCCGGGGGTAAAGGGACGGATACGGATACGGACATGGACATGGACATGGACATGGACATGGACATGGACATGGACACGGACACGGACACGGACATGGTCACGGTCACGGGCACGGCTATCGATTGATCACATCTCGTGCGCAGGCAGATGGGCCTTCGTCGAATTGGATAAGCGTTGCGACGGCGCTGCGCGTGGGATGCGTGGGAACGGACCTGCGCGGTTGCCGCACTGCCGCGAGCGCACTGCTAGGCAACCAGTTGCGATGCGCCGCCCGTTGGCCTGATCGAACTACCTCGGCGGCGCGCTACGTCAGTGCGGCCGCACAGCTGCACAGCCGCACAGCCGCACAGCCGCATGCCCATGTTGATTAGGCCAATATATATGCTCGCGAACCGATGGGCACCCGCTTTTTTAGAATATGGATGGCCCCTTAGGTGACCGCCGATGTTTCGCTATTCAAAGCGCCGTCACGCCGATCGGCGACTAACGCTCGACACAACGACGCGCTCGGCGCCAACCGCCCAACCAACCGCCCAACGCAACCGCCCAACGCAACCGACACGGAGCGCGCCGCCGCGGTAGTTCGAGCGTGCCAACGGGCGGCGCAGCGCAACTTGTTGGTCGCAGTGCGCTCGCGGCAGTGCGGCCGACCGCAATGGGCTCGTTCGAAGCGCCACGCCGCTCCATCTAAAGCATCTGGGTGGTAATCGTTCATCAGCAGCCCGCCGCGCAAGGTTCATTTCGATCGATGCCTACCTTGAGCAAGCTGTTGCGATAGCTTGCTGAAAT
>JAKQOD010000679.1 GCA_029565465.1 Deltaproteobacteria bacterium
GCAAGTCGACGCTGCTCAATATTTTGGGCATCCTTGATGACTACGATAGCGGCGAGTACCACCTTGGTGGCACCTTGATCAAAAACCTGTCTGAAACCAAAGCTGCAAACTATCGCAACAAGTTCATCGGCTTTGTATTTCAGTCATTCAACTTGCTACCGTTTAAAACAGCGGTCGAGAACGTCGCACTGCCGCTGTATTACCAAGGCATTCCACGACGCAAACGCAATGCCTTGGCGCTGCAGTATCTTGATCGCGTTGGCCTCGCGGATTGGGCCGACCACCGCCCTGCCGAGATGTCGGGCGGGCAAAAACAACGGGTTGCCATTGCCCGTGCGCTAATTACCCAACCGCGCATGATCTTGGCCGACGAACCAACCGGCGCACTCGACAGCACCACGAGCGTTGCGATCATGAAGTTGCTGCGCGAGATTCACGAATCTGGCATCACGCTGCTGATCGTGACGCACGATTCCGAAGTTGCTGCGAAAACTGATCGCACCGTCCGGCTCAAAGACGGCAAGGTGGTTGCCGACGGAGCTAGCGCGCATGGCGCTGAACCTGTGCAGCCATCAGGCGAGGCCGCCGCGCCATGATTCGCGTGCTGCTGCTGCCGATCCGCGCCCTGCTTTCGTGGGACCGTTGGCAAGAAATCTTCGACACGATGAGCCGCAATCTGCTGCGGGCCTCGCTGACGGCGATCAGCGTTGGCTGGGGCGTATTTATGTTGGTGGTGCTGCTGGGCTTAGGCAACGGCCTCGAAAATGGCATGAAGCGCAACTTTGCCCGCGAAGCGGCCAATACAATTACAATCCGCAGCGCTCGTACGTCGATTGCCTCGGGTGGTTTTGATGTCGGCCGGCTTATCACGTTCGACAATCGTGATTACCAGCGCGCGCAAACAGTGGAATTCGTGGATCGTATCAGCGGCTTGTTCTTCGTGCGCGGCGGCGCCTTCGGTGGCTCCGAAATGATGACGCGCCGAGGTACCAAGGCCAATGCGTTCGCCATGACCGCCGTGCACCCCGACGGCATTTATCTAGAGCCGCATGACATGGTAGCGGGCCGCTATATCACGGAGTCCGACCTACGCGAACGCCGCAAATCGATTGTGGTTGGCCAACCGATCGTCGACTTTCTGTTTGAAGCTGGCGAGAACCCGATTGGCCAATGGATCAATGTCGGCAGCGTTGCGTTCCAAATCGTCGGCGTCTTTCACGACGATGCCGGCGCCGATGAAGAACGCATGATGTACATCCCGGTGTCGACCGCGCAGGTGGCATTTAACGGCCAGGACCACTTGAACATGCTGACCTTCACCGTTGGCAACGGTGGCGTAGCGGAGGCCACCGCTGCAACCGAAACCATCAAGCAACAACTGGCCGAAGCGCATTCGTTTGATGTCAAAGACAGCCAAGCCATTCGGGTGCAAAACAACGTCGAAGGCTTCGAGCGATTTTCAAAGCTATTTTGGATTATCGCCGTTTTTGTCGTGTTTATCGGTGGCTTGACCATTGGCGCTGGGGTCATCGGCGTGTCGAACATCATGATGATTACGGTGAAAGAACGCACCAAAGAGATCGGGGTACGCAAAGCGCTGGGCGCGCCACCACTGTCGATCGTCAGCATGATCGTGCAAGAAGCGGTTGTGTTGACCGCCTTTGCAGGCCTTACCGGATTGGCGGCTGGCATCGGGGTGCTTGCGGCGATGGGGGCGATGATGCCGCCTGGCGGTATTCTTAGCGAGCCAAGCATTCATCTCAGTGCCGGCATCTACGCAACGTTAATCTTGATGTTCTTTGGCGCACTCGCAGGCCTGTTCCCTGCCCTTGCGGCGGCTCGCGTTAACCCTATTCATTCATTGCGGGATCAATAGTCGCCATGTTTGATATCGATAAATGGCGAGAAATCTGGGCGACACTGTCGGCCAATCCGCTGCGCACCTTGCTCACCGCGCTGGGTGTCTTTTGGGGCATGTTGATGCTCATGATCATGCTGATGTTTTCGTCGGCGCTGGTCTCCGGCGTACAGAAACAAATGAATGGTATTTCGTCCAACGCCCTATTCGTCTGGGGCGGCGTGACCACCGAAGCGTATGAAGGCCTGCAACCGGGCCGCCGTGTGCAGTTCGAAATTGACGACATGGAGCCGCTCAAACACGTGGCCGGTCTCGACACCGTCGCCCCGCGCATCCAGCTCGGTGGCTTTATGACCCCATCGAAAGTGACCTACAACAACAAGACTGCCAGCTTTCATGTCATGGGCGACTTCCCAGACATCATTAAGGTGGTGACGCTGCTCATCAAGCAAGGTCGCTTCCTAAATGAGCGTGACATCACCGATGCTCGCAAAATCTGCATCATCGGCAACGCGGTAGCTGAACAAATGCTACCGCCCGGCACGGATCCCATTGGCTCATGGCTGCAGATCAACGGTGTGTACTTTCGCGTCGTCGGCCTCACCAAGACGCTGCGCAGCGGCAATTTGGGCGACCGCGACGACAATTCGATTTTTGTGCCATTTACGGCGTTCCGCGCCGCGTTTCACACCGGCGACAAGGTCGGTTTTTTTGCACTAACCGCAAAGGATGACGCCGACGGCCCGCAACTGGAGACCGATATCAAGACCGTGTTGGGCCGCCGGCATCGGGTAGCCCCCACCGATCAGCTAGCCATCAACTCGTTCAATGCGTTCGTGTTTTTCCGCAAGACCGCCAGCATCTTTATCGCAATCAACACCATGATGTGGATCGTCGGCGTGTTGACCTTGTTAGCAGGCGTGATTGGCGTGACCAACATCATGTTAATCACCGTCAAAGAACGCACCAAGGAATTTGGGGTGCGCAAAGCGCTTGGTGCTAATCCGATATCCGTCATCGTCATGGTGATGAAAGAATCGATCGTGCTAACGAGTGCCGCTGGCATTTTCGGCATCGTTGCCGGCATCGGCGTGATGGCGTTGCTGGTCATGGCACTCGAAAACGCGGGACCCAAATTTCCGTTTGGTGCGCCTAATGTCGCGCTGTCGACCGTCGGTTGGGCCTTTGGCATTCTGGTAACTGCGGGCGCCTTCGCCGGCATCATTCCCGCCTATCACGCAGCTTCGATCAAACCCGTTGAGGCGCTTCGCGCCGAGTAGAACCTTATGCGCAAATACATACTTAGTTTCCTTGCTTTGATCATGGTCGTTTTGATCGGCTACTCGTTTATGTGGATGTATAAGCGGTCGAAGAAACCGCCGACGGTATTCAAAACTGAAACCGTCCTGACCACGACGATTGTCCGCAAAACTGTCGCCACTGGCTCGATCGTGCCGCGCCGCGAAGTTGAAGTGAAGCCGAAGGTTACCGGCGTGCTTACGGAGTTATATGTCGAAGCCGGCAAAGCTGTAAAGCTCGGCACCGCGCTGGCCAAAATCGACATTACGCCCGATGCTGGAGCGCTCAATCGTGCGCAGTCCGATGTTCGGACGGCACAAATTGCGCTGCAAAATGCGCAACGAGAACTTGAGCGCAACGAAGGCCTGCTCAAACAGGGCGTGATTGCCGACGCCGAAGTGTCGCGCTACCGCACCGAGTTTGCCTTGCGCAAGCAAGAACTTTCACTTGCAGGATCGAACTTGCAGATCGTCAAAGAAGGCCAAA
>JAKQOD010000686.1 GCA_029565465.1 Deltaproteobacteria bacterium
GGAAAATTGTACGCAACGTTGAAGCACGCTTGGCGAGAAGCTCGCCATGCGACCTTGTAACTATCAACGTGGCAAGTACTACCTCGTGACCCGCCGCTGCACGCAGCGCAAATTTCTGCTGCTCGCCGGCAAGCTCGCCGATGCGCTGTTCTTGTATGCGCTCGGCAACGCGCGCCTGCGCACCCACATGAAAATCGTCGGCTTCGTCGTCGTCAACAATCACTATCATTTGGTGGTGTACGACGCCTACGCCAACATCGCGGCGTTCGCGCATCACTTAAATTTGTTCGTCGCGCGCAGCTTCAATAAGGCGTTCGAACGTGCCGAGAACTTCTGGGCTTCCGACGGCATGAGCGTCGTCGAGCTGCCAACACGCCAAGACGTCGTCGATAAATTGGCGTATGCGCTGGCAAATCCAGTCAAGGCTGGGCTCGTCGGCCGCGCGTCGGCGTGGTTTGGCCTCACCAGCTGGCATGCGATGCTCGACGGCAAAACCCACAAGACGCCGCGGCCGCGGGTGTTTTATCGCAAGACCGCCCCCGCCTTGAGCACCGTGCCCATCGAGATTCCCGACGGGCCCGACGCCTTGCTCGGGCCACGCGCCAAGTTTATCGCTGACGTCGTCGCGGCCGTGCGCGTGATTGAAAACCGCTGCGACGCCGAGCGCCGCAAAAACGGCACCAAAGTCATGCAACGCGAAGCCGTGCTCAAGCAGCGGCGCGAGTCGTCCCCCACGAGCCGTCACGCGATGTTCGGATTGCGGCCACGCGTCGCCTGCCGGAGCCAATGGGCGCGCGTCGCCACGTTGCAGCGCAATCGGGAGTTCGAAGCGCAACACGCTGCCGCCGTCGCCCGCCTCCGCGCCGGTCAGCTGCCCGATTTTCCCGTCGGCACCGTGGCCATGAAACATCTTGTCCTCAAATCCGACGGCCCGCCTGCGCCGCCGTTCCTTGACCTGTTCGGCCCACCCCGCGGCCCCACCAAGCCCCGCGTCCGCAAGCTGCGCGTGCGCCTCGCCTAACCGCCGGCCGCATTTTTGATTCCACACGAGTTCGTGCACCACTCGGTCCTGCCAACCGCCCCTAGTTCCCCGTTCCTTGAAATTCCGCTGCCCTCCAACCACGGTCGCTTCGGCGGCCTAGCCCCGTTTTCGGCAACCGGCCCGGCCCCGCGCACCGCCCCTGCGGCCTACCGCGATCGGCCCGCCAGAAACCAAGCCGAAACCAAACGTCGGTCGGGCCCAGCGGCCAGAAACCAAGCCGAAAACCAAGCCGAAACCAAACGTCGGTCGGGCCCAGCGGCCAGCCCCGCACCACCGGGCCCGCACGAAACCAAACGTCGGTCGGGCCCAGCGGCCAGCCCCGCACCACCGGGCCCGCACGAAACCAAACGTCGGTCGGGCCCAGCGCGGTCGGGCCCGCACGGTCGGGCCCGCACCGGTCGGGCCCGCACGGAAACCAAGCCGAAACCGAACGGCGGTCGGGCCCGCACCACCGGGCCCGCACCCACAGCAGGCCTACGACGTTGCGGCAAGCGCGAGGGCGACAAGCGCAATGAGCTTTTGGGCTTCGACGTTTTCGATGTTGCTAATGATGAAGTCAGCAAGGGCTGGCTGTTTTCTTTCGAGGCCGGTGAGGGAATTGCCTTGAGCTGCAGCATCGAGATCTTCATACGACAACGTGCGCGGCCGACCACCAGCCCGACGCAAACACTCACTAATCAATGCGCAATGAAAGATGACGTTAACGATAGCGTCGGCGCCACCAAGCTCGCCGTCGTGCGCCGAGATGAACTGCGCAACCGGAGCCTGCGCTTGCACAAAACCTCCAACCATATTTGCCGAGTAGTTGGCATCTGACATTTTTTTAGATGCTTCAGCCACGACTTCGGCGACCAGTTCTTTTTTGACTTTCATGGTAGCTCCGCGATGCGTAACACGGCCGGCCAACCGCCGCTAGCGCATTGCCCAGCTCGCCTACCTGCGCCTGCTCAACAGCTGTCGAGGTCCTCGATGGCGTGATGGAGCCTAGTTTGCTATCACTGGTCATGCAGTGCTACTTCCAGGGCAAGGCCCCATCGAGAACGTGACACAAACTACGCAACAAAGAGTGACTGGCTCATGGCTCCGACGCGCAATTGTCGCGTCGTTGTTGCTTCATGCGTCAGTCGGCGGCGTGGCCCAGATCACGATTGGACAACGTAACGGCAAACCAGCAACAACACTGGTCGATATCGAAATGCCGCCGCCACCACCCAAAGCGGAAGCGTTGCCCGAAGAAGTGGCTGCGCCGGACGAGCCGAACACGTTGGCAGCGCAGACTCCCGGCACCACTGCGAACTCCGCCAACCAATACGACCCCAATGAGCCCAAAGAACCAGGCTTCGCCCCCGTCGATGCGCCGCTCGATGCGCCGCCAGCAGATGCGTCGCTCGACGCTGCGGCCGACGCGCGACCCGATGCTCGGCCCGACGCTCGCCCCAAACCCGACGCGCGACCAAAACCCGACGCAGCACCCGTTGATGCGCCACCCGTTGATGCGCCGCCACCCGACGCCATGGCAGTCGCAATCGCAACACCTGATGCTGGCGCGAACGCGGGCTCAGGTTCGGCGATTGTCGCAACAACTGATTCAGGCTCGGCCGCTGGCTCAGGTTCCGGCACCACGGCTGGCTCGGGCGAAGGCTCGGGATCCGCGATCGCCGGCGCGGGCAGCGCTAACGGCTCCGGCGAAGGCAGCGGTAGCGGCTCCGCCATCGCCATGACTGGCAGCGGCAAAAACCCAACTCCGCCGCCGACCGATGCCACGGCCATCGCTGGCGGATCTGCAATTGGCTCAGGCTCCGGCACTGAAAATCAACCGGCCGTCGACGGTGCGCCCACCACGGCAGGCACCGCTGCCAACCTGCTAGCGTATTTCCCTAAAGGCCACACCGTAGCGGCGCTGATTCGCTTCGACCGCCTTCGCAATACGCGTTGGCAAAACGTTGCGGAGCGGCTGTTTGCACCAATGCCCGACTACCGCGTGCTCTTCGGCAGCCAAGATGCAAAAATCTCCGAACGCTTCGACATGCTAGTGATCTCGACGCCTGCCCCACGCGATGCTACGGCTACCACTCTGGTCGGCAAGACCGGTTTGTCGCGAGCGGCATTGCGCGCGTTCCTCGAACAACCAGCGACGCCAGTCAAATGGTCCGTCGCCAAAGGCGGCTTGCTGGGGGTGCGCAGCGGCACCAACAAAGCCGCCAACGATCAGCGCGCGTTCCTGTCACCCAAGCCCAACTGGTTTTTGTTAGCACAGCCAGGCGATCTTGGCGGCCTCATGGCGCCTGCGCCTGGCGCACTCGACACCGCGGCGATCGCAGTCAAAAACAAAACCTGGATCGGCAAAATTCAATCCATCGAAGCCGAGTCAGGCACCGACAAACGTGGCCCTGCCCTCGTCGTCACCATTGCATTGCCGCCACAACGCATCGAAATCCCCGATATTGGCGTTGGTGTGGCCTCGGTGCCAGCGCCAAGCCGCTTTACGTTGGCAATGGAACTTACCAGCAAAGGGTGGTTGCTGCGGGGCAACATGAAGTTCGCCAACGAAGCGGAGGCCACCGAATTTGCCGACGCGGTGACCGCGGTGCAAGCGCGCATCGCCGGCAATCGCATCTTGCAACGTGTGCTCAAGAACAGCCACGTGCAAAACGCGATTAACGGATTGTCCGTAAACCGGACCGCAGAACGCGTGTCATATGCCACTTCGATTTCAATTGCCGACGCGGAGGGCGGACTCGCTTATGCAGCCATGGCAGTTGAATCCTATTACGGCAAACCGCGGTAGATTGTGTTACGCCTACGGCATGCTCAAAGCAGCCGGCCTGCGTTTCGCCATCGCTACCATCATCGGCACGACCACATTCGCGCAAGTCGCGGCCGTACCACCGGCCCACGCTTGCTTATGGGACTACGACACTCTCAAAGAAGAGTCGCTGGGCCAAGCCGACGTTGCCGCAGTCATCAGCGGCAATCTTGGCAAACACTCGCAACGGTTTTACCAAACCAAAATCACCTACACCCAAGCGATCATTGACGCGGGCGATCCTAAGGTCGCCACTGCGGATCGTTATGATGACCTGGCCGTGGCGCAAGCCAAGCTTGGCCAGCTTGACGCAGCGCTTGCGACCCTCGACGCCAAAGAGAAGAAGTTTCCTGGCCTGTACACTACGGCTGCCAACCGCGGCACGTTTTTGCATCTCAAAGGCGATCTGCCTGGTGCTTTAGAGTGGCTCAAGAAATCGATCGCAATCAATCCCAAGGCGCACTTTGGCCGTGAGAAGTTTCAGATCATGTTGGCGGAATACCAACTGTTGCTGGCCAAAGATCCAACGTTGCCCCAAAGCCAGGCCTTTCTCCCCGTCGACGTCGGTGGCCAAGAAGGCTTTGCACAGTCGAAACTGATCTACAAACTCGGCGGCCACCGCGCCAAAGCAAAAGGTCGCAAAGGCACCGTGCCAAGCGAAGCCGTGGCCGCGATCGTTGGCATCATCCGCTTTGGCGACGGCCAAGACATTCCACATCTGTGGTGGGCCTTAGGCTGGGCACTGATTGAACAAGGCGACGCCCAACTAGCAGCCCGAGCGTTTCGGCGCGCCGAACTGCTGAACCATCCACGCGGCGCCGTCGACGGCAGCTTCACGGTAACCACGCACTACGGCTCTGCCATTGGCTGTTGCATGCAAGCGAATGACCCGAAACAAGCGGCCCAGTGGGCCAAATTCGCCAAGCGCGCCGACGCCGAGTGGGCCAAAGGCCAAAGCACTCTAGCGCAAACCCAAGCCCGCGAAGACGCCAAGCTCGACAAGAAGCAGTATCGGGCAGTTTTTGGCTTCTAATTGAGAGCCAGTTCCAATGTCCGGTTTACGGACAATCTTGTGGGCACCAGCCATCGTTCTCAAGTGCAGCGTTGCAAACTCCGTCGCCGCATTTCTCAACCGCGCCACAGCTTACGCCGGGTGGGCACAACGGCTGACACCGGCCCCAACAATCAGGGTCGCCACAACCGGCCAGCCCATCGCTGTCCAAATCCGCGCTAACGAGGTCACACGTTTCACGAATGCCATTTTGCTGCCGCAGCACGCTCGCATTGGCGCTGTAGCCGAGCTCGGTTTTGCCACCGGTCATCAACCAACCGCCCTGCTGAGCGTCGTACACCATGCTGGCGCCTTCGATGGCCTCAAACGCCCCCGCCGGCGAGGCTTGGGCCCAACGAGTGCCGTTCCAAAACCAGGTTTCTTGGTCAAGTGAGCCATCGACACGACCGCCAAACATGACGGTTTCTCCGGCGACCGGATCATAGGCCATCATCAGCTTGATCCGACGCCGTGGCGCGATCGTCGTCGGGCGCAATTGCCAAGCGTTATTCACAAGTTCCGAGGTCTGACCGTTGAGGACGCCCCCCGTTGTAACACCGCCAAAACGAATCACGCGATTGCGCAAGCGATCATACGCCAGGCCACCGAATCCGATCGCGATACCACCCGCGCTCGTCAACCGTGTCCACTGCTGATTCTGATATGACCAGGTTTCGGCCGAATACGTACTGGCGGTGCGATGGGTTTGCCCGCCCAACAAAATCACCCGTGCATTTGCAGCGTCGTACACCATGCGGTGGCCAAACCGCGCCGACGGCCTAACGCCTGGCACCTGCGTCCATGTGCTCCCGTCGAATTCCCAGGTATCGTTTAACAACGACGTGCCGTTGATGCCGCCAAACAGCACCCAAACGCGACGGCTTTCGTCATACGTCATCGCAGCGTCGGTACGCGCGCTGACAGGCGTACTAACCACCGTCCATGCGCCACGCGTTTGCAACCAAGCATCACCGTACACCATGCTGTCGTCGTTGCCACCAACGATGAGTGTGCTGCCAAGATGGGCGTTGTAAGCCCCTGCCGCGCCTTGACGCGGTGCGGGTGCAGGCGTGCGCAAGAAGTCCCAGCTGGAATCGCCAACGCGTATCGTTATTGGCGGCTCACCAGTGACGGTAAAATCGTTGACCTCCACCCCGCCCGGCATAAAGACCGCCGAAGTAGTGCTAGTTTTCACCATCGTGCCCCCTACGGCGCCAGCAATTGGCATCCCAATTGGGAGCGCCAGCTCGCCTAGAAATTCAACGCTGTCGGTCCGCGGAGTGTTAGCCCAACCGCCGCCCCATAACCCGATATCGTCAAACATTGCGGCGCTACTAAATACGCGCGGCGCATCCGGACACGGGCGACTAATCCACTCGCTACTGACCACGCCGCAAAGCGCAGCTTCGTTGACGTTACCTGGCACCACAAAGGCCTCTTCGGTGCCGCCCAGCACGCGCAACGTGTCACTTTCGAACACCAACGCATGGCCGGCACGTGGCAAACTGTTAAGCACAGTTACTTGTTGCCATGTCACGCCATTCCACTCCCACAGATCATTAAGCACCTGCGTATCGAGAGCACCGCCGTATAAGTATGCTTTGTTAGCGGAGCTGGCCATGGCGCTAAAATACCGCGCGCTTGGTTCCATCATGGGCGCAAGTTGCTGCCAAGCGCCGTCTTTGAATGCCCACGTATCGTTGCGAAACGCCTCACCGGTGTGACCGCCAAACAACAGCAACTGGTCACCAATTGGATCAAACGCCATCACGTGCCCGTACCGAGCTGGCGGCGCAATTGGCAACCGCAACTCACGCCAGCGCCCCGATTCGAAAATCCACGTATCTCCGAAAGCATGGTTCGGATCGTCGGCCCCGCCAAACAACAGCGCGATGTCGCGGCGCGGATCGTATGCAGCAGCGGCATAACGACGCGAAGGGAAGGCCGGCGGCTCGCTCACCGACCACAGCGCTTGCTCTTGTTTGCAGGTCGAACTGCAGCCATCCCCGCTGAGGCCGGTAATGCCGCTATCGCACTGTTCGCCGCGCGCAAAGTCAATGTAGCCGTTGCCGCACGCCTCTTGCGACAAACAATCGCCTGAGCAACCGTCGCCGCTAATGAAGTTGCCGTCATCGCAGACTTCAACGCCGCGATTGCGCACACCGTCGCCACAACGCGGCACTTGGCAGGTCGTGCGGCACGCTGCATCCGTAGCGTCGGAATTCAACTGGCCAAGGTCGCAACCTTCACCATTAATTGTGTCGCGCACGCCGTCACCACAACGCGGGACTTTGCAATTATTGTGGCAACTATCGAGATTCACCTGATTGCCGTCGTCGCATTGTTCGCCTTTAGCCAGATCGATGACGCCGTTGCCGCAGGTTTCGTTCGATTGACAGTCGCTTGCACAGCCGTCGCCAGATACGCTGTTACCGTCGTCGCAAACTTCCCCGCTATCAACAACGCCGTCGCCACACCGCTTGGCCCGACAGTCCAAGCGACACGGTGCATTCGCGGCATTCGAATTGGCACTACCCAAGTCACAGCCCTCGACAGGATCGACGATACCATCGCCGCAGAATCGTGCTTGGCAATTGGCTTGGCAGCCGTCGTCGTCGCCGTCGTCGGGTACACCGACATCACATTGTTCACCTGGATCGATAATGCGGTTGCCGCAGGAGAGGTCCGACAAACAGTTGGCCGAACATTGATCGCCGTCGACGTTGTTGCCATCGTCACAAGCTTCGAGCCCATCTTTGACGCCGTCACCACAGTGGCGCAAGGCACAATCGGGTCGGCACAAAGCGTCGGCCTGTTCGGAGTTAGCAGCACCTTCGTCGCACGCTTCGCCTGGCCGGTCGACAATGCCATCACCGCACCTTGCCAATTGGCAATCGTGCTGGCAGCCATCACCGTCGGTGGTATTGCCGTCATCACAGGTTTCCGCAGCGCGGCCGGCTGGCGCACTATCGCGAATCCCATCGCCGCAACGCGACGCGGAGCAGTCGCTGCGGCACGGCGCATTCGGCGTGTCGGCATTAGCGGGCCCCACGTCACAAGCTTCACCGAAGCCCAATTCACCGTCGCCACACTCAGCCAAGCGACAAGCACCGCCCAAGCACC
>JAKQOD010000689.1 GCA_029565465.1 Deltaproteobacteria bacterium
GAAAATCTGCCTCGGTCAGCGTGTAGGTTTGGATCATCGAGCCCATTGCACCGTCAATCACGACGATACGTTGGCTTAGTGCTTGAATCAGGGCAGTTGTCGACGGGCGCATGAGCCCCAAGCCGTACCATTTTCGAGTGATTGAGGCTAGCGCTTGGCGCGGTTACCAAGCACGTCGCGCTGCAGTTGGGGGAACACTTTGCTAACCTTATCAAGCACATAGTCACCATAACTGCCGGTAAATGCATGCACGCTGGCACCGTCCCAGCGGCTAGCGGCGTCGTCGATCTCAACGCTGCGAATTGGCTCAATGTGCACATCGAAGTTTGGGTCGAAGAACAGCGGCAGCGACAAGCGGTTGCGACCGCTGCGATTGATGCGCACGCGATGCGGCGTGCTTTTGTAGTAACCCGCCGTCATGCGATCCAGCATGTCACCGATGTTGCAGACGAATGAGCCGGGTATCGGTGGTGCGGCGATCCAGCCGGCACTCGTCTTAACTTCCAAGCCGCCAACGGTGTCCTGATGCAACAGCGTAAGCAAGCCATAGTCGGTGTGTTCGCCGACGCCGTAGTGCGGCGCATTTGGATCGGCCGCGTCCATGGCGGCTGTAACCGATGGGTACTGAAAAATCCGAAACAAGATCAGCGGATCCTGCGTGTAACGTGCTTCAAAATAGTCGCTCGAGAGGCCCAGTGATACCGCAAGGCTAGCGAGCACACGATGGCCAAGTTCGATCACGCGGCGCATGTATTCGTCGATGGTTGTCCGGAAACCGGACAATGTGTCATCGCTTGGCAGCAGGTTACTGCCGTGCAGCGGCGTGCCCACGCGTACCCGCGGATCGTCGGGGCCTAGCTCAGTGCCGAGGTACAAGCCCTCTTTCCAATCGGGCCGCCCCGCGGTTAGTTCACCACCTAGCGGGAACCATCCACGCCATGCCCGGCCACCGCGGCTCATGGCGTAGTTGGCTTTGACGGCATCGGGCAGGGCAAAGAATTGCTGGCTTAAGCCTTCAAGCCGCGCAATCAGGGCGGGTTCGATGCCATGGCCCACGATGTAAAAAAAACCGTGGTCGCGACAGGCGCGGGCAATGCTGTCTGCGACAGCAGCAGCAGGCAGGCGGAGGTCAATAACCGGCAACGTCAGCACGGGTACCAGCCTACCATGGGCGAGAAAATGTGCAGGACTACACGCTGGTGGCGGTTGAGGAAAAGTGGCCAATCCTCGACGGTGGGTAGGCTTCGTCACGGCTAGCCAAGGCAGGGGTTGTTCACTAGATTGCGCGCATGCAAAGAATTGTCGCAACACTTGGCCTGGCTGGGTTGCTTGCTGGTGCTTGTAAGGCAAAACACCCACCGGGCGCCATCACAACTCCGCCTTCGCCGCCGGTTGACGGCAGTGCGCAAGCAGCGCTGCCATTGGTCAACGATTGTCCAACGTCGCTAGGCGGTCGAGAAAACGTCGCGCGCACGATCCGCAAAGCGTGTGGCCCAATCAATGTTACCGAGACGCTCGAGGTTGTTGGTTCGCTGACGTTGGAAGCCGGTGTCGAGTTGCGGTTTCAGCCTGGCACGGGCCTCGAGGTTGGTTACGAAAGCGTAGCCAAACTTTATGTCCAAGGCGGTACTGCGCCTGATCAGCGGGTGGTCTTTACCTCCGCAGGCGATCGCGCGCCTGGCGCATGGAAAGGTGTCACGTTGCACAAAGGCGCGGCGCGTTCTCAGCTCGTTGGGTTAGACATCGAATTCGCAGGCTCCAACAATACTGCGGCGCTTACGCTCAACGATGCCGATGGGATTCAGCTCGTCGGTAGCAGTGTGAAAAATGCCAAATCGATTGGGCTGAGCACGACGGGCGCAACGATGTTCGCCAAGTTTAGTGGCAACACGTTCGATGCGACTGGCCCTGTAGCTATGCAAACCGAAGCCATGACGGTCGGGTCGCTTGCGGCCGGTAATATTTTCGGCAAAGACACGTTTGTTGAAATTCGCGGCGGCGAGGTTGTTGCTGACGCAACGTGGCTTAACATTGGTGCGCCGTATCGCGTGGCTGATGACATTTCGGTTGGCACCGGCACCAGTCCGGTAACCCTGACCTTGGCGGACGTCACGATCGCCTTCGCGGATCGCGCGGAATTGTCGATTGGCTACACCGCGCGTGGGCGCTTGATCATGCGCGGGACTAGGTTGCAGGGCATCGAAAGCGGCCTCGGCGCCTGGGATGGCGTGCGGGTCTACGAAAATGGCGATGCAACCGTCGAAAATGCCACGATTCGTGATGGCGGCGGCAACCATGCAGCGGGGCTTGAAGTAAAAGGCAAAGGCAAATTGACCGTTGGTGCGGTTGAATTTGTTGGCAACGAACGAGGCTTGCGCGTCGCAGCAGGCGCGTTATTCGTCGTGAATAAGCCGCTGACCTTTCGCGAAAATGCAGTGGCTGCGGAATTGACCGCCATGGCGTTGGGGCAATTGCCAGCTGCCAACGTTTACACGCCTGGTCAGCGCATCGACGTTGTAGGCAGCAGCGTGGACGCTGACCTAACGTGGCAGCCGCAAGCGGGCGCCGTGGTGCAAATCCAAGATGACATTACGATTGCCGACAACCACCAGCTCACCATCAACGGACCAAGCCACTATCAATGGCAAGCCAGTGCCGAGCTATCAGTGGGCTACGCATCGGCGGGGCGGCTGTCGGTGCACGGCCGTCCCGATGCCCGGGTAGTTTTCGGTGCCGTCGCGCAGGGGGCTGTGTGGGATGGCGTCCGGATCTACGGCAACGCTAATCGGGTTGACCTATCGCACCTGGAGCTAAGCGACGTGGCCGGCGAGGGCGGTATCACGGTGAAGCGCGGCGCAGTGCTCCGAGTTGAGCAGGTTACCTGTGTCCGATGCCAAACCACTGTTGCGCCGGCTTGCGGTGCCACGCTTGATGCAAGCAACGACGTGCTGGTGCGCAAACCGACTGACTGCTAGATGCTAGCTAGAACGAGTCAGTGGACGGTCTAAAGGTAAACGCAACGACGCCGATTGGCTCGGTCGAGCCGCCCTCATTGCTTCGGTATTCGTAGTCGATCCGGTAGCACGCCCAAGCAACGTGCACGCCCACCCTAACCGCGGTTTGCCAGCCCGTGCCATAACCGCCCGGTATGCGCAGTGCTGCGTCAGCTGCGTGAAAACGATTGACTGCAAGCTCGCCGTGCCCGCCAAATTCAACCCTGGCTCGGTGGGCAAGCGCCTGCAGGCCAAGTGCCGTCTCGATACTCGAAACTCCAGTACTCAACGCGACTTGTCCGTCGAGCCAACCGTAACTCTGCACCGCAGCTATGCCATGGCTAAATTGCAGACGGCCACCAGCCACGGCGCCGAGTTGGCGCCCCGCGACATAGCGATCTTGTAAACCTTGCGACAGCGTCGGGCCGGTTCCTGATCCAGCGTGCCATTTGTTTTGCATCCAACGCCCACCCAGATTCCCCGTAGCAGTTGGGCCAAGGCGGGCACTCCACGTCAACGCATGGAGCCGCGGTACGCCGTATGTTCGTGCGACGGTGGCGAGCGGCTCTAGCAGGTCCTCGCGTCGTCGGCCGCCGACTTCCGTTAACCAGCGATGGCGCACCGCCATGCCTATTTGATAGTCGCGATAGCGCCGCCAATACGCGAGTGCAAAGTCGTGCGTGAAGCCGCTGTCGTCCAGCGGCGGAACAACTTCGGTGAACGCGTCGTTTGAAATTGCGATGCGAACA
>JAKQOD010000733.1 GCA_029565465.1 Deltaproteobacteria bacterium
CCGTGTTTGCCTTGCTTGCTGCCGCTTACGGTCCATTGGTGTTTGCGACCGCGGGTTCGCTTGGCGTCGCGCTGCCGCTAGCGGGTATCGCGTTTTGGTCGTTGGGCCGCGCAGCCACCGAAGCCACCGCTAAATCGTTGATTGCAGCGACAGTGCCTGCCGCCATTCGCGGCCAAGCCTACGGCACTTTTTATGTAGTCTTCGGTGGCGCGTGGTGGCTGGGCAGCGTTGCGCTTGGCATGCTGTACGACGTAACCCCGACCGCAGCGGGTGTGCTGGCAGCAGCAGCCCTCACCGTTGGCGCTGCCATTCTGTACGTCGCGGACGCACGCCAAGCAGCGTAGACGCGGCCCGCGCGCGCATCTTTAAATCGCGTCGGCGGCGTCACATGGCAGCGTATTTTTGAGCGGTTACAACCCAAGCGCTGCGCGTCACCGTGGTAGCTACGTCGAACGCCACCTTTGACTAGGCGCTGGAGTTTTTCGATGAAAAAGTTTGCTTCGTTGCTTTCGCTCACGTTGTTCCTCGCTCCTGCAATCGCTTTGGCCGAAGCCCCAGCGACGCCAGCGGCACCTGCCAAGGCGGCACCAACTGCACCAGTGAAGGCCAAAGCTGATCCAACCAAGCCTGTCGACGCCGGCAAGCCAACCGAAGCCAAACCAGCTGTTGAAAAGGTCAAGCTGGTCGACATCAACACCGCGTCGGAAGCCGACCTAGTCGCGCTGCCAGGCGTTGGCGACAAGTACGCCAAGAAGATCATCGAAGGCCGCCCTTACGCGAAAAAAGACCAACTCAAATCGCGCAAGATCCTGCCATCGGGCACCTACGCCAAAGTGCAAAAGCTGATCATCGCTGACCAACCAGCCGACGCCGGCGCGGCCCCAACTACGCCGACCCAAGCGCCAGTCAAGGCCGCTGCGCCGACCCAAGCGCCTACTGCGCCTGCCAAAGCCAAGTAGTTAGCGAGCACCGAATAGCGTATGCTCGCTATCATCATGAGCATCGCCATCGCAATCCTTCTCGGCGCTGCCACGTGGTCGCTGCTTGAATACGTCATCCATCGCTGGCTTGGTCACGATCGTCGGTTTCGGCGCAATCTGTTTGGCATTGAGCACACGCGGCATCATGCCGAAGGTGGCTATTTCGCAGCGAGCTGGAAAAAAGCGCTGTTCACGTTGGGCTTGATCGCTGTGCTGACGCCGCCGGCGTGGTGGGCGTTTGGCACTGTCGGCGCAGCATATGTGCTCGGCGTTATCGGCTTCTATCTGAGCTACGAATTGAGCCATCGACTCGAACATGTGCATCCGGGCCTAGGCCCCTATGGCCGGTGGGCTCGCCGCCACCATTTCACCCACCATTTTGTCGATCCGAAACGCAACTTCGGCGTCACCTCGCCAATTTGGGACGTTGTGTTCGGCACCTATCGCAAACCAGGCAACGCCGCTGGCCGCATTCCAGTGCCGCGCAAGCTCTGCATGACCTGGTTGCTCGACCCAACTACCGGTGCAGCGCGCCGCGAATTTGCCGACGTGTACGACGTGCTGCCGTAGTTGCTTAGTACCGTGCTTCGTACCCGAGCCACAACGATAGCCCTGGGTTCGGGGTGTGTTCGGCGGTTGACTTGCGATCATCAAGCAGGAAATTGGCGTCGACGCGAACGCGAATCTGATCACGTTGCCGCACCCGCACCGAGACATCAGTGTACAAGCCCAACGATTCTTCGAGGTAGGTTCGATCGTAGATGTCTTCGTTGCGGTAGCGGCCGCGAAAACGAATACGGATTTGGTTCGTTGGTTTGTACAAAGCCACTAACCAAGCCGACACATCGTGGCGGAATTTGGTTGGATATTTAACCGGATCGTCGATCCAATCGTGCTGCAACTGCAACGTGGTGTTGAGCAGCTTATGAGGTGAATAGCCAACCCGTCCAATCGCGGTTAACTTTTGGCCTTTGCATGGCACAGGATCACCGTTTTCATCGTTTTCCGTCGAGACTTCGTAACACTGCGTGTGCCCGGTTTCCCGTACGTCTTTGTCACGGACGCGCAACCAAGCGCCCCAGCGCCAATCGTGATTGGCTTTGACATCAGCGCGCACCCACACATCCATCTTCGGAATGGTTTCGCTTGGGGTTACCCAAAAGTCGACGAAGCTGCGCAGCGCAAACCGTTTCGTAGTCCACCCGTGGCGAACTCGCCCCCCCACTTCGTCGCGTGCACGTTGGCCATTCACTTCATCCGCTGCAGCGAGTGGCCGAGCATACGGATTGGCATAGTTGACGCTGTAGTAACGCAGGCTGGCTTCGAGTTCTTGGTTCTTTTGCGTGGCGGTCGCGCGCACGATCGCCGCCGGCCCACCACCACCATCGATCGGACCAGTTGGATTCGGCGATTTGTCGAAGCTGTATGCAACTTCGCCAAACAGGTCGAGCCAGTCGAACCCGTACGCCACATTGGCGCCAACCGCACCAAAAGTGCGGCCAGTGGGCAGGCGTGAATATTCTTGAGTATCTAAATCGACGCCACCGACCAGTTGTTGTTCATGCGCGCCGTAACCGGTTATGCCAACATGGGTGCGACGATTGATGTAATAGCTAGCGTTAGCACCGCCGAGAATTTCGCCAAAAATGTTAGGCAGCGTTTGATAGCTGAAGCGGGAGGTGGGTGTTAACAAGTCACCGTCGGGGCGGTTGTAGACGTTGGGTGCGGTGCAGTTCGGGTTGCTATCGTCGCTTGGATCCGGGCACAAGTCGCGGTTCACCAGTTCGTACTGATAAATGCCCCGGCGCGAGTATGAAGCCCAGCCGTAGAGCTGCATCCAGCCCTCACCAAGTGGCACGTGCTTGGCACCACCGGCTGCGCCAAACAGGCCATCGCGCCAACGGAAATCTGGGGTCACGTATGGCGCGCTGTTGACATCGCACGGCGCCGCCGGAAGTTCGCCTTTCGATTCTTTGCAGCTTCGTGTTAGATCACTGTCGAAAAAGATCTGGTCATCATTCTGCAACCCGTTCGGGTTGTAGGCATTCGTATTGTCGAACACCAAGCGCTGGCCGAAGCCGATGCGATAGCTACCAGCAACCGCGTCATACGTATCGGTTTTGTAGCGCGCGAAGATCTTTGGCAGTTCAACCCGCAACGATGGCCCATCGGCAACCAGCGCTTTGCGAGTGGGGTCCCATTGCGCTTCGCCGAGACGCAAGCGCGTCAACACGCTAGCAAAACCAGCGCTCCAATGTGACAACGCAACGGCACGTCCACGCAGGGTGGTCGCGGGCACGGTGCGATCTTTGATGGACGATCGCGTCAACATACGCACAAACCCGTGCGCGTTGAGTGGGTTGTCTTTCGCTGGCGCAAGCGTAAGAAATGCGGCAATCGCATACAGCTTTTCTTGCGACAACACACCTGCCGCTACCAATTCGGCGGGGTCACGAATGCGGCCCTGTAAATCGCGCAGCTTTAAAATGGCATCAACTTCGTCGTAGCTTAGATTTGGCAACTCATACAACCCATCACGGTCGGCCGTGTTTAGGTCGACGCCGCGGTCGAGCAAATCGAGCAATTGATTGAATGTGTCGTCGGTAATCGCTTGTTGCGATTGCAAGTCGTACAGGTCGTCTTCGTTTTCAATGCTGATAAACGACTCATACGGGTTGGCCTGCGCGGCAGGAAGCACTGCAACGCTAGCAGCCAGCACACAAGTGCCGGCCAGCGCAGAAGCAGAAAGCGGACGAATCCTTCGACTACTCACTGCTCGATAGCATCGCTGCTACTGCCGCCGCTGTCAGCTCAAATTGTCACAGTTTTCGGGCATTTCGAGGCATTTCGCACACGCTGCCGCACCGCTAGGCCGACGCGATGTACTGCTGCAGACTCGGCTCCCAAACGAACGTGCGTACACCATCGGCAAAATCCGCATCGTGCAAGGTGCGTTTGAGCGGCCGAAAGCCAGCCGTTAACGGAATATTGTCGACGATGCGAATGCGCAACGGCCGAGCGTAGTCGGGTAAGGTAAGTGCCGCAGCTGATAACGCATCAAGGGTTTCGATATCAGCCGGCATCGACGACACGCCGGTCGCCCTCGATAGCTGGCTGCGTAGTGTCACCGCGGCCACCGGAATCGCATTTTTCTCACCAATGCCACGTGCCACACAAAGCGCGACCGCGCCGCTTTCGTATAACGCGTCTTCCACTCGAGTGCTCGCGACCGGCCCGTGCGCCGTTGCGATCATTTGGCCAGCGCGGTCGACAAAGTAGTAGTCGCCTTCGATATCAACCCGCAAAAAGTCGCCAGTGACAAACCAAACGTCGTCGGCGCCAAAAGCATCGCGCAGCAACCGCTTCGGATCGATATGTGCGATATCGGCGCCACCACGCGCGTCGAGCTTTGCCACCAACATGCCTGGCTCGTCGATGCGGGCCGGCACCAAGTAGCCGTGGCCGTCACGCACGAAGTCGTCGTCGTCGAAGTTCCAGGCAGCGATTGCGATCTGCGGCGCACCTGGCAACGGCCGGCCACAAGATCCAACTTTTTTGCCCGAGGCATTGGCCAACACGGCGTTGGCTTCAGTCGAAGCGTAGAATTCGAGCACGCCGACGCCAAAGCGCTCGACGATGCGGCGCCAGACATCGGGCCGCATGCCGCTGCCGGCGAACAATCGCACAGGGTTGTTCTGCTCGCCTACCACCGACGGTGAATCGACCAAGTTGCGGCCCATTTCGCCGGCGTAGAACACCACGCTGACGCCGTAGCGCCGCACTTCGTCCCAAAACGTCGTCGGTTCAAACTGCGACGCCAGTGCCAAGCGTGTGCCGCCTACCAATGCGCTGCCGACGGCCACCAACGAACCCGATGGATGATGCAGCGGCAAACAGCAATAAACAGTGTCGCGCGAGGTCAGCGTGCACGAGGCAGCAGCACCGAGCGCCGAGAACGCCCAGCGCCGATTGGTAATGCGCATGACGCGCGACGCTTCGTGTTTGCCGGACGTAACGAACACCATCGCGAGGTCACGCGCACGGCCAGCGTCGGGCCGATACCAGCTCGGCAACACCACGCTTTCGGGCTCGATCGCTTCCATGTCGATAACGCCCGGTGGCAGCGTGCGCACATGGCCCGGCGAAACCGCGATCGATTGATCGCCTGCGCCACCGAGCACCATAACTTTGCCAGTGAACGCTGCACGCACACGTGCTGCGCTTTCGGGGTCGACGATGACGACATCGGTTTCGCCGAGATCCAAGCAGCGCGATAGCTTGTCGTCGGGCGTGTTCGGCGACAGCAGCACAGCCACCGCGCCAAGCCGATTGATCGCGGTGACGAGCGACAAATGCGACGGCCGCGACAACATCATGACGCCAACGCGTTGCCCTGGCTTGACGCCACTGGCAATCAAACCGCGCACAACAGCGTCGATGCGGCGGTTGACTTCGGCATACGAGAACGCTCGGCCGCGCCACAAAAAGAACGTGTTGTCGGGGATTTTGGAGGCTTGATCGGCCAACGATTTGCCAAGCGAAATCTGGGTATCGTCGGTCAAGTTGCGCAAGCGATTGAGCCGAGGCAATTGAAAGCGCGCATTGTCCAAGTAGTTGCCAAGGTCTTCCGACATTTCGGCCATGCGTTCGACCACACCGGTGGCAACGCGACGCACAACTTGCTGCGCCAGTTCGAGGTCGATCGGCAAGCCGGGCCGGTCGCTGGTATTGTCGTCATCGTCTTCGTCGGTATCGTAGAGATCGTCGTCGACACCATCAGCACCATCGGGGCCCGCGCTACCTGGGCGCCGCGACAACCGCTCGACCGCCATGGCGCGTACCGAGCGCGCTGGCCCATTGGCTTTGACGCGCGCTGGCAACAAAGCATCGGCCAACGCTTGTGTGGTGGTGGTATCGCCACGCAGCATCGCATCGCTGTACTTAAACGTATCGATCGCGTTGTACTGCCGCACATCGACAGCAAGCTTGGGGCAATCGCCCTGATCTTCGCGCCAACGAATCCACTCGGCCACCGCTGGCCAGGTTTGCCGTTGCGCAGTGCCGCCAACCACCAAGCCGAAGTGCCCGGCACGTACGCCGATTTCATACAGCTCATCGATTTTCGGCGACGACCGCCGAATGCCACGGACCGCTGCAGGGCGCCCCATTTCGTCGTGATCGCCGACGAAGTACAGCGTTGGCGTGGTGATATCGGACAACGTAACCGTGCGGCCATCGATGACAAAGCCACCCGACGCCATGCGGTTTGACACGATCAAATCGTCGAAGAACTTGCGAAACGCAGGGCCTGGCCACGCCACAAAGCCTTCGCCACCGAGGAACAAGCGGCGCGCTTCACGCTTTTCCAATGCTTGGCGATCGTGCAGGTTACGCACAAAATCGACCAGCTGTTGCGCTTCTTTGCGCGCCGAGAGTAGCTTGAACCCAGTCGAGGTGAAAAAGCCTGGCAAGCCATCGATGTGCGCCAGCGGCACATTGAGCAACGAGCGAGCACCAGCAACCAACCGCTCGGTGGTGCCTTCGCCGAGGTTCACCGTGCGATGCAAATCGACAGGGCTGCCGAAAGTGATCAGCGACGCCAAATTGACCGAGCGTTTGAACGCTGCGGCTTGGTAACAAAACATGCCGCCTTGCGAGTACCCTGCCAAGTGCACGTCGTGGTCGGTCAACGCGCGCACGCGATCCACCGCTTCGGCCACCGCGCGCACGTGATCGTCGAGGGTGCGGCTCATGCCATCTTCTTCGCGTTCTGGCGCGCCAAAGTCGACCAACCAGACATCGATGCCAGCACGCGACAGGTTTGCGACCGCGCTCACATCGGGCGCAATGTCGTAAACTTCTGAGGCCACCATCAACGGCGGCACTAACAGCAACGGCGCGCGGCACACTGGCACGCCAGCATCAGGCGTCGATTGATAGCGCCGCAGGCGATACACTTTTTCTTCGTGAATTACTTCGTATGGCGCACCATACGGTGCCGTTAGGCGACCAGCGGTTGCGATTTCCAACGCGTTGTTCCACGCCATCCCAAAACGCCGAATGCGTTTGGCCCACCACAATTTACGCTTGCGCCGCTTGGTTGGATTGCCACTGCTGCGTTCACCGCTGTTGCCCGCGTCGTCCTGGATTGCCATCGGCCGCGAGTATAGCGAAACCTGAGCCGCGCGTGGTGAAGGGTGGGCATCGCAATGTGCGGGTTCTGTTTCACAGAACTCTGCAACAGAACGCCCTAACGCCGCCGACCTAGGAATGAGGATGGTTGGGTGAGCGGCCGCCTCCCGGAGGCCAACGAAGCAGCGGGCTGGCACTTCGAGCGAGCAAACTGCGGTTGGCCGCGCTGCCGCAGCGAAAGCAGAGGCGGAGATAATCGACGAAGGCAAGACCATGCTCCTCGTTGACAAACATTGGATCTGCGCCGGCGAATGGCAGTTCGATGCCATACGGCGCGCCGCCACTGATATCGGCTTTGTGTAGATAGTCAGCGGCTAGATCAAGGTTGAAGGGAATCGCGTCGGGCGCGACGCCACACCGCTATATGTTCGCCGCGACGGTAGCGCGTAACTAGATCGCCAGCTGGACGAAGTGGAGCGATAGACGGCATCAGCTCGCACCAGGTTAGCATCCGCCCAACGGCGCAATAGCCGCGACGTTCGTAAAGATTTCCAGATCGCTACTCAAGCGCCGCACTTCCTTCGCCGCGCAACGCTTTGCGCCTGCCGCTTTGGTGCTAAAACACCGCCATGACAATTTCCGTTGGACAAAAAATCCCTTCCGTCAAAATCAAAGCCGTCACTGCTGATGGCACCAAAGACATCGATACCGCCGAGCTGTTTGCTGGCAAAAAAGTTGTGATGTTCTCGCTACCAGGTGCGTTCACGCCAACCTGCTCGGCTAAGCACTTGCCAGGCTACGTCGCCAAAGCCGACGAATTGAAGGCTAAAGGCGTGCAAATGATCGCCTGTTTGTCGGTCAATGATGCGTTCGTGATGGACGCGTGGGCCAAAGAGCACAACGCAATCGGCGTCGTCACCATGCTTGCTGATGGCAGCGCCGCATTCACCAAAGCCCTCGGCATCGAAGGTGACTTGTCAGCGTTCGGCATGGGCGAACGCGCTCGCCGCGGCGTCTTTTTGGTCGAAGACGGCGTGGTAAAAACCATTGAACTCGAAGCCCCAGGTAAGTTCGAAGTCTCCAGCGCGGAAGCCTGCAGCATCGCGCTCGGCAAGTAACAGCGCGGCGAAGGCTTAGATGCCTTCGACCACGACGATATCAAAGTCGGCGACGCCCGATCGCAAGCCGACAGCAGCTTGATAACCTGGCGAATGGTAACAAGCACGCGCCGCTGCGTAGCTTGGAAACGCCACCAAATACGGACGGCGCGGCACGTGGCCTTCAACCACGTCGGCGACGACGCCACGGGCGAGCACGGTGCCACCGTACGACGCG
>JAKQOD010000546.1 GCA_029565465.1 Deltaproteobacteria bacterium
CATCGGCACCAGCACCGACACGAGCATCGGCACCGGACGCAGTCATCGGCTCTGACAGGAGCACGAGCACGGGGCAGGCGTACTGCGCTTACTCGAACTTCATCGTGCGATAGCCAAATAAGCGCACTCGCTTGGCGTACAAGTCGAGCAAGAAAAGCCCAGCCACGATCAGCAAAACGTACGGCCACAAATCCTGAGTATACGAAATCTGATCTTTGCCTGGGTCCCACACTTGCTGCGGCGTCGCTTGATCATGACCGCCGGTGACGGTGGCTGCGTGCATCAACGGCTCAGGCGTTGCAGTGCTACGCAAATATTCAAGGGGATATGACAGCGCAACTGACCCCATCGATTCCGCAACGGTTTTGCCTTCACGTTTGTGCACTGCTTTGAGCAAAAAACTGCCATATCGATCGAGCTTAAAGTCGGCAGCATAACGACCCGCCGCGGTTTGCTGCATCGGCAAGGCCTGCACGACCTTGCTAGTTGCAGGATCGATGACCTCTAAGTCGGTATCGAGCTCGTTGACGAATCTGTCCGCGCTGTCGATTGCATCCACACTAACAATCGCTCGGCCATCGACGACGCGCGTCGAAAGATCGTAGCTGTTGTACACCTGGCGCCGCATTGAGCTGCGCACAACTTGGGCCCAAAACTTCGGATACCCACCCCAGCGAATCCAGTCGACACTCCACCGGTTTTTTACGTCGCTGGTCCATGCCAACGCAAAGCCCGCGCCACGTCGCCAACGCGCCAAGATAGGTTCGCCTAGGTCCGAGATAAGGATGACTTCGGCCGTTGGCTTCGGTTTGGTGCTGACATAGCCGTGTAGGGCAGGGGCTGACTCGACCCCGGTTCCATCAATCGCTTCGACCCGTTTGGCGATGCGCACTTTGATCAAGTCTTCGACCAACTGGGCCTTTTGCGCCTCCATGGTTTCTTTCATGAAGATTTTGGGCAGTGCGCCAATGTCTTCGACCATATACAAACGCCCATCGCCTGCATCGGAAATGCTCTGCAGCAAGCGGCGGTCAGCACCTGCCACACCAACGCATGACACCGTGATGCGCGACGACCGCATGTCCTGCACCAAGTCGACCAGCCCGTCGGTTGGGGCTTCACCGTCGGAAAGCACGATGACATGCTTCACCTTGGCATTGATGCCTTGCAGGATCTCATGCGCTTGCTTGAGGCCAGGGAAAATGTTGGTGCCGCCACCGGATTGCAGCCGCGAAATTTCCGCGGAAATACGCATACGGTTGGCAGCTCGTTGCGGGCGCACATACACAGCGGCATCGCTATCGAAGGCGACCACGCCCAAAATATCGTTGGGTGACAATACTTCAGCAGTTACGCGAGCTGACTCCTTGGCAGCTTCGAGCTTAGGACCTTGCATCGAACCTGAGCGATCGATGACCAAGATGAGCGCGACGTCAGGCTGCTCACGCGTTTTTTCGGAATCGAACCGCACTGGCATCATTTGTTCAAGCCGGGTGCCTTGGTACCCGCCTGAGCCAAACGAATCCTCGCCGCCAGCAACCACGAGGCCGCCGCCGAATTGCGACACATAGGTGTCAAGTGCCTGCATTTGGCCTGCCCCAATCAAGTGCGCCGGCACGTCGGAAAACACAACGAGGTCGTATTTTTCCAAGTCTTTTGCGGCGCTTGATAAGCCGCTAGGTGGCCGCACTTCAACGTCAATGTTTTCATGCTGCAGCGCGCGTTGGAAATAGGTGGCTGAGCTTGGGTCACGCAATACGCCGCCTTCAACATAAAGAATATTCGGCCGGCCTTTTACCGGTGCGGTCATGATCGCTGCGTTGTTGTTGGCTTGGGTGTCGTGGGCAAATTTTGTGAGCTTAAGCCGATACGTGGTTGCCCCCGCGCGCTTAGCGTCGCTCTTGAACTTGATAAAGTTTTTGCCTTCCGCCAAATCCACGGTTTTGCTGGGCTCTAACGGGTTCGGGAACTCATCCTGTTGCAGCGCTAAGGTGACGCTCTGGGCTTCGGTTGACCAAACCTCGGCAGTGACTTCGAATGGCTGCCCAACCTTGACGTCGTCGGGAACGGCGACACCAATGACGCGCACTTCGCTGGTTTTGTCAGCCGTGAAAGTCCGCCACGACATCACCACGCCCAATTGTTTGGCGCGGTACGCTTCTGTTGCGATGTCACCCGAGGTCTCGGCGCCGTCGCTGATCACGACGATGCGAGGCAAGTAACCATCAGGGAAAATGCCGTACGCCAGCTGGGCGGCGGCGACGATATCGGTGCCAGCGCCAGCCCCAGGATGCCGCGCGATGGCCGCCTGCAAGGTTTGCCCGGTGGCTGGTCGCACGACTTTGGACTTTTCAGCAAATGTAATCGCAAATACGCGGCCGTTGCTCGATGTGGCTTGCAACTGTTCGATGTAGGTGCGCGCAGCATCAAGCTGTTTATCGGAAACCGAATCCGAAACGTCGACGAGCACGACGGTTGCAATCTTGTTGTCTTGTGTAATCCACGAAGGGCGCGCTAGCGCAGCAGCGATGCCGGCGACCACCAGCGACCGCAACACGCTCTGCAAGAGTTGCTGACTCAGCGATAAATCGGTCAACGAAATGACGCGTAAGAGGAAAAATACTGGCGCGATTGCTGCCAAGTGAAACCAGTTGGGATCAAGAAACGTGATCGGGCGGGTGCCAGGCGTTATCACGATGGAATTGCGCCCAGCGATCCAGTGCGAGATGCCCATCCAAATTGCGATGCACGCGGCTGCGCACAATACGATGTGCACGATGGTGCGCGGTGTAAAAATAGCTGCAAGGCGTTTCATGGGCTTACACCGTGATCCGGCGATGATAGGTAATCCATTCGATGGCGATCAGCAGGCCTGCTAGCAAAACAATATAGATCCACAATTTCTGGCTGCGGGTAACCGCAAAGGCTTCAGGCGCCTGCAGGGTCTGTTGGCCGATTTTGAGCTCCGCCGATGGTGCAATGTCGGATTCGGCTGCGTTGGCGAGATTCGCTGCCAACAGCAATAGAGGGGCTCCGGGCGTTGCGCTGGGCGCTGTGGCCAGCGGCGTGCCGGGCGCATTGCGCACGCGCAATTCGTAGAAACCCACGCGTGGCGCATAGAACGAGGCAAGCCCATCCATGACTGGCGCGATTAAATCGCTGCCGTCTGGTGCTTTGATGTCGACTGCAGTCGCGGCCACGACGCCGTCGAGTACCACGCGTTCGGTCCGCCCAGTGACATACGTCGTGAGTAAGTCGGCGTCATCGCCCGCAAACCAGTCGAGTGCATTGACCAACAGCAAAGG
>JAKQOD010000760.1 GCA_029565465.1 Deltaproteobacteria bacterium
GTTGGTTGCCGCAGCGTGGGTTCGGCGCTGCGGCGGCTGCACGTCAGAGCTACGCTGCCGGTGCGCTATGCAAAGCGCCGCCTTGGCGCCTCGCTGGCTGTCAGCGGAGCCCGTTCATCAAGCGCCAACCGCACACGCATGTCTTCGGGGAGCGTCCCATCTCCTAGTTGGTTCACACGCCACTAACATTGGCCAAACTTGGTCGTAGATCGCTGACATCACACCGGAACGTGCCCACTGCGCGGCACCGCTGCGCATTCCCCAACCACCGCGCGCCGGAGCCCCTGGGGCATAAGCGTCGCCCCCAGCTACGCTTCCGGGGGCGACCAGTGTAGATTGTTGGCATGTCACGCAGTCCCACGCCAACGTCCTTTTTTGCCCTGGTGGTGGTGCGTCGTGGCCAACGATTCTTGATGGTGCAAGAGCAGCGGTATGGCAGTTCTTGGTCGATTCCTGGAGGCCGCGTTGAAGTCGGCGAGCCACTGCTGCATGCCGCGATTCGCGAAGTGCTCGAAGAATCGGGCGTGCCAGTGACAATCGAAGGCATTTTGCGAGTCGAACATGCGCCCGCCAACAATGGCGCACGCGTACGTGTCATCTTTGTCGGCTCGCCGCTCGACGACACGCCACCCAAAAGCGTGGCCGACAGTGAGTCGCTCCAAGCCGCATGGCTGACGTTGGAGGAGATCCGTACGCGGCCATTGCGCGGCTCCGACTTGATGGGCTTTCTCGAACAAGTCGCAAGCGGCCGCCAAGTATATCCGCTCGACCTGTTAGGCGGCGAGTTGAGTATCTGATGGAAGCCTTGACCCGCTACGGTTGGACGCCAGCGTGGCAAAAGCTGCGGGATAGCGCGCCGGCCTCCGAATGGAACGGTGACATCGTGCGGGTGATTGCGGCGCATCGCGGTGCGTATCACGTGGTTGGCGACGCTGGCACTTGCTGGGCCGAGTTGCCCGGCCGCACCTACCACCGCGCTGCTGATCGCCGCGAATTGCCAGTGGTCGGAGATTGGGTCATCGCTGAACGAGTGACTGCGGCGTGTGCAGGTGACGGCGCGGCACGTGTGGTTGGCATCTTGCCACGCGCTAGCTTTCTGGTGCGCCGCGCGGCTGGTCGAGCAACCGAACCCCAACCCATTGTCGCCAATGTCGACTGTGGCTTCATCGTGACATCGCTGAACAGCGATTTGTCGTTGCCTCGGTTAGATCGTTACCTCGCGATGCTGCGCGAAGGCCACATTGCGCCGATCATCGTTTTATCAAAGTCAGATCTTGTCCGAGAACCGGACGTTGAAGCAGCGCTAACGCAGTTGCGGGCCAACGATGTGCCCGCCATCGCCGTCAGCGCCCATACCGGTGCAGGCATGGCCGAGCTAGCAGCGCGGGTTGGCCCCGACCAAACGGCGATCTTGTTAGGTAGCTCCGGCGTCGGCAAATCCTCGATCATCAATGCCATCGTTGGCGAAGCGCGGCAAAGCATCAAAGCGATTCGCGATGATGAACGCGGCAAACACACGACGACCCGACGCGAGCTGGTAGCCACCACCCACGGCTTATGGATCGACTCACCAGGCATGCGAGAACTTGCGCGCTGGCACGATGAGGCGGCCGAGGCCTTCGACGATATCAACCAAATCGGTGTCGATTGTAAGTTTGCAGATTGCACCCATCGTGCCGAGCCGAGCTGCGCGGTGCGTGCCGCTGTCGCCGGTGGCCAAATCAGCGCTGCGCGCGTGGCCAATTTCCACAAGCTACATGGGGAGAGCCTCGAACAAGCAGCGCGGCAACGCACCGCTGCACAAAAGCAGCAGCACTTGCAAAAGCTCGGCGTCAATCGCACATCGCGTGCGAATCGGCGACGGTAAGACGCCGATGGCGTCGACGATAACTGTGCTACGCTAAGCAGCAATGACCGTGCGTCTCAAAGAGTTTGCCGCTGCCATGGCTGGCGAAACCGTGCTTGACCGCGCGGCCTTGTTAGTGGGGGGCCTCGCCGACCCAGCATTACAACTCGCGCCCTACCTCGCACAAATCGACGCCTTGGCGGCCGCCGCGCAGCAGCTGATCGATCGCGCTACGCCAACGGCAGGGCCGATCCAACGTGCACGCGCAATCTGCACAGCGATTTTTGACGACGCGGGGTTTCGTGGCAACCAAGCCGATTACTACGACCCACGCAATAGTTTTTTATCGTGTGTACTTGATCGCAAGCTCGGCATTCCGATCACGCTCGGCGTATTGTACTTGGAAGTCGCGCGCCGCGTTGGCGTGCTCGCTCAAGGCGTAAATTTTCCCGGCAAGTTCATCGTGCGCGTTGCCGTCGAAGATGCATGGATGTTTGTCGACGTGTTCGAAAACGGCAAGATCTTAACGCCGAGTGAGCTCGAAGGCCTGGTGAAACAATACGTCGGCCCCGATGCCCGTTTGGAACCGCGCTTGGTGGCGGCGGCTAGCAAACGACAGATTCTGACTCGCTTGCTGACAAATCTCGCTGGCATCTATGGCCGCGCCAACGATCTCGATCGCTCGCTCGACGTAATGGAATACATGGCGGTGGTCGATCCTGATAACGACAAACTCGCTCGTGAGCTCAGCTCGCTGCGGGAACGCCTCACCAATCTCAACTGAGCTTCGACGGCTCAACAAAATCGGCTGGGACGATTAAGTTGAGTGCGCGTGGCAACACGGCAATGCGGTAGCGCTCACCGGCGGGCGCTTCTTCACCGTCGATTTGGCAACCAGGCAGCGGGCCGCCGCGACCTCGGACAACCAATTCAAAATTGGCGCCGGTCTCGCAATTGGGCCGATGCAACCCAAGCGCTTCTAAGCCACGCGTTCCAACCGGATTATGCCGGAAGCCAGCGAACATCTTGGTCGTAAAATCGCGCCGGCCGGTCACCGGCAACAATTCAAACTTGCCGTCGTCAGACAGTGCTTTGTTATCAAACACCCATTCGCCGCCGAAAATCAGCGTGTTTTTGACCACCACGTCCAGCAGCTCACGATACTGCACCACCCGATTGTCGATGATGGCATCAAGATCGAACTTTACTTGCAACATGTAGGTTTCGGCGAAGCGCTGCAAAATCGCACCGCCATAGGTCGCGTAGTCGCGATAAACCTTTGAAAGCCCAGGTACGCGTCGGACGCGCTGGCGATCGCGATTGCGTGTCGCCAAACTGGAGGCGCCAATGCCGATCGAAAATGAATCAAAAAACATATCGTGATGAACGATTTTGCCGCCGCGCTCGACTTCCAGCTTGCCGACGTCGCAACCGACAACTTCGCCAGCCGCAATAACGTTGGCGTTGCGCGCAAATGCGTTCGGGCCGGATTCCAAGCCAAACGACTTACCTTGGTCGTTGGCAGTGCCCGTCGGAAACATCCCCATCAACGTTTCGTTGGCGTGGGCCGAGTACAAAATGCCTTTGGCAACTTCGGCAAACGTGCCGTCGCCGCCGAGATAAATAACGCGACGATAGCCTTGATCGTCGATCAAGCCGCGCACCCGAGCAACCGTCACACCGCCGGGCTCGGTCGGCACGAACTGATGGCGAACGCCGTTGGCATCAAGTAACGCCCTCGCCCGCCGTATCCACATGGCTGCTTTGCCGCTTTGTGCGGTGGGGTTGGCAACCAAGATGGTGGCAGGTGCGCCAGTGGCATGAAAACGTCGGCCCACGGTGAAAATGTAACATTGATGAACGAATTTAGCGCGGCCTAAGCGGGCTTCATCCGACAACTTCGGCCATGACTCCGGCGGCATCTTGGCTTTCCGTTCGGCGGGCCTCGCGGTAGAACGAGGCATGGTTCCGTCATCTCTCGTTGAGCGATTATTCAACCCAAGTGAAGAACACGCAATGCTGCGCCAAACCGTGCGGCAGTTCACGCGCGATCATGTCGAACCGCAAGCGATGGAACACGACGAACAAGCCAAGATGAACGTCGGCTTGTTGCGCAAGCTCGGCGACCTCGGCCTCATCGGCGTCACGATTCCTGAAGCCACGGGCGGCGCAGGCCTTGATGCCACCGCGTCGGTGATCGTGCACGAAGAACTCGCCTACAGCGACCCGGGCTTTGCCCTCGCCTACTTGGCGCACGCGTTACTCTTCGTCAATAACTTCTACTACGCTGGCAACGAATCGCATCATCAACGCTATATGCCTAAAGTGCTAAGCGGTGAATGGATCGGCGCCATGGGGATGACCGAACCAGCCGTCGGCACCGACGTGCTAGGCATGCAAACCGTGGCGGTCCGCGCAGGCGACCACTATTCGCTCACCGGCCGCAAAACCTTCATCACCAACGGCCCCGAAGCGAACGTGTTTTGCGTCTATGCCAAGCTCGAAGATCGCATCACCACGTTCCTGGTTGAGCGCGGCTTCGCTGGCTTTAGCACCAGCGAAAAAATCCCCAAGATGGGCATGCGTGCGTCGACGATGTGCGAATTGCAGTTCGACAATTGCCTTGTGCCGGCTAACAATCTGCTCGGCCGCGAAGGTGGCGGCATCACCAACATGATGCGCAATCTGGAAATTGAGCGGTTGGGCCTCGCGGCCATGAGCTTGGGCATCGCGCAGCGCTGCCTCGATGTGATGGTGCAGTACTCGACAGAGCGCCATGCGTTCGGCAAGCCGATCAACGAATTTGGCCAAATCCAACGCTACATCGGCGAAAGCTACGCCAAAGTCGAAGCGATTCGGGCATTAACGTACGGCGTCGCGGCAACAGTCACGCCAACGTCGCGCAACCGTACGGGCACCGACGCGGCAAAGCTGTTTGCAGCAACCGCAGCCAAAGAAGTTGCCGACGCTGCCGTGCAAGTGCTGGGCGGCTGGGGCTATTGCACCGAGTACCGTGTTGAGCAGTTCTTGCGAGACGCCAAGCTGATCGAAATCGGCGGCGGCACAATTGAAGCGCATCAAAAGAATATCACGCGCGATCTGACCCGCGGTTAAGCGCGGCGGACAGTGGTGCTGGCTCAGTGAGCAGCCGAGCCTGGCGCCGCCGGCGCTGCCGAGCCGTCGGCATTTTGCGGCGCTGCGCCCGAGACCGGTGCCAATGGTTCGGCATCGCGCGTTTGCGCTGCGGCACGCGCCATTTCTTTGCGTGCTTCGTCGAGCTTTTGCGCTTGATCGGCCGAAAGCTTAGCTTTGCATGCACTCATGCTTTGGTTGTCGGTGGCTGCGGCGACGCAGGTAATCATCTCGCTCGACCACTTGTCTTGTGCACAGCGCGTAGTCATCACAGCTTTCATGCGCGCCCCGGCACTCAACACAATACCTTTAACGTGTTCGCTAGCGGCCATGGGCGACGACTTGAGCTGATTCTGCACAACTGCATCGAGCCCTTTAGCAACCTGATCACACGATGGTGGCGGGGCTTTTTTGCAGCCAGCCGCTCCAAGCACCACAAACAACAATGCCGTTGGAAAACGCATGGCTACAGTATTCACAGCCTCGCGCCTAACAGCAAGGGCTGGCGCCAGTTGTGCTCCAGCCGAAAACGCAAACAGCTCACCGAGGTGAGCTGTTTTTCAAACACAACGAGTTAACGTTGAGTTATTTGCACATAGCAGAAGCGGTTTGATTCACGCCATCAGCAGCGGCCTTGCAAGCCGTGCCTGCTGCCGCTTTGCCTTCAGCTGGCATGTTGGCGAAGGATTTTTCCCAGGTTTCGTAACCGGTTTTCATCGCGTCGCGAGAAGCTTGTGGGAGCTTGTCACAGGTAGCGAGTTTTTCGATTGCTGCTTTGTAATCTTTGCATTCTTGCGGCATGTCGCCACCGGCGGCGGCGGCTGGAGCTGCCGAGCCGTCAGCTGCTGGAGCTGCCGAGCCTGCTGCCGAGCCGTCAGCTGCTGGAGCTGCCGAGCCGTCAGCTGCTGGAGCTGCCGAGCCGTCAGCTGCTGGAGGCGTCATCGCCTTCATCATGTCTTCTTGCATTTGCTTCGAAGCAGCTGCCATCGTTTCGGTCATCGACTTCAGTTGTTCTGGGGTCAGCTTTGCTTTGCAAGCTTCGCCCGATGCTTCGTCTTTGGCTGCTTTCATGCAGTCCGTGACGGCCGACGACCATTTGCCATCGGTGCAGGCTTTGGTCATGATGCCGCTCATCGAGCCCATGGCTTTCTTTGCCATTTCTTGAGCTTGTGGTGGGAGCTTCGAGATCGAGCCTTCGGCCATCTTCATTGCCGAAGCGGTTGCGCCAGCGCAGTCAGCGGCGCCAGCGCCCTTTTTGCAGCCAACAAAAGCAGGAACAGCGAGAGCAGCGACAAGGATCAGGTTTTTCATCATGCGCACACTTAACGGTATCCGGCTGTGACGTGCAATTATTTTCGAGCGGACGTTTATCCGCTATATCGTCGTTCTCGACGAGAATTCAGCGCTCCGATTGTAATGGGATGCATACAGTCCGCGATTTGCAGCGGATTTGACGCCGGCTCACCGAAGTTGCACGACAACAATCGTCAACATGTTGCGACAATTGCCAGCGCCGCAGGCAGGCAGCAGCGAGATCACTGCTCAAAAAAAAATGCATCGCGCTGTCACTTTTTGTCGCTCACATCGCAAAAGCCGGTGGTGAACCGGCTTGCCCCTACTCGCTCAGGTACTTTTCAAAGGCTTTGAAGTTGTAGTCGCGGCCCAAAAAGTCCTTCACCAGCACCGCCGCATCCTTCGTACCGCCTGCGGCCAGGATCTTGTCGCGATACGCGGCGGTTACCTTTGTGTCCATCAAGCCGCCCTTGGCAAACGGTGACAGCAGGTCTTTGGCAATCACTTTCGACCACATGTACGTGTAGTACATGGCCGAGTAGCCCACCAAGTGGCCAAACGATGCGTGGAATTTGGTGCCATCGACGTACGCGTACGGCGTGAGTTTCTTTTGCAATGCTTTGATGGTGTCGAGTTGCTGCAGCTTGCTTGGATCCGCTTGGTGAAATTCTAGCGAGATCGAAGCGTAAAACATCTGTTGCGCCACCGCCGAGCCGAGCCCGAACTTGTCGGCGCGCTGCATCTTTGCAACCAGTTCTTTGGGGATGACGGCGCCCGTGGTCACGTGTTTGGCAAAACGCGACAACGTTGGGTACTGCCAGGCCCACTCTTCGAACATCTGCGATGGTGCTTCAACGAAGTCCCATTCGGTTGCAACGCCGGTGTGGCGCACCCAATGCTGATTGCCGCCGAGGATGTGGTGCATCAAATGGCCAAATTCGTGGAACATGGTCACGACGTCGTCGTGTTCCATCAACGCTGGGCCCGACGAAGCTTGCGGATCCGGGAAGTTGCAGACCAACGCGCCTTCTGGCAACTGCGCGCCAGCCACGCCGTCGCGCAACGTGAATTGCGCGGCATGTTTGTACTTGCCGTCGCGCGGGTGCATGTCGAGATAAATGCGGCCGATCTTTTTGCCTTCGCGCAGCACGTCGTAGGCGACAACGGATGGATGCCATACGTCGGCGGTCTTGCCATCGACGACTTGGTAGGTAATGCCGTAGATGGTCGACGTGATTTCGAGCAGCCCCGCAAGCACACTTTGGTAGACGAAGTAATTGCGGACTTCGCTGCCATCCACTTGGTATTTGGCTTTTTTGACTTCTTCTTCGAGCCAAATCTTTTGCCAATCACCAACTGCGGTGGCCTTGGCGTCGTGGGTCTTGAGTTGCTTCAACAACTCATCGTAGTCGTGTTTGGCGCGAGGCTCGGCCAGCTTCCAGATCTTGGTGATGAAGTCACTAGCGGCTTTGCCAGTGCGAATCATCTTGTCTTCCGTAATGTAGTCGGCCCAATTTTTGTATCCGAGGATGCGTGCTTTTTCAGCGCGCAGCTCGAGGATCGTTTGCAAAATCTTTTCATTTTGCTTGTCGCCGCGGCTGCGAAATTGAATGTACAACGCTTTGCGCAGCGCATCGTTTTGCGCGTACGTCATGAACGGGTTGTAATCCGGGTAGTCGGTGGTGATGTGAATCTTGCCGTTCGCATCAGGTGGATGCGCAGCAATAAAATCCGCGGGCATGCCTGCGAGTTCGGTGGCGCTGCTCACTTCGATCGAGCGGGTATCTTCAGCAATATTTTTCGAAAACTGTTGCCCCTGTCTGGTCATTTCGTCGTCGATCGCTTTGAGCCGTGCGCGTTGCGCGTCATCGCGATCAACACCACTGCGGCGATAGTCGCGCAGGGTTTGCTCGACGAAACGCTTGGTGACAGCATCGGCTTTGCTAACATCGACCGCTTTGATGGCAGCGAAGAGTTCACGATTGAGCTGGAGGTCGGTCGCAAATTGCGAAACCGCTTGTTCGCAATCGCGCGCGGTGTCGCGGATGGCCTCGTCCGGGTGCACTTCCGACATCAAGCCAGCAAGCGCCGACGAATTGCCGAGGTTGGTCAACAACTGGTTGTACACATCGAGCGTGTTGGCAATGGTGCGCGGGCCGGTGGTGGTCAAAATCGTGCCAAGCAAACCTTTGGCGGTTTCCAACCCGGCGTTGCACTTGGTGGCAAATGCAACTTGAGCGGGATTCGGCGGCTTTGGTTCGGTTGGTTTCGTCACAGGCGGTTCCTTTTCAGCAGGTTGAATCACAGGTGCGTCAGGCGCTGGGGCCGGTTGAGTAATCAACGGCGCCGACGGCGTTTTGCCGCCGCACGCTGCTAACAGCGCGCCGCTGAGTAACCATGAGCTGCGGTACTTTTTCATACCTGGGTTTGTAGCATGACGATCGACAGGGCGGCTCTGCTCGCGGGCAGAGCCGCCGATTCATCGCAAGTTCTGGTGTGTTGTCAGCGATCTGCGACACAAGTGTGGCGCAGCGCCAGGGCCAGGAGATGGGACGCCCCCGAAGACACGATTGTGCGGATAGCGCTTGATGAACGGGCTCCTCCCAGCAGCTAACGAGGGGCAACGTGGCGCTTTGCATGAGCGCACCTGCGGTGGCAGCACAGCCGCGGGCGCACCTGCGGAGCAACAAGTCTGCTGCGCCGCCTGTTGGTGCGGTGGCGCTGTCGTGGCGGCGCGTCACCTCTACGGCA
This sequence comes from Deltaproteobacteria bacterium, assembly GCA_029565465.1. Classification (GTDB taxonomy): domain Bacteria; phylum Myxococcota_A; class Polyangia; order Haliangiales; family Haliangiaceae; genus JABFXX01. The sequence continues at coordinate 9,023 of JAKQOD010000760.1, forward strand.
GGCCACGGCCGCGTAGCTCGGACGTGCAGCGCCGCCGAACACCGCCGGCAAGCACGGCAACCACCGCGAGCACGGCAGTAACGCAAGGGCGGCAGCGCCACAGGCGCGTGAGCGCTAGCGTTGTCGCCGCGCCAAGTACCGTTCGGCTTTCGCAGCCGCGTCATCGGACAAAGTCCAGCTGCGACCGGTTGGCCACGCTGTGCCTTTGCGGCGCAGCCACGCCGACGAATACGGATCGATCCAGTGCTTGGCTTCGAGGATCTGCCGCGCAACGTCGACGTGTTTCGGCATCAAGGCGATCCATGCCGCTTGCGGCTGCGTGCGTTCAGTTTCTAACCGCTCAGGCAAATGCTTGCGATAGTTGTTCAATATGTAGCGGCGCGACACCAGCACTTCCGTCGGAGAACGCAGCAGCCGAGCGTGATAGCGGTCGTGGAACACCCGGCCTTTGCGGCCCCAGAATTTGTTGATCGCCCGCGCCACGCGAATCGATACGCCGCGCACCGCGCTGGTGAGCGCTTTGTTATTCGCAGCGTCGACCAACATGTGCACATGGTCACCTTGCACCGAAAATTCGCAAATCGGCGCATCCTCGCGTGGCGCTGCCTTACGTAAACAATCCTCAATCTTTCGATACACATCGCGCCGACGCAGATTCTTGATATCCGGCTTCATCTTCAGCGTGACTTGCACGGGGCAGCGCTTGGTGAATTTTTCCCGTTCTCGATGCGGCTGCTCATTCGTGCTCCGCTTGCGCCCTGCGCCAACACGCGCGCCCCCATGAGTCATCTTTGGCGGCGGCAGCTTTAACCCCAACTGAAACATCCCCCGTTTTTTCTTCGCCACGCTCATTTTGATTGGGCCAATATATAGATTGCGGAGCGAAAGGTCAACCAATATTTTTGGAATAGTGGATGAACCTTTTGAGCTAAGCCGCGTGCGCGGGTACCTACCTCGACACGGGTACCTACCTCGACACGGCGACCTATCTCGACACGGCAACTTGCCCGCGTCACCATCACTGGCCCTCGTCACGTTGACCTGCCCTGGGCCCAACACCAAACATACCAACATGTAGAGGAGCGCGCCGCCTGATGAAATCAGCAAGAGCGGCGGGCGGCGCAGCTTAATGCTTGCCCCGCACGGCGTGCGCGGCTGCGCTGCCGACGGCAGTGCGCTTATGCAAAGCGCCCCCCCTCCCTCGTTAGCTGCTGGGAGGAGCCCGTTCATCAACAGCCTGGCTCGACTGCGGAGGATTACTTCGGAACTTGTGATGAATCGTCGGCTCTGCTGCGCCGCGCTCTTCGCGGCTCAGCCGGGCGATCGAAATAGCCCCCACCACCGCGCGCCGCGAACCGTAGGAGTATGGATGGCGATCGTCGCTTGACCACTGGCCTGGAGTTTCGTAACAAGCGCGCATGTCGCTGAGTAATGCGTGGTCGTTGCCGCTGGTACCCAGCGATGCGAGTTGGCTGCCAATAGCGTTGGCCGACATCGACGCTGTGATGCGCGACCATCTGCACTGCGAACGCAAGGCTGCGACTTCAGCGCTGTCGCTGTTGCGCTCATATCCCGAGCGCGCCGACGTGGTGGAATGGACGGTGCGGTTAGCCCATGAAGAAACCCGGCATGTGGTGCAAGTTGCACAGTTGCTCAATCGACGCAGCCAAACGCCCGGCCATGATCACGGCGATGACTATGCCGCGGCCTTGCAGAAGCATGTGCGCAAAACCGAACCAGGGCGCTTGCTCGATCGGTTGTTGGTGTTCGCGATCATCGAAGGACGTTCGGCTGAACGCTTAGCCATGTTGGCTGGAGCGCTCACCGAGCCACGCGAACGCTTGTTGTACGAAAATCTAGCCGATGCCGAGTTTCGCCACCGCGATGGATTTTTGCAGCTGGCGGCTGCCACTGATGAACTGTGGAAGTCGCGTGCCGTCGAGCTTTGTGCGCACGAAGCCGCAATCTTGGCGCGCTTGCCCGTGGTTGCACGAATTCATTAGAGGGGGCCTGCAGCGGCTTGGCCGACTGCTGCCAACTTGACACGCTCGCCATCATGTAACATGATTAGTTACATGAGACGCGACAGCCGACTTTCCGGTGTGCTGCATTTACTGTTGCACATGGCTCAGCACGATGGCCCGTCGACGTCCGAAACCCTTGCGCAAGCACTAGACACCAATCCCGTCGTCATTCGGCGAGTGATGGCTGGCCTGCGTGAACAAGGTTATGTGATGTCGACGAAAGGGCATGGTGGCGGCTGGACCCTAGCGTGCGACGTGGCCAAGGTGACGCTGCGGGATATCTACAACGCGCTCGGGTCACCAGCGCTGTTGGCAATTGGGAATCGCACTGAGGCGCCCGGTTGTCTGGTCGAAGCTGCGGTTAATGCTGCGCTCAACGATTCATTTCAACGCGCCGAACAACTCTTGCTCGCGCGGCTAGGCGAAGTAACGCTGGCTGCACTGCACGCCGACGTGCGCAGCCGCAGCGCCGAACGCAGCAGCAAAGTCGTTCGACATCGACGTTCGCGACAGCCGGGTGCCGAATAACCTAGGAGTTTCACAATGCAGAATGACGTCATCATTATCGGCGGCAGTTTCGCCGGCCTTGCCGCGGCGCTTTACCTCGTGCGCGCGCGACGTTCGGTTTGCATCATTGATACTGGCAAACCACGCAATCGCTTCGCTGCCCAATCGCATGGTGTGTTCGCGCAAGACGGCAGCAGCCCGCAGCAGATGCTGGCAACCGCTCGCGCCCAAGTTAGCACGTATCCAAGCGTGACCTTTGTGCAAGGTTCGGCCGTCGAAGTTCAGCGGCAACGCAACGGCCTTGCCGTCACGCTTGCCACCGGCGAGTGGTTGGCACCACACTGCTGCTTGCGTTTGGCGTCGCCGATGTATTGCCCAGCATCAACGGACTAGCACAACGCTGGGGCACATCAGTGATTCATTGTCCGTACTGTCACGGTTATGAGTTTAGCGGACGGCAACTTGGCGTGTTGCAGCTTTCGCCGATGTCGCATCATCAAGCGCAGCTCATCTCCGAATGGGGGCCAACTACGTACTTCTTAAACGGAGCCGAGCAGCCTGATGCGGCGACGCTTGCGGAGTTTGCGCGACGCAACATCAGCATCGCGCCCGCAGCCATCGATGCACTGCACGGTGCGGGCGGAGACTTGTCGCATGTGCAGCTTGTGGACGGCAGTGCATTGCCAATCGAGGCGCTGTTTATTGGCCCACCAACGAAACTAAATAGCCACGTTGCCGAGCAGCTTGGTTGCCGAATCAACAGCGGCCCATTTGGCACGTATATCGAAGTCGATGAAATGAAAATGACTAGCGTTGCAGGTGTATATGCCGCCGGCGACATTACCCGCGGTGGCGGCCACACTGTCACCTTTGCGTGTGCTGACGGCGTGATGGCCGCGCTGGCGATCCACCGATCCTTAATTACAAGCGCCGCGCAATTGGAGCGTGCCCTATGACTTCGCAGCAACCGCCCAGCAATGTGTCGTACCTGGAAGCTGCGCCGCGCCAAGTGCCCGGCCTGCCCGGCTTGCACCGCATGCTATCGATGTTGCTTCGTGAACGAACA
>JAKQOD010000551.1 GCA_029565465.1 Deltaproteobacteria bacterium
CGTCGACATACAAGCTCGCTAAGTGCTTGGCAGCGTCGGCTAAGCCAAGGTTGCCAAAGGCCCAGCTAAAGGTCGCTTCGGTAGCGTCGGCATCGCCAAGCGCTGCGAACCGTGGGCCTTCTGGCAAAAAATTGCGTGCAACGATCCGCAACGCAAGCAACGGATCGCGCCCTTGCAAAAACCGAATCACGGCATCGACGGTATGAATATAAGCGTCGCTGTCGTCGATAAACTGCTGCACGGCAGCCGACGTTTTTGCGCCAGCAGCGCCCGCCCCAGCCTGCAGCGCATCGCGCACTGCTGTGAGGCCAGCACGCGAAAACAGCCGCAAAAAAAGTTCCAGCGCCGGGTCCGCTTGCGCCACGTGCAATTGCAGTCGTGCTTGATGCTGTTGCAAAAAGCCCATCAAATACGCCGTCGCTGGGTACGGCGTATTGAGCTGAATCATCGGTGGCGTAACAAGCAGGATCCGCACACGGTTACTTCAACTGTTGCGCTAGGTAGTTCTGCTCACCAACTTGCTTCATCAGCTCAAGTTGGCTTTCCAACCAGTCGGTGTGGACTTCTTCCCCTACAAGAATGCGCTTCATCAAGTCTTCGGTACCGTTGTCGCCGGCTTTGCGCGCAGCATCAATGCCTTCATTGAGGAACTTAATGGCAGCGTATTCAAGCTGCAAATCGCATTCGAATTGTTCTTTGACGGTTTCACCTACCCGCAGCTTGTTGAGGCGCTGCAAGTTTGGCACTCCTTCCAAAAACAAAATGCGCGTGATCACTTCATCCGCGTGCTTCATTTCATCAATGGATTCCAGGCGAATCTTGGCGCCCAGGCGATCAAAGCCCCAATTCACGCACATTTTGGAGTGAATGAAATATTGGTTGATGGCTGTGAGTTCGTTGGTCAACAGTTCATTGAGCAAACGTAATACTTCGTCGTTACCCTTCATCGTGCCTCGCTATCTTTAGCTGCACCAAACGTGCAGCTAACGCGACCTTAGCGACACAAGCGGCAACGAGCAATCATCCGTGTCAGCGGACTGGTGACAACCACGTGCCACGAGACGATCTTTGATTTCGCCAACACATGCCCCACAGCCGGTGCCAGCGCCACAACGACGGCCGACATCGCTCACCGACCGTGCGCCGTCATCAATAACGGCATCAATGTCGCGATCGGAAGCTGGGTGGCAAAGGCAAATCAGCATGAAACTGGAATTGATTATACATTTCAATTTCAGCTTGGCAAGACGAATCGGCAACGCCAAGCAGGCAACCCCAAATACACGTGCAAGTATTCGGAAAATATCGGATTTACGGCCACAGGATAGTGCTATTTTCCAACCCATGCAGATCCGCCGACCGCTATTGTATGGCCTCACATCACTTGGGCTCGGTGCGCTGATTTTCTTGATGGCATCAGCCTTTTTAGTTGAGCGCGGCAGCCCGCGGTGGCTGGCTGGGTTGGTTGGTGTAGTGGCGTTTCCAGTAGCACCACTCGGCTGGCACCTTGTGGCTGAACGGCGCCGCAAGCAACGCCTTGCCGCCGCAAAGACGCCGCCCAAAACTGCCATGACAGCGGGTGACCGTTTCAAGCTCCGGTTCGCCGCCAGCACGTTGCTCATCCTGAGTCCTATGTTTGCGATTGGTGGCCTGCGCGTGATTGGTGCAACGTGGCGGCAGCGTGCGTGGTTCATGCCGCAAAGCGCCGCGGACTCGGCCGCAACGGCCGGCGCGCTGCTGCGCCTGGTGCCAGCGGATGCTGAACTTGTCGCCATTTTCCGCGACGATGCCGGTGCGTCCAAAACAAAACGTGGCATCGGCGTGGTGGGTTACGCGAACCATCGGGTGGTTGCGATTGTGCCCAACGACGGCTTCGTTAACGATGCAGTCAGCGCTACCGCGATGAACCAACAGTTGCGCAATTTTGACTTCCTTGCACTTGAGCCAGTGGGTGAGATGAGCGGAGTACAGCGTGGCACTCGCGTGCTGATCTCGCCGAGTTGGCGAAGCCAACTGGCGGCAGCCGAGCGCACTCCGGCAGCCGCACTGACGGAACTCGCACGGGCGCCAGCGACTGCAAAGTTAGCGGTTGGCTACGTACCCGCCGAGCCGGCCGCCGAATTCGGGCTCCAGCGAGCGGCTGGCTGGGCAATTGCCACCAAGGCCGGCTTCGAATTGCAAGCGCACCTTCAGCTGACTGATGTCACCGCAGGCGACCAGTTGCTGCGGGAACTGTCGGCGCGGTGGCTCGCCAAAACCAACCATGGCAGCGATGAATGCCGCACCAAAATGGCGGCACTCGCAAGCAGCGTCAAGGTTGACCGCAACGGCACCGACCTGTCGGTACACCTAACGCTGAGCACTGAAGCGCTTACTGGACTGGTGGTTTGCAACCTTGGTAACTTGCCGGCCGACGCTGAATAGCGCCCGGCCCTGGCCCTGCTATTTCGCGGTTTTCCAATCGCCGCGTTCGTAGCTAATTCGCGCCGCCGAAATGACGGCCAACGCGGTCGAGCGATCGTACATGCTGTCGACGATCGACTCTTTGCCTTCAAGGAATTTGTAATCGCGGAAGAACCGATCGAGTTCGCGCAACAAGTGCGGCGGCAATTGGTCGGTGGAGGTGTAGTGCGCGACTGCCGGGTCATCGATGCAGACCGCTACGATCTTGTCGTCTTCGCCTTTGTCGTCGCGCATGCGCAAGCCGCCAAGCGCGCGGGCGCGCACAATCGTCAACGGAATCACTGGCTCTTGCATCAACACCAAAATGTCGAGCGGGTCACCATCGTCGGCGTGGGTTTGCGGGATAAAACCGTAATTGGCTGGATAATGGACCGCCGAATACAGCACGCGATCGAGCCGCAAAAGACCGGTGTCTTTATCGACTTCGTATTTCATGTGCGAGCCGCGCGGAATTTCGATCAGCGCGGGCACGTAGGTGGCAATGTCGGCAGGTACTACAACATCATGAACCGGATGCATCGCGCGGTAGGATAGCATTTCAGCGCGTCAGCGTCGCCGCTGGTGAGCACAAGTCGCCCCATTTGGTGCAGGCACCCGCAGCGCTAGCGCTACACGTGCGATACAGGCCGTCGCGATCGTCAAACCAGCAGCCTGGTTTGGGGTTGCACGCCGCTCCGAAGGCTTCGCATTTGCCATCGACCACGGTGCGACACGTTTTGTGCGTATGTGAAGCAGCGTCAAACATGCAAGCATCAGCCGGTGTGCAACTGCCGCCGAAGTGGGTGCAAGCGCCGTCGGCACCCGCCAAACAGCTAAAGTAACCAGCTGCGCCTGCGTGGTACGCACAGGTCGCTGGTGCACAGGTCGCACCGGCTGCCAGTGCGGTTGCCGGGGTTGC
>JAKQOD010000785.1 GCA_029565465.1 Deltaproteobacteria bacterium
TTTTCAGTTTTACGTTTCGTTTCGTGGATCACCTTGGGGACTTTCCCGTCCCCTCTTCGGTGGCAGAGCCACCGAATTCACCCCACCGCGCGTTACTCGCGCGAGGTGAGGTTATGGATTTTTCAGAATCGTTTTCGTTGATTCCTGATGAAGCATTTGATGCTCACCAAGGATTTGGTCTCTGTTACCTTCGTTGTGAGGAGCGTTGAGTAGGACGCAGCCCGCTCAAGCGACGCGCAATCTAGTGAAGCAAGCGATGAGACACAAGGTCTAGACTGACCTTTTCTCTAGTATTCACTTGCCTTTGGAATGGCGGAGAGGGAGGGATTCGAACCCTCGGTATAGGTTAACCCCATACGACGATTTAGCAAACCGTTGCCTTCAGCCACTCGGCCACCTCTCCAAAGGTTGGTTTCCAAATAAAAAAACTGTTGGGCTCCCGGGACGAGCGCACGAGCCATCTCATCGCCGGGACCCACCATTTGCGTTTACAGCTATTCAGTTATCAGGGATTGGTCGGCGGAGGAGGAGGGATTCGAACCCCCGGAGCTATTCACTCGGCGGTTTTCAAGACCGCTGCCTTAAACCACTCGGCCACTCCTCCGTGCTGGAGGTAGGGCGTTACTATATGGATCCGCAACGCCTTGTAAAGCGCGATCCGGGATTTTGTACCAAGGTAAGTGCCGTCTCTATTCGATTTCGCCGATCGACTGCAGGTAGCAGTTACATTTTGACCCCACAACGTAGCCGCGAACCGCCGAAACCGCATAGCCGATGGAACCCAGGCCTACCGCATAAACCGGCCAAGGCGCCGTCGGATTGTTCCGGCGCTGGCTCTCCGACGTTGTCGAATTGTACAAAATCCCGGTCAGCACGCCGAGCACCACGGCGCCGGCGGTATCGACGATCGGCAAGCGATAAGACGAGGTACATGAGTCATAATCGTAGGTTGCCGCCACTTTTGACTCTTGCGAGCCAGGCGAATACAGCATGGTGGGCTGGCTTGGAGGCGATTTCATGCTCCATGAGCAGCCTGCCGAGGTGGCCAAAACCAGTGCTGTTAACCGTGCCGATGTCATGATTGCACCCTAACGCAAAAGCTCATCAAGGTCACAGCCAGGCATCCCTCGATCCTATGACATCAGGTAACAGCGCTGGCCCGTGCGACACCGATCTGGGCGGTGCTGCGGACATCTAGCGTCAAAGTAGCGCCAGGTGCCGCCACACTTGCTCCATCCCTGGTGTTCAGGCGTACGACAAGCGACACCCCTGTCGCCTGTCATGATGCCGCTCGTACCCCTGCCACTGCTGCACTATTGTCCGAGTTGCGGACAACTATCTAACGCAACTGATGCGGCAGCGCGGCCAACCTGCCCCGCCGATGCAACCGAGCTACGCCTGCAAAGCGACTCGACCTTGCTTGGCCACGTTGCTGGCAATTTCACCATCGTTGCGCACATTGGCAGCGGTGGCATGGGCGATGTCTATCGCGCCATTTCGCCAACGATCGGCGCACGCGTAGCGATCAAAGTATTGCCGGCCGCATACGCTAGCGATGCGCGTGCCATCCAACGCTTGGTGCTCGAAGCCCAAGCGGCCAATCGGATTCAGCATAGCGGCGTGGTTCGCGTGCTCGATTCCGGCAGTCTGCGCGAGCGCTGCTACTTGGCCATGGAGTTGCTCGAAGGCATGACGTTGGCCGATGCATTGCAACAAGGCCTGCCGCCAACACTGGTAGCATGCCAAATCGTCGTCGATATTTTGGCAATTTTGCAAGCCGCGCATGACGCTGGCGTCGTGCATCGCGATATCAAACCCGAGAACATTTTCTTAGTTACTGGCAACGAAGTTAAGTTGCTCGATTTTGGTATCGCGCGGTTGCTCGACGGTGACAGCGCGGCCCGCCTTACCCAGGTCGGCGAACTCGTTGGCACGCCAGCCTATATGGCGCCCGAGCAAATCCATGGTGGCACCGTCGACGGCCGCAGCGATCTCTATGCAACCGCGGTGTTGTTGCATCATTTGATCACAGGCGAATTTCCATTCGACAACTCGACACCGTTCAACGCGCTCGATGGCCGCCTCACCGGACGGCCGGCACCAATCGCGCGGCAGCGGACCGACGTTTCGGCCGCCTTGCGCGATGTCATCGCAGTGACGTTAGCCAAAGAACCTCGCTTACGCTATCGCGACGCAGCAACGATGCGCATGGCCGTGCTCACCGCGATGACCGAAATCATCGAAAGTACGCCACCGATTGACGCAGCGACGATGTTGCCGCTGTATGCGCCGTTTTTGACCCGCGCATTGCGAGGTGAGAGCTGGCCAAGCCAAACCCGTAGCGGCAACATCAGCGAACACGCGTTCACGCAACGCACCGTGACCGATCCTGCCATGCGTGCAGTTGCCCATGACACCTTGATTACGCCTGCGTTCACAGCACCCAATCCTCAACGGTGGCGTATTGCGGTTGGCGCAGGGGTCATCGGCCTCGGCGCTGCGGCCATTTTATTCGTCGCGTTACGCCAACATTCCACCGAGCCCACCGTTGCGCCGCCCACGGCGCCGCTATCAACCACCAAGCCTGTGGCAATGCCGTCGACGATTCCGCCCATCGAGTGCGGCGGCATGCATCAATTGCCGTTGGAGTGCGCAACGTTGCGGCATTTCACGGCACAGTTCAGTGATTGCGCGGGCCTTCGCAACTCTGCCAACAACTTACAAACCATGGTCGACGAAATGATCGCACGCATGTGCAAAGAGGCGGCCGGTACCATAACCTCGGAAACCACCGCCATGATGGCCAGCAGTTGCATGATGACGCTTGATTCGTATCGAGCCATGGCCAAAGAAGCCAACTGCGCAATCGCACGTTGAAGGCCGCCACGCTCGCAGCGATCTGCGGTAACGTTGTGTTGTGGATTGGCGCATGCAAGCAGCTTGGTTGGCAGCCGTGGTGAGCCTTGTTGGCTGTGGAAAAACCGAGCAAGAACGCACCGCGATGCTAAATGCGCAAGAAGCTGAGCGCTATCGGCGCGAAGCCGGCCGGCTGTGGGCAACGGGTAAGGATGCGTCACCCCCCCCGAGCGCCGACGCCATCAAGCTACCTGTAGCTGAGGCGCCAGATGCGTCGCCCACGTTGCCGCCGGTATTGCCGCCGATTGCAACCCAACCGTTGGCGACACTTTTGCCGGCGCGCCCAGGGCTGTTTGGCCGCGCTGCCGCTTTGCGCCGCAACATCAGCATTGCCCAAGCCAACGATCTGCTACACGGCGTCGTGCAGGATCCGTCGGGGGTGTTTGCCAACGTGCCACCGTTTGCGCCTTGTCGCCAAGTCGACGAGGCCACGTATGATCGTTTCGCGCGGATGGACATCGACGGTGCCGGGATTGCACTCGTATTTCAAGAACCCGACGACCCGACTAACTTGTATGAGTTTTCGATCGTGGTGCCGAGCGACGCTGCCGGTGTGCTGCACAAAAAGTGGGGTGAACCGTCGGCCGATGGCCTGTGGTTCGACGCGGCTGGCAATTGGCAAATATCGACGAGCAGCATCGAATGCGGCCCGGTAACGTTGCCGACGATTCGATTCGAAAAACGCAAAGTGCTGCGCGCCGAATTGCTCAACCGCGAAATTCCGCGTTGGTTTGGCAAGCCGCTCACCGAGGCCTTGGCGGATTTAGACATTGAACTGACCCCAGAGCAAACCGACACCGCCGAGGCCACCGCGCAAATGTCTGGCGAATTCGAATTCGAAGCCAGCGATGGCGCCGTGAGCGGCACCATCAAGACCAACCAAGCCAATGCGGTTGTACGCGTCGAGTTAGCTTTTGCCACGGCCGATCGCGAAGCGCGTCGTAACTTACTGCGTGGGTTAGCGCGGTTGTGGGGCAAACCTACGGTCGAATTTACCGACGAAGGCGACATCGGGTTGGTGTTTCACAAGCCCGGTTTGAAAATTTCCGGCTACCAGGCAAGCGACGAAACCTGGATCGTTTCGGTCTCGCGCTGAGCCAGTGACGTCAGTGTGCGTGCTCGACGCGCGCTTTGATGCGATCGGTGGCGCGCATGATTGCCGTCGGCAAATGCTTCCGAATCAGCGGCGTCATCAGTTTGCCGGCAAGCGTTAACGGGCGCACTTCGATCGAACACGTTAGCGTGGTCGAAGCATGACCCGCACGCTGGCCCGCGCTCGCCGGGCCGGTAAGCGATTGCGACAAGCGTTGATCGATGTGCACTTCGGCCAACTTGTCGCGCAACATCAACTGCAACTGTTGATCGGCTAGCCGCTTCACGATCGTTGCGTTCATAACGCCAACCCGGCCACCACCTTGCCGAAAGTGATACTGCACTGGCTCGCCCATTTCGACTTTGATGCAGCGATCCAACCAGGTTGGCGTGGTGCGCAAATCGTCGAGCAGAGCAAACACCTGATGCGGTGCCGCCGCGATTTCGACCGAGTGCGAAAAAGTGATCATCGGAAGGCGGCACCCTAACGCAAAGCCCTTCGCGGCTGCAAATCGACTCCTTGAATAGCATTTTCCTTATTCGTAACAACCACTTAGCGAAGACACCTCGAATAGATCATCGAACCTTGCCACGCGTTACATGCAAGATGGAACTTCGGACTTGGTTGTTTGCGGCGTTGCTTGGATTCACTGTAGCCAAGGGGCGAGAGGTCCAGGCGGCGCCAAAGCAAGCCAAACCGCAAGCGCCTACATGGCGCTGGACGGGTGCACTGCCAACGCACTTACTGCCGGCGGCAGAAGTCAGCCACGGCGACCAGCGTTGCCGCTTCAGCCGTGACGATATCAGCAACGTTGCCACCTTGGCATGTTTCAACAAGGCTGGCAGCAAGATTTGGAGTCACGAGACGGTTGCGGCGCACTTTGATCGTGCGGCCTTGGCCATCAACAACGATGCGCTCTTTGTCGTCCGGTTTTCGGACGGTGGCAGCGGCGCGACGGTTACGTCTTTCAACCGCACCGCCGGCTCGGTGAACTGGCATCGACAAGTTATCGGCGTAGGGCCAATGGCTCACTCCGACTATGTTACCAATGTCGAAGTCGCTATCGTCGGCGATGTGTTGCGCGTGTACGGCTGGGAAAGCTACGGCCGCTACATCGAGGATTTAGATCTGCGATCGGGTGTAGCCCTCGCCAATGGAACCGTCGACGACCACGACAACTTTCGCCCACGCGCGCTACCGCAACCGGCGCAGGCCAATGGTAAGCCACCGCAACCTGGCGCCGCCAAGGGTGTTGCGTTCAAGTTTCGAGGCGATAGTCCGCGCTGGAACAAAACCGTCACCGCCCAAAGCAACGGCACGAACTGTGTCGAAACGTTAGCGCAACACGGCGACACCGCCATGCTGACCTGCACGACCACCCCTGCTAGCAAAACCGCTCGGAAACCAACAACAAGCAAATCGTGGAGCCTGCAACAAGCGCGCTTCGTGCCAGGCGGCGCCTTGGCCATCAACGATCGGCTCGTCGTCGTTGCGACATTCTGTGCCATTTCGACGGGCGCGACCATCGATGCTTATGCGCGCGAATCCGGTGAATTGTTATGGCATGCAGACCTGTATGGCATTGGGCCAGTGGGCCACAGCAAATATTTTAACGACGTCGACCTACGCTTCGAAGGCCATCGCGTAGTGGTCTCTGGCGCGGAAGCTTTTGGCAACTATGTTGAGGTTATCGACGCCACGACGGGCAACGTGATTGGCAATCGCAGCGAAGGCAAGATCGAAGCCGAATAATGCGCTTGGCTAGTGATGATCGTCGAGGGCGGCCGAACCGGCGTCGAGGCGGATGGCGCCGATGGCGCTGACGGCGTCGCGAAAGACGCGGCCGCGATGGCCGTAGTTTTGAAACATGTCGTAGCTCGAACAGGCCGGCGACAACACCACAGCATCGCCGGCAACGCACATGGCGGAAGCTCGTGCAACGGCATCAAACATGTCGGTCGCGTCAACGACGGGATAGCTAACCTTGGCCGCTTCAGCAGCCGCGCGAATTAACGGCGCAGCAGCGCCGATCAACACCATGCCTTTGCAAACGCCGTCGAGCGCTTCGATCATCGGTTGGTACGAACCGCCTTTGTCGACGCCGCCCGCAAGCAATACCATCGGGCGCGGAAAGCCGCGCACCGACGCTGCAACCGAAGCAACATTGGTGCCTTTAGAGTCGTCGTAAAAATAGACGTTGCCTTTGTCACCGACCAATTCCATACGATGCGGCAACGGCCGGTACGCACGTGCACCAGCCCGGACCGCGTCGGAGGATACGCCGACCATGCGTGCAGCGAGATATGCACACATCGCATTTTCCATATTGTGATTGCCGACGATCACCAAATCATCGACGGGATAACGCTCCTCACCCGCCGGCAAGCGCAACACGATATGTTTGCGATCAAGCGACATCGCAGCGCCAAGTGTTGGCAACGCGGCGTTACTGCGTGAATCGAATGTGTAGAACGGCGCTGTGGTGCCGGCCGCTTCGCTCATGACCCAAGCATCTGCAGCATTGCCAACCGCAACATCGGAGCTGCGTTGCCAATCCCAGATCCGCCCTTTCATGTGAGCGTAATTTTCCATCGTCTTGAAACGATCCAAATGATCTTCCGTGATGTTCGTCAACACGCCAACGTCACTACGGAACGTGTTGCAATTTTCCAGCATGAAGGCCGCCACTTCGACGACGATCAAGCCACCGGCGCAATTTGCGGGATGATCGACTGCATCAATCATCGGCATGTTGCCAAGGTTGCCACCGCAGAAGGTTGGTTGACCTGATGCTTTGCACAACTCACCCGACAGCGCAGTCGTGGTCGATTTTCCGTTGGTGCCCGTGATCGCGATGATCTTTGCTTCAGGATGAATGAAGCGGTAGGCCAACTCAATTTCGGCAATGACTTCGACCCCAGCAGCGCGCGCTGCATCCATATACTTGAGGTTCGGTACGCCGGGCGACATCACGATGAGATCAGCGCTGGTGAATGTTGCCGTGTTGTGACCGCCAACTTCCCAGGTAACAGCGACATCGGCAAGCTGGGCCATCGGCTCCGCCAACTGCGCGGCCGGCTTGGAATCGGTAACCGTGACCTGCGCGCCACGTCGAACGCAAAACTTGGCGAGCGCAACGCCGGTCTGGGCTAAGCCCACCACGACAACTTTTTTGCCTGCGAGATCCATCGCGCGCAATTTACCAAGTTCTCACGTCTACTTCGCGATGGTGAACACCTTTCCATCGAAATCTGTGCAAGCACCTGATACCTGAATTGGTGAGCCGATCGTCAAGCGCACAGTTTCTTCGGCAATGAGGCCGGCACGACAGAACTCGGCAGTACACAATTCGGCGCAATAGCCGGGGCCGATCGTGTCGATCAATATTGGTACACCGTTCGAAAACAACTCGACTGGGATGTGTGCTGCGTTGAGGCCATCTTCATAGGTGGCGAAATGCTGCCACCAAAGATACGCTTGAAATGATTGCTCGCCGTTGATCGCCACGGTTTGGCCACCACTAGGCTGAGCAGCTATCGAAAAGTAGAAACCACCATCCGTGCAGCTTGGGTTTATGAGGCCGCATAACGCAGAAAGCAGCCCGACGCGCAGGCGATCAACGTGACGGAATTGCGCTAACTCTGAGAACAACACGCTGATCGTAAACCAATAGCGAGCTACGCACGCTACCGTTTAAACCAAAGATGAGCGGCGCGCGCAGATAGTCAGGAAATTTGCCTTCCCATGGGAATCCGGTGTCCGGCACCGCGAGGTCACAGCGAAAGTGTGCGGGTGCAGCAGCCTCAGCGGCCACCTTGGAGCATCGAAAGTCGCGCGCAGCAGGCCGTAGTTCAATGCTGGTATTGCCAACACCTTGTTTCCAGCCCATCTGCATTTGCCCGTCAATGTGAATCACAGCGCTGCCGTCGAGAACAGCCCAGTGGCCAACCCACGTGTGATTGAAGGAAAACGGCTGGTGTGGACGTGCCTGTTGCGTCTTCGCTGTCGGATTCAAAAAGCCACCTTTTTGCACACCCTTACCGGTCACCTTTAGTGTGAAAGCGCCATCGGCAGCGGATTGCAGTTCCATTGTTAGGTTGGATTCTGCGGTGCCGAAATACGCCACGCCTCGATCGGAAATGTCGTAATTCAGCTCCACCACGCCAACCAGCTTGGCTGGATACCCTTTGGGCAAGCGAGTCGCGACGGGTGCGGCCGGCGGAGGTGCGGCCGGCGGAGGTGCGGCCGGTGGAGGTGCGGCCGGTGCCGGTGCGGCCGGTGGAGGTGCAGCTACTGGTGCTGGCACCACCGCCGAAGCTGTTGGCGCTGTCGCAAGCGGCTCGCTCGCTTGCCCGCCACAATTTACCAGAGCCAACAACAGCGGAATTTTGCGCACTGCCAAGTTTACCATGCGCAATTGAGCGTTGCCACGCGCAACACTTAGCGCAACTTTAACGTGCCGAGCGCCATGAGCGCCAAGAGCAAGCTTACCAACCAGAACCGCACAATGATCTTCGGCTCGGCCCAGCCCAACTTTTCGTAGTGGTGATGGATCGGCGCCATTCGGAACACGCGTTTGCCACCTTCAGGCCGCGACTTGGTGGCTTTGAACACGCTGGTTTGAATAATGACCGACAACGCTTCAACCACAAACAAGCCACCAACCAACGCGAGCACAAGTTCGTTTTTGGTCAGCACCGCCAACATGCCGATCGAACCACCAAGTGCCAATGCACCGACGTCGCCCATAAACACTTGCGCCGGATATGTGTTGTACCAAAGGAAGCCAACCCCAGCGCCAAACAACGCAGCACAGAAAACCGCGAGCTCCGATGCGCCCGGGATGTGCGCCAAGTGCAAGTATTGCGCAAGGTTTTCAGGGTGGCCGTTCGATGCGATGACGGTGGTTTCAACCCCAGCCAGATACGCAAAAATCAAAAACGTACCAGCGTTCATAATCGACGGGCCAATCGCGAGACCGTCGAGGCCGTCGGTTAGGTTTACTGCGTTAGCGCAACCAACAACAACGAATGAACCGAAGATCACATACAACCAGGCCGGTAGTTCGAGCCCGCTTTGATAGAAGTTTGAAAACGGCAACTGTAGCCGCAAGCGAACATCGGGGCTGTATACGTCCGAGTAAAAAATGAATGCCATCGCGGCGCCAGCGATTGCGAATTCCAACACCAGCCGCAACTTGCCAGAAATGCCGGCTTTGTTCTTTTTGGACACCTTCGCGTAGTCGTCGGCGAAGCCAATGATGCCGAAGCCGACCGTGACCGACAAAGCCAGCCACACAAACTTGCTAGTGAGATCGCACCACAACAGCGTCGATACCGCGAGGCAAAAGATGATCAGCGAGCCGCCCATGGTTGGAGTGCCAGCTTTTTTCTTGTGGGTCTCGGGCCCATCGGTGCGAATGATTTCGCCGATCTGCCGAGCCTTCAAGCGGTTGATGAACCAAGGACCAAGCACCCAAGCAAGCACTAGCGCAGTGATGGCCGCGGCAATGATCCGCGTCGACGGATAACGAAAAACGCGCAGCCACGAAACGCGATCCGACAGCAATGTGTGAAACAGATAGAAAAACATCAGCCGCGCTCCGCAGTAAAGGTAGGTGCCAGTTCGCGCATCGAAGCCAGCACGCGCTCTAAGCGCATGCCACGGGATGCTTTGAGGAGTAGCCAATCGCCAGCCTGCGACGATGCCAAGGCGTGACGTGCCGCAACTGCCGGATCGTCGGTAACCGCAACGACATGCAACGCGTGACGCGCAACTGTTTCGCGCCACGCGCCGAGCGCAATGACACCGAGCTTAAGCTCGGCAGCGAGCGCACCAACATCAGCGTGCGCTTGTGCCGACAACTCGCCAAGTTCCAGCATATCACCGACGATAGCAAGGCCCGGGCGAGCCCCACGCGCCAGTTCCGCCAACATCGTCAGCGATGCCGCCATTGATGCAGGATTTGCATTGTAACAATCGACGATCACGTTACGACCAGCGACGACTTCGACTTCGCCACGCATACCAGCGTTGCGAGCGGTTGCGATGCCGCGCAGTGCATCTGCAGCCGGAACACCGGCGGCAATGGCGGCGGCAACGGCGCAAGCCGCATCAATCGCAGCGTGCCGGCCCAGCATTGGTGAGCGGCCTGCGAGCGTCGCAGCAGGCAAACCATGTTGCAATTGCAGCGTCAGTTCGACGTGTTTTGGACCAACGGCACGGTAGTCCGTTAACCGGACATCGGCCCCGGCGCTTTCGCCGAAGGTAATAGTCCGCGCACCGAGGCGATGAGCGTTAGCCCACGTTGCCAAGCGCGCATCGTCCGCTGGCCGGACCACAGCGCCTTGCGCCGCCAACCCTTGCCAGATTTCGCCTTTGGCTTGCGCAATCGCATCGGTGGAACCCAGCAACTCCATGTGCGCCGTGCCGGCATTCACCACGACAGCGACGTCGGGGGTTGCCAACATCGTTAGATATTCAATTTGGCCTAAGCCACGCATGCCCATTTCGACCACCGCATAGCGGTGATGCGCACGCAACCCAAGCAAGGTCAGCGGCACACCGGTTTCATTGTTGAGCGAACCTTCAGCGGCATGGGTGGTCGCTACCGCCGACAATGCAGCGCGAATCAGCTCTTTGGTGGTGGTTTTGCCGGCCGAGCCGGTGACGGCTACCAGCTTGCGGTCAGGCCCTCCTGAGCCCCATGCTTGCCGATGGGCTTGGGCGATGCGCCCCAGCGCGATGCGGGTATCGTCGACAAAGATGACGTGCGCGAATGCCTCAGCGGTCAATGTCGCGTGCAATTGATCACTCGCGGCCTTGCTTGCAATGGCTGCGACCGCACCGGCCGCCAACGCTGCACCGACAAACTTATTGCCGTCGAGGTTTTCGCCAACAATCGCGACGTACAAATCACCCGGCGCAACCAGTCGGCTATCGATGACTACGCGCGTTGCATCGCCACGGGTCAAGCGCACCGCTGCACCAAGCATTGTTGCAATCGACGCCATGGCAAACCGTGGGCGTTGTTTCACCGCAGCGGCCGCCTCTTCGCGATCGTCGAAGTGAATCTTGGTCTTGCCGAGAATCTGATAGTCTTCGTGGCCTTTGCCTGCAATCAACACGATGTCGCCCGGCGTTGCTTCGCAGATGGCTGCAACGATGGCGGTGCGACGGTCGGTGCTAACAAAGAATGGCTTCGGTACTGCCGGCAAAATGGCATTGATGATCGTTTGCGGATCTTCAGTACGTGGATTGTCACTGGTCACAATCGGCAGGTCCGCCAACGCAGCGACGGCGGCGCCCATCTTCGGACGTTTGGTTGGGTCGCGATCGCCACCGCAACCAAAGACACAAATCAAGCGCCGCTTAGTAAGTGGTCGCAACGCCGACAACACGTTGGTCAACGCATCGGGGGTGTGCGCGTAATCGACCAGAATATCTAAGTCGGCATCGTTGGCGACGCGCTCGACCCGACCCGGCACGCCAACGAGCGCAGCGATGCCTGCGCCGATTTGGGCTTGGGTAAAGCCAACCGCTTCGCAGATACCAATGGCCAACCCTAGGTTGGCGACGTTATACGCTCCAACCAGCGGCTTGGCTTCGACGGCAAACGTGCCTCGTGCGGTTTGCACGTTACCGCGAATACCGCGTACGGTGGATTCACAATCGACGATGCGCACAGCGGCGCGTGCACCGTTGTCGTTTGCAGGATCGGTCGATACGCGCAGCACGCGTGCTGGGGGCACCGTCGCTGCGTAGAACTCGCCAGCGGGATCATCGATGTTGATTATCGCGGTGCCGTGATCGAGGTAGTCTGAAAACAGCAAGCGCTTAGCATCACGATAGGCTTCCATCGTGCCGTGAACATCAAGGTGATCTTGAGTCAGGTTGCTAAAGCCAGCGACGGCGAACTGCACCCCGCCAAGTCGGCCCATCACCAACGCGGCCGACGACACTTCCATAATTACGTGGGTGACGCCGGCGTCGCGCATGGCGGCCAACGTCTGATGCAATACGTCTGGCGTTGGCGTGGTGTATGGCGCATCCACGCTTTGCCCAGCCCAACGATAGGTAACGGTACCAATCACACCGGGCTTGCCGCCCGCGGCCGTCACAATGCTTTCGACGAGATACGTTGTTGTCGTTTTACCGTTGGTGCCAGTAACACCGATCATCGTCATGGCAGCCGCTGGACAGCCATACCAACGACTGGTCATGGCACCCAACGCGATGGCGGTGTCAGCGACCACAATCTGGGTAACCGGGCAATTCGGCATTTCGGTATCGACGACAACAGCGACGGCACCACCTCGAATCGCCGTATCGAGAAACTGGTGGCCATCAACGCTACGGCCGCGCACCGCCACAAACACGTCGCCTGCAACCACGGCACGCGAATCATCGCGCACGCGTTGCACATCCAGATCCACTCGGCCAATGACGCGCGGTTGGCGCAAATCTGCAAGTAAATCACTGAGCTTCATACGCGAATCACCGTCGGTAAAAGGTCGGCGGAGCCTCGCTCATTTCGGCGATCACCGCAAGCCGCGGTGGCACTCACTGGGCGTTGCTCCGCTGGCCAACTCCCGTTGCGCCGCGGCGTGATCCCAGTTCCAAAACGATGGCACCGTTAACTGGCTCGCCGGCTTCAGGCGTTTGCCGTACCACGACGCCACTGGCGCCAGCCGCATCGTTCACTTTGAGGGTGACGCCGTTTTTCTTGGCCGCAGCCAGCGCTTGCGCCAGCGACATGCCGACTAAGCGCGGTGCGTGCCCTGATTCGCCAGCGTTTTCGATTGTGTCATCGCCATCGATTGGCACATGACCTGCACCTGCATCTTCGCTGCCGATAGCCTCAACTTTTGCTGCTGCTTTGGCTTTCGCAGCCGTGGCAGCAGGTTTGGCATCACTGGACTTGGCGCCTGGCAATGGCAAGGCGTTGCCTGGCACGCCGAGATAACGCAGCGACTCACTCGCAACCGTGCCAAACACGGGGCCGGCAACTTTGCCGCCGAAGTAGTCGCCCCCGCTCGGTTCGTCGACGATAACAACGATTGCCAAGCGTGGATTATCGATGGGTGCCAGACCGGCAAATGACGAAAGATATTTGTCGTCGGCGTACTTTTTGATCGCTGGATCATATTTGTGCGCAGTGCCAGTTTTGCCGCCACAAACAAAGCCCGGTACGTCGATGTCTTTACCGGTACCGGCAATTTTGCCGCGATCAAACACCGACGCCAACATCGGCAGGATTGAGTCAGCAACGCGCGGTTTCAAGACTTGTCGTTGCACTTGCTCAGCGCGATACAACTCGACACCGTCGACGCCAACCACACGATCGACGACACGCGGCTCGATGTACAACCCGTGATTGCCGATTGCCGCCATTGCTGCAGCCATCTGCAGCGGCGTTACCGTGAGGCCGTAGCCAAACGAGATGGTCGCCAATTCAATGTCACGCCATTTTGAACCGTCGCGGACGCGGCCGCTTTGTTCACCTGGCAATTCGATGTTGGTCTTGGCGCCAAAGCCCAGCCGCTTAAGCCCTTCATACAGTTTCTCACGGCCCAGCCGCATGCCGATTTTCACTGCACCAACGTTCGACGATCGCTTGATAATACCGCTGACCGACAACACAGGATCGTGGTGCACATCGCGGATCGTCTTGGGGCCGACCCGATAGGCGCCGCCTTCGGTATCGAATTCTTCGTCTGGGCGAGTCACGCCAGCGTCGAGCGCGCTGGCGATCGTAAACACCTTCATCACCGAACCAATTTCGAATACGTCGTTGACGACGCGGTTGCGGACATGATGTTTCGGATTCGGCGCCGCGTTTGGATCAAACGTTGGGTAGTTTGACATCGCCAACACCCGCCCGGTCTTCACATCCAACACGACCGCCATCCCGCTTTTGGCTTTGTTGGTGTCGACAGCTTTGGCCAATGCTTGATCGGTGATCGATTGAATCGTGCGGTCGATGGTGCTGTGCACATCGGCGCCACCCGTTGGCTTGCCGAGCCCTTCGGCAAACGCTGCATGGCCGTGCGCGTCGCGGACGGCTGCCACTTCCGAACGGGTGCCTCGCAACAGTTTGTCCATCGAAAGCTCCAAGCCTTCGACGCCGCGACCATCAATGTCCGAGCGTCCGATAACCGGACCACCAATCTCGCGGCCTGGGTACCAGCGATGCGGCTCCACACTGACTTCGATGCCTGGCAGCTTGGCCTTACGCACTAGTGTTGCCATCTCAGCAGGCACGTGCCGAGCCAACCAAACGAACTTGGCGTCGGCGCCCAGCTTGTCTTCAAGCACGCGCACGTCGATCTTCAAAATTGCCGCTAGCTTGTCAGCGGTTTCAGTCACATCTCGCACGTCGCGTGGATTAGCCCACACCGAGTCAACATCAGCACTCATTGCCAGAGTGCGGCCTTGGGCGTCGAGGATCTGGCCACGCGGTGGCGGAATTGCCATGGTTTTTTCGTGCTGACGCATCGCTTGTTCACGAAAGCGATCGCCTTCGGAAACTTGCAAGCCCCAAGCGCGGTAGGTGATGCCTAGCAACCCCACCGACAAAACGGCGCCAGTGACATACGCGCGAGCGCGAGCCGCGCGTGGCATGCCAGGCGTCATGTGACGAGTTTGGCCGCGCCGATCTTTACTCATGGCGTCCCCGTCGCGAAGTTGACAGAATTCGCAACCGCCAACGCTGGTTGCGGGTTCAGCGTTGCGGTTGGGGTTGGGTCGATCATTGGCGACGCTGCGCGTGGCACCACGCGAATACGATCCGGCGGCACTGGAATCATGCCGAGTTGTGTAGCCAAGCCGCGAATCCGTTCGGGCGCCGACAGCATCGCCAACTCGATATCAAGCTTACGATTGCTTTCGCGCAACACCGCCACCCGTTGCGAAGCACGCGAGAGCTGATAACCGTAGCGCAACACTTCGTGACGTCGACCAACGTACATGATCGCAGCGGTAGTAATCAGCGCAAACACGGTAAACAGAATCATCACGCCACGATGCGCTTTGGGCGCGCGTTGCGCCGTGGATTTGAGCAGCCGATAGATCCGAGGTAACGGCGTGTTCATACGCGATTTCCATTGGCAAGGCCGTGTGTATACATCGGCAGGTTGGGAGCAGCAGTGCGTTCACAAACGCGCAAATGCGCTGAGCGCGAGCGCGGGTTCGAAGCAATTTCGTCGTCGGTAGCCGTGATCGATCGTTTGGAAATCAGTTCACACACGGCGACGGCTCGTTCGCCTTCTCTTTCGGCGTACACCGGAGGCAGTGACGAAGTCCAAGACAACTCGCGAAACCGTTGTTTGACCAACCGGTCTTCGAGTGAGTGAAAACTGATAATCGCACAACGCCCACCGACGCTCAGATATTCAGGAAAAACAGCCAACAAACTTTTGAGTTGGTCGAGCTCGGTGTTCACTGCGATCCGCAGCGCTTGAAATGTGCGCGTCGCAGGATGAATCTTCGACGTCCGCTGCTCTTTGATCGGGATGCCACGCGCGACGACGGCGCCAAGATCGGTGGTGGTAACCAGCGCGCCGGCCGCTGCGGCTTCTTTGATCAACTTGGCAATCTTGCGGGAGTGCCGCTCTTCACCGAACTCAAAAATCACATTGGCCAATGAATCAGCATCTAGCGCGTTGATCAGGTCGAGCGCAGTTTGGCCGCGCGTCGTGTCCATGCGCATGTCGAGTGGGCCTGGCCGTGCAAACGAAAAGCCACGATCGGCTTCATCGAGTTGCGGCGACGAAACCCCCAAGTCGGCAATGATGCCATCGACCTGCGCGATCTTGTGGCTAGCAAGAATCTGCGGCAGGTCACCAAACGCACCATGGTGGAAAATCACGCGGTCGCCATATGGCGCCAACCGCGCCTGCGCCGCCGCCAAGGCAGCCGGGTCGCGGTCGATTCCGATCAGCCGAGCGCCGTCCGAGCGCTGCAGCAACAGCTCGCTATGGCCTGCTCCACCCAGGGTGCAATCGACATAAACGCCGTGATTCTGAACATTTACGGCATCGACCGTCTCGTTCAGCAGGACCGTTTTATGCGCGAAAGCTAGCACTGGGAGTACCACTACATAAGCAGATCTGGGTTTGGGGCAACTTTTGAGCAATTTTGAGTGCTTGCGGCAAGGGCTGGGCACCCACGTTGGCTTGGCGCGTTTTCATGCAAAGTCCACCACCCTTGTCGCGATCCGCGCTACCATGGTCAGCAGTGCGCGCTACCATCATCGCTGTTGCAACGACGCTGTTGCTCGGGGGAGCTTGCAGGATTGGCTTCGATACCAATGCTGCGGCAGTGGTGGCCCCCGACGGCGAACTCGACGCTCTCAGCGATCGGCCTCCAGTGACTCCGCCGAATCGGGTTGATGCTGCGCCCGATGCTGCACCAAACAACATCTCGAGCTTGCTACGAGTTGCACCTAGCGAGGTCGAAGTTGGTGGCGATGTCCGCAATTTGTTGATTAGCGGGCAAACCATGTTTGCGACATCCACTCGCAATGCAGGCCAGATCATTGTATATGACATCAGCTCAGGCACCCCGGTACAAATAGGCCAGGCCGCCACCGCTGGCTTCGCACGCAAACTCGCACTTGATGGGCAACGGCTCTACGTGACCTCGGACACCGGCGGTGATGACCTGGAAATTTTTGACGTTAGCAACCCAGCGACACCAGTAAAACTAGGCGGCATCGCCACCGCTGACAGTGCCAACGGCCTCGCAATTCGCAACGGCCGGGCGTACGTCACATCGAACGCCATCGGCGACGATCTCGAAATTTTTGATGTGAGCAATCCAGCGGTGCCTGCCAAACTTGGTGGCATCAATCTCATCAACGCGGAGTATGTGAACGCCGTTGCGTTCAAGGGCGATCAGCTCTACGTCGCGGGTCAGCGCTTCGCAGCATTTGATGTCAGCAATCCAGCGGCCCCGGTGAGCCTGAGTGATTTCGGCTTTTTCTGGTACGCACAAGACCTCAAAATCGTCGGCAACCGTGCTTACGCGCTCGAAGACAACAACAACAATTCAGAACAACTACGCATCTTTGATCTCAGCAATCCACTTGCGCCTGTGCAAATTGGTGCAGGTCGCTTGTTTGACAGCTATGCACGCGAGCTGCAAATCATCGGGCGCTATGCAGTAACCGTGTGCGCACCTCATACGTTTGGTGGCGGTGAGATCGAAGTGTTTGATGTTTCGGGAACTGGCCTACCGCCGCGCATTGCGAATGCCGCGATCGGCGCCGATGGGCTCGCCGTCGCGCTCCAAGGATCGCGGGCTTATGTCGGCTTGGCGAACAACAATGGACCCGAGATTTTGGTATTTGACCTGCTGCCCTAGCGCAAAGCTGCGTTGATCGCGTGTTTACGGCAGGGTACAAAATGCTTTCACGCATTCACCGCCCGGCCCTTTGCAAGCTAAGCCCGCAGTACACGCCGACTCGCATGGCTGCGCGTTCGACGGTATTGGCCGACAACGCGAGCCGCCTGGTGCAAACGCACACTCCAGGCCACCAGTGCATTCATTCGGCTGTTCGCAGCGCGCGCCGTTGCCGTGGCGAGCCACGCAGGTTTGCGTGTTGCCATCGCAGTACGTGGCAGCGTTGCACGTACGATCGGTATTACACGCAGCGCCAGCGCCGGTAAGCGGCTTGCAAATGCTGCCACTGGACGCGAAGTCGCAACCGAGGCCAGCGGCGCAAACGTAGTCAGGCGGATTGAGCAAACACTCTTGTCCGGCTGCCGGACCGGGCTGACAGGTATTGTCGCTGAACCGGCAGCCGAGGCCGTCAGCACAAAACCGTGAGCCAGCGGCACAGGTTTGATTGATGCCAGGCAACACGGCGCAGGTGCCAACCCCATCGAGGCAGGTGGCACCAGCAGCGCAGTACGTGCCGTCGAGACACGCGTTGCCAGGCCCAGGCAACACCGTGCAGGTCATGTCAACCGGGCATACCAAGCCAGTCGCGCACGTATCGGTTAGGCAAGCATCACCGACATTGTCGGGCGTGCTGCACGTCCGGGTTTCGGGCGCACGGCCACAACCGCGCGCGCTGCCGCAGGTATTCGGGCCGGTGCAGCCGTCGCCGACCAGGGCAACCACTGTGCATTGCGCATTGGTGCAAGTCAGGCCCGCTTGGCACTGGGCCGTCGAATCACAGGTTGCACCGACGGCAAGTGGAGCGCTGCAGTGATTGCTTGCATCACACACCAAGCCGAGGCCGCACGGATTTGCGACTGGGCTCGCCACGCATGCTGCGCCTAGCATGGCAGGTTGGCGGCAGGTCCCGGCATTGCAAACCAAGCCAGGCGCACAAAGGTCGTTGAAGCAGGCTTCGTTTGCCGTCGGTAGCGCAACACATCTGGTCGGTGCTGATTCGTTAGGCACACAGACGCCTTCGCCACCCGCGCCACAAAACGCAAGGCCGCTGCCGCGCAGGGTGCAGTTTTCTCCGACGGCGGCGGTTGCACGGACAACTGAACTGCATGCGGTTGGCAGCGGCGAACCGAGGCCTTGATTCAAGTCACAGTCGTTTGCCAATGCTGACGTGTCGTTCAGACATGCCTGCACCGCGTGCTCGTCGAACGCCGCACGGCCAGTTGCGAGATCGGGCCCGACGTTGTCGCCGAAACTCATGATGCAATCGTTGGTGCGAGCAGTAACGCACCCCGATGCATCGTACGGTCGCTGATCGAACCGGCATTCGCAGGCCTGCAAACCAGCACAGATCGTCGCTGACAAAGCACTGCAAAACGACGTCACCGAAGTAGCCGCTGGCGCATCGTGTGAAGCATCCAGCAGCGTTGCAGCGTCGGGTCTGGCGTCAATCGTTGGCGACGCTGGCTTGTTATCACCGCAGCTCCACAGACAAGCCGCAAGGCCAAGCGCAACCGCGCAACGATTCATGCCTACGATGTAAATCGTGCAGCATTCGAAGTCACTCCTAGGGAGCGCATTTTAGCAATGCCACCAAAGGCCCGGTTGCCGATGGATCAATATGTATAGAGTGTGTTCTTGCGTCGAACAATCGAGGTAAAGGCCAACGGGGTAAGCGTCACTTGAGTCGTGCGCAAAAAAGCCTTGCCACGACTCGCGGCCTTGGTTTCATTGGCGGTGACGCGGCCAAGCAAGTTCACCTCGTCGCCAACCTCGACCGTGATCCCTGTGGGCAAGACCTTGTCGACGCCACTAGCAACGATCGTAACCACCCCTTTGTTAGTCCCAGTGTATCTGCAATTTTCTTGATAGCGCGCGTTGCCGTTGGCGTCGAAATGATCAAAACGGTTGGTGGTTGTGCACTTATTGTAGTGATTTTGTTCCGTCGTAATGCGAACCGTCAACGGGTTGATCGACGCGACATCACCTCGAACCGCAAGCACAGCCCCATTCGTTACCGGCAAAGGTTCCGATAGAATTGCTTTGCTCACATCAAATGGTGCAACCAAGCTGCGGGTATTGGCCTCAAGTTGCGAGGCCAACGTTGTGGCTCGCGGGGATTCACAATTCGACTGCCCCACCATGACAACCGAACCTGCGGCTAACCCGTGGTTGCCAACGGAAAACGGCAACCCAGCATCGCGCATGATTTTAGTGGCCGAGACCAACACTTCGAATATGAATTCGTTCCCTGCCAAGCTGGTTGAGTTGTCGCTGCTACCGTAGCCAATACCGACGTCGCCGGCGATATTCGATCGATCTGCGGCATGTGATTGGGTTTTGTAGGCCGCGTTGTATTCATTTTGCAGCGTCGCCGTCATGGCTTTGACCTCTTGCAAAAGCTGTGCGTGCTGGTCAAGTTGCGCCAAAGCATTGGTACTTTTTTGGCTTGCAGCCAGCCGCTGCATCAAAGGCGCCGCCCGTTTGCCGAGTTCTGCACAATATTGCTTGCGCAGCTCACCCTCAACAATGATGCCATCGGCAGCCGCGCGTTCAAGTGGCCGTTGCATCATCCGCGGACGTGCGGAGCCTGTGCTAGTAGGATTTGCTGCTTGACGCTCCGTAGGCTTTGCTGCCTGGCGCTCGGTGCCAGGCGAGGGTTGGGAACGACCAGGCAAGCGAACATCGATTAGATTGCAACTAGCGGCGCTAACTGCGACGAGAATAAGCGACAACATTGATTTCATATACCGTTCATCGGTAGGCCACAGCGTTTGTCGCATTATTTCTTTGAAAAAAGCGCAAGCGCACTTGCCGCGATGCAAACCAGCGCGCTGTTGAAGTCACTCACATGCTAGAAACACGGTGTGCAGCTTTCGATTCGATATTGCGTAGTTTGAAACTACGCACCTCGCGCGGCCCGGGTGGCGGCGGAACTACAAGAAGAATTTGGCCACGCTGCACAGCTAGTGCCGGGCGGTCGTGGTGAGTTTTCGGTCTGGCTCGACGGCGTCTGCGTGATCGCTAAAACCGGCGACGCTTTTCCGCCTGGCTATAAAGTCATTGCAGCGATTCACAAAGCTTGCGGGACTCAAAACAGCTAACTTGCACGACGGACCCATGCGAACTCGCGTTGGCGTTGCCGCAGCGTCATTCGGCGTTCCACTTAATGGCGCCTGGATAAAGGCCAATGATGCGCAACCCGCGATGTTTCTTGCTATCACACATGTAGTAGACGGACTTGCCATTGCGGTCCACGCTCGAGACGCCCCACTTGCCGCCATCCTTTTCTTTTCTGAAGCGGCTCGAAGTCGCGGGCGCATCAGGGTCAATCTCGTAAGCCATATTAACCTGGTCGCCCGCTTTGATGGCGAACGGCAGCGCAGCCGGTGCGAAATGGTAGGTATGGGTTTCGCTGGCAGCTTTGTTCTTGCCGTAGACCCAGGTGCAGCCTTTGGCGAGGCGGCCACCATCGTTGACCCACGTGCCATCTTCGACGCATTTGCCATTGTTTAACGATTCTGCCAGCACCAACGTGTCACTCGTTTTTGTGCGATTGATGCTTTTCACGAAAAACATGCCGCCACCACGGACTTTGTCCAGCACCGCTTTGACCGTAGCGTTGTAGTGGTCGACGTAATCGAGCCGCGCTTGCTCGGCTTTGCGAAACTGCGCCATCGTCGGGCCACCACAAACGGCAGCCAGATCGACTTCTCTTTTGCCGGTCCATTTCCCGTAGTAGCTAGTGCCGTCAGGTACATCACGATAGTTGATCCACATTTGATTATTGATGCAGCGGGTTGCGACCAGTTCATCGTCAAGACCGAATATCTGCAGCGCCAGTTCGGCCGCAACCGTATGGAAGTAGATTGCACCAACCGGCATCTTGCCGCTTTGGCGTATCGCAGCAGCTTCGTCGAGCGCTTCCCACGCTTGCAGCAACGTTGCCATAGCGACGTGCGGCGATTCCTTGCGCGCTTGTTCCAACGCTTTGCGCGCCGGTGCCGACATTTTCATCCAGGCATCGTAGTTTTGATCAAAGGTCGCCACGCATTTTTCATACGTCTTATTTGGCTTCGCATCGGCGTTCACCGCAGGCGCAGCTTTGCTTGAGGCGCCACTGGGTATATCGCGCGCTGGCGCGTCTTGCGACGCTTGCCTGGCTGGCTGGCTGGCGGCGGGCGTTGATGAGCTCCCTGCACCGAATGGCAATCGGGCGTTCACAAGGTTGCAACTGGCTGCACTTACTGCAAGTAACGTCAAAGCTATGGTTGGTTTCATGCAACTTACATCGTGGGTCGGACCGGTACGTCGCATTTTATTTTTATAAAAAAGTGCTGGCGTGCGCCGCAAACTGCACTTGAAAGGCTCGCACAGAGCAGCTACTAGCAACCCATGCAATTTGAGGCCTGCCCTGACGATGCTATCTGGCAACGCTGGCAAGCGGCCGGGTTAGACCCAACCACGCGCCAGGCCTTAACACAGCACTTGAATAATTGCGTTTGTTGTCAACAGCTTGCATCGGTTCTGACCCCTGGCGGCGCCGGCGCCGAACCAGGCGACGCTGGCCCAGCCTTAGACCACGCAAACGAACGGCGCTATCGGTTGCGCGACGTGCTTGCGGTTGGCGGCATGGGCACAATCTGCCGAGCATACGACACGGTTTTGCAACGCTTGGTCGCAATCAAAACCCCGCGCTACGAAACCACCAGCCGCAGTCGTTTCACTCGTGAGGTTCAGATTCTCTCGCAGCTCAATCACCCCGCAATTGTCCCGGTGCTTGACGCCGGCATTCAAAGCGATGACTCCCCCTACTTCGTCATGCCGTTGCTCGAAGGCGAAACCCTTGATCGCAGGCTAGATCCAAGTGCGACGACCGTGGACCGCTTAGCCTTGCTTGCGTTGATTCTGCCAATTGCCGATGCGGTGTCGCATGCCCATGCACGACGCGTACTGCATCGCGACATTAAGCCACACAACATCATGATCACCAAGTGGGGCGATGCGGTGCTGCTCGATTGGGGCTTGGCTAAACCTTTCGGCGATGCATCGCTCGACGACGAACGCAGCGATAGCGCACCACCGCCAGCAACCGGCAACCAGCTTACGCGGGCCGGTCAAGGCATGGGCACGCTTGACTACTCTGCACCGGAACAGTTGGCAGGCGGCGCTGTTGACGAACGCAGCGACGTATACGCGCTTGGCGCTGTTATGTTTACGATTCTTGCGGGGCAATCGCCTCGGCAGGCCACGGATTACCGGCACGCCCTCGCAACCGTATCGCCTGATCTTGCAGCGATCGTGATACGTGCAATCGCCAAGGATCCCGAACATCGCTATCCATCAGCCGAAGCCATGAGGCTTGACTTGAACCGCTTCGAGCGAGGCTTGTTGGTCGGCGCACGTCACTATTCGCTACAACAACGAGTTGTGCGGTGGATCCGACGGCATCGCATCGCCGTTGGCGCACTCGCACTAGCGCTCGCCGTCGCAACGGTGAGCGGCTTGCTTTGGTCGCGCACGGTTGAAGCCCAACGCCAGCGCAAACTCGCAGCGATCGCTGTCGCGCAAGCGAACGTTGAACGGCGCCAACTGGCCATGAATTTACTGCTTGGCGATGTGCAGCGGCAGTATGCCACGATGGGCCGCAGCGATCTCTTGGTGGCGTTAGCCGACAAAGTTGAAAGCTTGATTGCGCATAGCTCGCCCACGGATCTCGATGCTGCGCGGTTGCGCTGGATCCAAAGCGAAGCCGCGCTGATTCAAAAAAAGCTCGACGTTGCTGACCATGCGTTGAAGCTCGCTGATGCTGACATCGCGCGCTTACCAATGGCCCATCAACGCGAAGCATATTGCCCACAAGCAATCGCGCGTGCACAGCTGAACATTGCGCGTGGCAAGCTGACCCATGTCGCGTCTACGCTGCTGCCGTGTATGTGGCCGATTCACCTCTGGACAGCCAAGCCATCGCTACCTCAGCGTATCCAAGCCTGGTCGCTCGTTGCGGATCTTGAAAGGCAGACTGGCAACTTGCCTCGCGCCGTTGAGCTATATCAATTCGCGTTCGACCAAGCCACCAGTGCAAACGAGGTGTCTACCCTCGACGTTTTTGCGATTGGCAACCGGCTTGCGGGAACACTACTTTCAGCTGGCGACATCACACGTGCCAAAACGACAGGCTTGCAGTTGTATCGGTTAGGCAAGCGCGCGGCCGCAGCAGCGCCGGCCGATCGCGAATTACGCACTGCACTGGTGCTAGCGCAACTTGCGTTAGCCAAGTGCGAGATTCGCCTCCACAGCCCCCAAGCGCAAACCGTCACGCTTGATACGTTGGCCGCAGCGCGCCTTGCGGTGGCAGATGATCCCAACGATGTCGACCGACGCATGTTGTTGAGTTCTGCGCTAAGCCTTGCGGCGCGGGTTGCGAGCGATGCGCAACGACAAGCGCTGCTCGAAGAATCCACTGCAAACAGCGCTGCCATTGCATTGGCCTCACCAAGCTTGACCAACATGTTGAATTACCGTGTCGACTTATCAGACCTGGCGAGTGCATATCTTGAACAAAAGGATGCACCCAAGGCATGGCAACAGTGTCAACTCGGGTTGGCGTTGCTCACCGATATCGCCGCCAAGTTCCCGCAAGCCAACATCGCAACCGAACAAATGAACATGCTGTTGGTTGCCGCCGAAGTGCAAAGCGCGATGCATCACACCGACCAAGAATTGCGACTCATCGATCAAGCGCTCGCAGTTGCAGCCAAGGCGCAAACGGGAAGCGTGCCGTTCGCAGCACTGCGGCTCACTGCGCTTGCGATGCGTTACGCACTGCGCCCCCGCGAGGTAGATCAAGCACAATGGCGAGCAGCGATCGAGCAATGCCGCACCGAGGCTGATTGCGAAGACGCGGAACTAAAACTTGCACAACGTTTAGCCACTACGCCGCGGTAAGCATGCCGCGCAGGCCTAAAAACCCCGACGACATGCCTGACTGAATCAACTGCCATGCAGTTGCGAGGTCAACTGTTTCGCGCTGCGCTTCAAGATAGCGTCGACAGCCAGCGCCAACATCGTCGCAGATTTTCACAATCCAACGCGCTGCGGTCGCCCGATGGACGTCGTACAGGGTGGCCAAATCATCAATGCTCATGTGATGCAAAAAGTGCAAGCGCAAGATGGTGCGATCAGTTGGCACGATGTCGGTCAGCGACGCAGTCAGCGCGGCCCGCAGCACTTCTTTGAGCTGGTGTTTGCCAAGCGCGCTTTCGGGCGTGCCGATCGACGCCATCAAGCTGTCGAATTCGACAGCGTCGTTGATTGCGACGGAACGGCCAATTTTCCGAACGAAATCGATCGCGGTGCGATGCGCCACTACAGTTGCGAGGCCTAATAGATCACCGCCAGTAACCACCTGCACGGCGGCTGGCAGGTCGGTAATTTTGGCCAACATTTTGAAACGCACGGTTTGCAGCACGTCAGCGATGACATCGTTCGGCAAACCGTGTTTGGCGATGACTGCAGTTCGCGTGCGAATATAGAAACGGTCAAATTCCTCGACGGCAGCGCGATCGCTGCTGGCCACGGCGGCAGCGATTGCTAAATCCCGTAGTGTCGCTTCTTTGAAGTCCGTGGCATGACCAGCAGCAACCCACGCTTCGAGTGCCGCTTGTAAGGCCGAGCCAACCTGCAGCGTCGGCCACATCGCCGTACCTTGCGTGACTGCAGCGGTCAGTTCCATGCCGCAAACATACCCAAGGGCAGCGGCGAGTCAATCAACTTCGACGCGGCAGAACTGAAGAAAAGCCGTCGGCTAACGGGCCGAACGCATGCGCCGATATACTGAGGGTGGCACCTTGGCCCAGCGCTTAAACGCCCGGCGAAAATTCGCAAGGTCGGTGTAGCCCAACATGTAGGCGATTTCTTCGATGCTAAAATGGCCGGCCCGCATATGCTCGACGGCGAGTTGGTAACGGACTGCTTCGATCAAAGCGCGATACGAGGTGCCTTCGGCGAGCAACTTGCGATGCAGCGTGCGCGGCGTTAGATGACAAAGCCGTGCAGTTACTTGCAGCGACGGAAAGCCGTTCTGCTTTTCAAGCAGCAACCGCCGCACGCGCGCTGCCATCGACTCGTTGGCACGCAGCTTGTCGAGTTCGCGCTGACAAAACGCTGCCGCTTGTTCGAACGCTTGTGCATCGGCCATGCGCAGCGGCACGTCGAGCACGTTGGCAGGCAACACGATGCCGGCCCAGGTTTGCCCATAAGCGACGTCGCAACCGAACATTTGCCGCGCTAACAACTTGTAGTTCGGCGCAGCAAACGGAAACGCCACCCGCACAACGCGACACGCCCCAAGGGAGATCGAGTCGAGCATATTCTTCACGCTCAGCACCACCGCTTCGAGCACGCTGTGCTGTGCTGCGCCAAGCGGCAGCGTTTCTTCGATGATCACCCGCGCTTGCCCAGCGCGCTCGGCGAGTGACACCGTCAAAAATGGAGCGCGTAAGCGAACAAAACGTTCGAACACGCCAATAGCTTGGCGCAAGGTGCCGCTGCTTGACGCAGCGTAGCCAAGCAAGCCGTGCGAACTCGCAAGCAGCCGCTCACCGACGAGCAGCCCAATCGCGGGCTCGCCTGAAATAGCGACTGACTGGACCACTAGGCGATTGAATTGCGACAAATCGACCGTTGAGCGAGCGCTATTCAACCACGCCAACGACATGCCGCTTTCGGCGAGCCACGCAGCGACATCAATGCCCATGCGCTGGAGCTGATCGCCGATCGAGCGAATGTACTGCAGTGGCAGCGTGGCAAGCGGCTCGGGCATGTCGAGCTCACAGTGTCAATAAATGACCCATCATTGTCAATAAATGACCTCTTTTTCGCACACAACGACGCTTATCCTGAAGCTGCGTCCACCATCCCCGAAGGAGTGCCATGGCCAGTTCGAATTGTTCGAATTCTGCGAAGAAACTGCCCACACTGCAGATCAATGGCCAAGCAATCCCGGTTGAGCCGCGTGAAACGATTCTCGCTGCAGCGCTGCGCAGTGGCGTCGCATTTCCGTATAGCTGCCGAGTCGGCGGTTGTGGCAGCTGCAAATGTAAACGTGCGAGCGGCGACGTACATGAACTGACCGAGACTGGCTACCTACTTTCCGCCGACGAGATCGAACAAGGTTACATTCTGGCGTGTCAAAGCGTGCCGCGCAGCGACGTGCAGATCGAAGTGGCGCTGCCAGCACAAGCCGAGCGCAAGCAGGTGAAGGGGATCATCGTCGGTCAAC
>JAKQOD010000799.1 GCA_029565465.1 Deltaproteobacteria bacterium
CCGTGCCGGTGATGAAGCTCGTGGAAATTGTGCGCGGCTTGCCAACTAGCGATGCCACCTACAATACAACCGTTGAGCTCGCGAAGCGGTTCGGCAAAAACACGATTGGCGCTCGAGACATCCCTGGCTTCATTGTTAATCGCATGATGATGCCGTTGATCAACGAAGCTTGTTACGGTTTGTACGAAGGGCTGGGTACCTCGGCCGATATCGACACTGGCGTCAAACTTGGGCTCAATCATCCGATGGGGCCGCTGGAGCTCGCCGATCTGATTGGGCTCGATACTTGTTTAGCGATTGCCGAAGTGCTGCATCGTGAATTGGGCGACGACAAGTACCGGCCGTGTCCACTGTTGCGGCAATACGTTGCTGCCGGTTGGTTAGGTCGCAAGGTCGGTCGCGGCTTTTACGAGTACGACGCCCAAGGCCAAAAGAAGTAACGCAACGCAGTCTGTAAGAGATAAGGCACGCCATGCAAAGCACATTTGAAACTGTTAAAGTTGCCGTCGAAAATAACATCGCGGTCGTTACCATTTCGCGCGAAGCCGCGCTCAATGCGCTGTCCAGCAAGGTGATTTCGGAACTCACCGCGTTGGCCGCGGAACTCGATGTTGATAACGATGTACGTGTTGTCATCGTTACCGGAGCCGGCGAAAAAGCATTTGTTGCTGGTGCAGATATCGCAGAAATGAGTCAGATGTCGGCGACGGCGGCCCATGCCTTCGCGGAAATGGGCGGCGTTTGTGGTGCTGCTATCGAACATTCGCACAAGCCTTGGATCGCGGCCGTCAATGGCTTTGCGCTCGGTGGTGGCTGCGAGCTCGCGCTGGCCTGTGACTTTATTTATGCGTCGGACAAAGCCTTGTTTGGGCAACCCGAAGTGAAGCTCGGCGTCATCCCTGGGTTCGGCGGCACCCAACGCTTGCTGCGCCGAGTTGGTGTTGCGAAAGCCAAAGAGCTTTGCATGACCGGCGACAGCATCAAGGCCGACGAAGCATTGCGCATTGGCTTGGCCGATGCCGTGGTGCCTCATGCCGAATTAATGGCAACCGTGCAAGCGCTGGCGATGCGCATTGCCGCGAATGGTCCACTAGCGGTGGCCGAAGTGAAGCGCTTGATTCAACAAGGGCAATCGACCACGCTCGAAAACGGTTTGGCCTTAGAGCAGCGCAGCTTCGGCTTGTTGTTCTCGACCGAAGACCAGCGTGAAGGCATGGCTGCATTTTTGAGCCGTCCGAAACGCGCTGCGGCATTCAAGGGTAAATAAGTTTCGCGGTCAGTCGGGCCGCGCCGCCGTTGACCAATTGGCTACTCAACAAGGATTCGCTGTATGGATTTTCAACTCACCGAAGAACAGCGCATGGTGCAAACCACAGCGCGCGAATTTGCCACCAACGAAGTGTTGCCTAAAGCCGCGGAGATTGATCGCGAACACCGTCACCCCAAAGAACTGGTTAGTCGGATGGCGGAGCTGGGCTTGCTTGGCATCGCGATTGACGACAACTATGGCGGCGCCGGGATGGACCATGTGTCGTATGTGCTCGCGATGGAAGAAGTTTCGCGCGCATGTGCATCGACTGGCGTGATCATGAGCGTCAATAACTCGCTGGTCTGCGATCCGATTTCACGGTTTGGCACCGAAGCGCAAAAGCGCGAATGGCTAACCCCGTTGGCGGCCGGCAAGTTGTTGGGCTGTTTTGCGCTATCTGAACCCGAAGCCGGTTCGGATGCTGCAGCACAACGCACCGTGGCAGTGAAACAAGCCGACGGTACCTGGATTATCAACGGGACCAA
Source organism: Deltaproteobacteria bacterium (assembly GCA_029565465.1). Taxonomy (GTDB): domain Bacteria; phylum Myxococcota_A; class Polyangia; order Haliangiales; family Haliangiaceae; genus JABFXX01. The sequence goes on from JAKQOD010000799.1 coordinate 1,795, forward strand.
AAACTGGATCACCAACGGTCCGGTTGCCGACGTTTGCGTGTTGTTCACGATGAACGATCGCGACGCGGGTCACAAAGGCATCACGGCGTTCATCTTGCCGATGAAAACCGCCGGCGTGCGCTGTGGGCCGCCCGACGACAAGATGGGGATTCGCGGCAGCAAGTCGTCGCAGATCTATCTCGACGAAGTGCGGTTGTCGGCGGATGCATTATTAGGTGAAGTCGGTGGCGGCTTTAAGGTTGCGATGTCGACCCTTGACGGCGGCCGCATCGGCATTGCAGCTCAAGCGGTTGGCATTGCACGCGCAGCGTTGGAAGATTCGGTCGCGTACGCCAAAGAACGCAAAACGTTTGGTAAGCCGATTGCGCAACACCAAGCCATCCAATTCAAGCTGGCCGATATGGCAACTGAAGTCGATGCGGCGCGCCTGCTTACGCTGCGCGCTGCGTGGCTCAAGGACAACAAGCAGCCCTATGGCAAAGAAGCCGCGATGGCCAAGTTGTACGCGTCGGACATCGCCAATCGTGCGGCCCGCGAAGCCATTCAGATCTTCGGCGGCAATGGCTACGTCACCGAATTTCCCGTCGAACGCCACTTTCGCGATGCTAAGATTACGGAAATCTATGAAGGTACCAGCGAAATTCAACGCTTGGTCATCGCAGGCTATTTAGCAAAGGGTGGATAACATGCGTGCACGAACTCTTGGATGTGTCGCGGCGGGGTTGCTGGCGGCGAGCTGCGGCGGTAGCAGCAAACAAACAGCAACGACGATGCCGACCAGCGAAACCGAAACGCCGGTTGTAAGCGATGGTGAATCGGGCACGATGGAATCCGCCGAAGCACTCGACGGCATCAATCGTGCCCTCGATCGCAAGCGGCCAATGGCCGCACGCTGCCTAAGCGAAGCGGTTGATCGGAAGGAATTTCCAAGCAGTTCGCATGGCAAGATGACGCTTGGCTTTTCGATCTCAGCCGATGGCAAAGCCTCCAATATCAAAGTCATCAAGTCGACGTTGGAATCCGAACAGCTCGCGGCGTGTGTCATTGCGATTGTCGAGCGGATAACGTTTCCGTCACTGCAAGCGTCGCGCGATTGGTCGTACACGTACGCATTCGAGGCGATGTAATGCAGCGGCTTGGCGTCCTATTGCTCGGTACGTTGGTGGCTTGCGGTGGCAGCAGCGCGAAGCCGCCCACGAACTATGCTGAGCGCCCACCCGATGCTCGCCCCGCGACACGGCAGATCATCGAGCACAACGATGAAGACGAAAATACCGATATCCAACTGACGTCGAGCCACGGCAAGATGGACCCTGCGGACATCGAAAAAGCCATGGCGAGCCACACCACGGCAATTTCGGAGTGTTACACCGAACAAGTTGGCACCCGCAAATGGCTGGGTGGCGAGGTGCTCTTGCATTGGTGGATCGATGCCAATGGCAAGTTGACGTCGGTGGCACTAGGTGACGGCGACCTCGGCGCGTGGCCGATCGAAAAGTGCATGCTTGAAATCGCGCGTTCGATTGCGTTTCCAAAGCCCAAGGGCGGCAAAGCTGAGTTCACCGTACCAATGCAGTTTTCGGCCAAAGGTCGAGCCGTTGCCTGGGACGCCGATCGCAGTTTGGCGGCCGTGGGCGGGCAAACCAAGAAGCTTGATGAATGCCGCAAGTTTGCGCAGCTCGGTAGCAACCCTGATGGCGATGCCACCACGATCGCAATTACGGTTTATGTTGGCCCGGGCGGCAAAGCGCAATCGGTTGGTTTTGCGACGACCGCAGGCCTGCCCCCAGCTGACCCCTGGTTCGATTGTGTCGAGAAGATAGCGTTGGGTTGGCGCTTGCCTGATCCACGCGGTCAGTACGCCAAGTTGGCGATTGCCGTCGACGCCGCAACCAGCAAAATCAGCACGCGTTAACCCTCACGAAAAGTCGATTTATGCAGTTCGCTACCACCGAAGAACAACAACTCGTTCAGCGCACCGCGCGTGACGCTGCCGAACGAATTTTGGCGCCCAAAGCAGCACAGCGTGATGTGTCGAGTGAGTTCCCCTTGGCCGAATTGCGTGAACTGGCCAAGCTTGGCTTATTGGGCGTCACGGTGCCCGAAACGCTCGGCGGGGCGGGTGCCGATACCATTGCGTATTCCCTCGCGATGCAGGAATTAGCGCGGGGTGATGCTGCGGTTTCGGTTGCGGTGTCGGTTACCAACATGGTTGCCGAACTGGTGGCCAAGATGGGCACCCCAGCGCAACAACAAGCGTGGGTGCCACGGTTGGTTTCCGGTGAGTTAGTGGCCGGCGCATTTGCGTTGTCGGAGGTGCAAGCGGGTTCCGACCCAGCCGGCATGCGCACCAAAGCTGAGCGCACCGCGACTGGGTACCGCATCTCGGGCGCCAAACAATGGATCACCAGCGGCGATCATGCAGGGCTGCTCATTGTGTGGGCGATTACCGATCCAACGGCTGGTCATCGTGGCATCTCGGCGTTCTTAGTGCCTGGCAAAGCGCCAGGCGTTTCGGTGGCGCGCCTCGAAGAAAAGATGGGCTTGCACGGTTCGTCCACAGCACAGTTGGTACTTGAAAACGTTGATGTCGGCGAAGATGCCGTACTGGGCAGCATTGGCGGCGGCTTCGCCCTTGCAATGATGGCGCTCGACGGTGGCCGCATTGGCATCGCGTCGCAAGCCATCGGCATCGCACGCGGCGCATTGGCGCAAGCGATTCGTTACGCGTCGGAGCGTGAACAGTTTGGCGTGCCCATCATTAAGCACCAAGCCATCGGCAATATGTTGGCGGACAGCGCAACCTGGCTCGACGCTGCGGAGCTATTGACGCTGCGGGCCGCAGACCTCAAGGGCCGAGGCCAAGCGTTTTCGCAGGAGGCCTCCATGGCGAAACTGTTTGCCAGCGAACACGCAGGCAAGATTTGCGACCTTGCACTGCAGGTGCACGGCGGCTTTGGCTATACCCGCGACTTTCCGATCGAACGCAACGTGCGCGATGTACGCGTTACCCGGATCTATGAAGGGACCAGCGAAATTCAGCGCATCGTCATCGCGCGGAACTTGCTGCGTGGCGCTTGAAGCTGTACGAATTGACGGCGCGCGGGCGCTAGGCCTGCTTCGTTTCGACACGCACAAAGGGTACAACCATGACTGACACTCCTCGTAAATTG
>JAKQOD010000564.1 GCA_029565465.1 Deltaproteobacteria bacterium
GACAAACCGGTGGGCGTCGGCCCGCACGGCAACGAGGGCCATGACGGCCACGAAGGCCACGCGCACGACGACGGCCGCATCCACAGCAAGACCATCGTTGCGCCCAAGCCGGCCCCGGGCCGCTCCAAGCTCGTGCCTGGCTTGCTGATTGGCGGCGGCGCGGCCGTGCTCGGGTTTGGCGTGTACAACATCGCGACACTGGAAGATTCGCCGGACCGTCCAACGGTGCAACCGAAAACCTTGAGCGGCAACTTGCCCATCGGCATCGGCGCTGGCGTCGTCGGCGCTGCCGCGATTGGCGTTGGTATTTATCTATGGACGCGCCATGACAGCAGCGCAACGAGCGGCCCGGTGGCCATGCCGTTGCAACATGGTGGACTTCTCGGCTGGGCAGGCACGCTGTAGGCGTAAAGGAGCATGACAATGAAAAACGTAATCAATGCAATGTGCGTAGCGTCGGCGCTCTTGGTAGGTGCGGCGTGCAATCACGATAACGAAAACTATTGCGAAGGCGCGCCGCAGAATGACTGCCGCGCACTTGTGGACGGGCGCGTTGATGGTCCGGTGACTGGCTGCAAAGCCGCGCCGGACAAATGCACCGGCGACAAACCCGTGTGTGACATGACGACGGACACGTGCGTGCCCTGTCTCGGCAACAACGTCGAAGACATGAGCTGCCCGGCCGCCGCGCCGGTGTGCAGCAGCCAAGCGTGTGGCGTGTGTACCGAAGACGCGCAATGTACATCCAAAACATGCTTGGCAGACGGAACGTGTGCCGTGGCAAGCGCCGTGCTTTATGCATCGCCGTCTGGCAGTGGCAGCGCCTGTACGCCCGCAAGCAAATGCAGCATCACGGACGCCGTCGCGGCGGTCTCGGACACCCGCAACGTCATCCATTTGGATGCTGGTTCATATGTCTACACAACGCCAACAACCTTGTCGTTTCCCAAGAGCGCAACCATCGTGGGCCGCGGCGCTACGATTGACCGGCAATCTGGCGGGAACAACGCAACGCTTACCGTGCCAATTGGCTCGTCGAACTTGACGGTGGATTTCGCCACTGTCACGGGCGGTGACGGCGCACAAGGCCATGGGATTTCCTGTTTAGGAACCGGCGCGATCTTGGTGCGGAAAGCCGAAATCGGCAACAACGGAGGTGCCGGCATCAGCGGTGGCGGGTGCACCGTGACGGTGACGGGCGCGACGGTGACGACGAACACCGGCGGCGGCATCACGGCGACGGGCGGCACCGTGACGGTGACGGGCGCGACGGTGACGACGAACAGCGGTGGAGGGATATCGCTCACAAATAGCGGTTTCAAGCTGGTAAATAATTTTATTGTTCATAACGGCAATTCTGTTTCCGCTGCTGCGGGCGGCGTTAGCATTACGACGCCGACGTCCCCTAAAATTTTCGAGTTCAATACAGTAGCGGATAACGATGCCATCGCCACGGCGAGTGGCGGTATCGGCGGTGTGAAATGCTTAGGCACCGACATCAAACTGGTGAACAGCATCCTCTCGAATAACCGCGCGGGCAACAACAACGCAGCCGCGACGGCGCAGACGGACGCGATTTGCGTCCTAAGTTCAACGGCCAGTTTGGCAAGCGCCGCAACGGTGAAGTTCAAAAATGACCAAACGGCGCCGTTCGACTATCACATTTCCAATGGAAGTGTGGCCATCGACGCTGCGGCTACGGCATCCACGGTAGACAAAGATTTTGACGGCGACGCGCGCCCGCAAGGCGCCGGCAAAGACCAAGGCGCGGACGAGTTCAAGCCTTAAGCTAAACGACACTAACGATGTAACGGGAGGCCCACGGTGATGGCGGCAAGACACATACAAAACGTGGG
>JAKQOD010000871.1 GCA_029565465.1 Deltaproteobacteria bacterium
GCCAGTGCCCTAATTGCTGCAATCGTGGTAGTCACTGCACATGACGTTGCAGTGGTACCCGGGCCACATGACCAAGGCCCGGCGCGAGCTGGTGGCATTGCTGCCTTCGCAGCATTTTGTCATCGAAGTGCTCGATGCGCGCCTGCCGTTGTCGTCGCAAAACCCGATGTTAGCGGAACTGCGCGGCAATAAACCCTGCGTCAAAGTGCTGACCAAATCCGACTTGGCAGACCCAGCCATGACGGCGCTTTGGATCGCGCATCTGCAACGCGAAACTGCCAGCAAAGTCTTCGCGTTTGCCGCAACCACGAATAATCCAGCGTATTCGCGCAAGATGATTTCGATTGCAGCCAAAAAGTTCGGCTTTGTTTATCGCTTGGGCAAACCTGTGCGCGCGGTGATCGCAGGCGTGCCCAACGTTGGCAAATCGACGCTGATCAACGTCTTGATGGAACACAATGTTGCAGCCACCGGCGACAAACCAGCGGTTACCAAACGGCAACAGCGGGTTGAACTCAAAGATCACACCGTGCTCACCGATAGCCCTGGCATGATGTGGCCGAAGATCGAAGACGAACGCAATGCCATGCGGTTGGCGTTTGCTGGCTCGATTCCAAGCACGGCGATCGATTTTCACACCACTGCCATGATCAGCGCGGAATACGTCTTGGAACATTACGGCACGGTGGTCGCGGCGCGCTACAAGCTCGACGCTGTGCCCGATTCGCCTGCAGCATTGTTGACCGAAATCGGGCGGCGCCGAGGTGGCTTGCGCGCGGGTGGTGCCGTCGATCTGCATCAAGCCAGCGAGATTTTCATCCACGATTTCCGCTCGGGCAAGCTCGGCGCCATCACGCTGGAACAGCCACCGGCAGCGCCCGATCTTGGCATGTAGCCGCGACGATCAGTCGCTCATCAGCGTGCCTGCAACGCTGCGCGATCGCCACAGCGCGATGTAAAGTGTCGCCATGGCAAAAACACGCCCGTGGACCGTGCTAACGCCCTCACCGTTCGAAAAACTTTCGAGCGCAGTGTGGCGAGTCGAGGACAACGTGCCCAACATGCCGCTGCGACGCGTGATGACGATCGCTCGACGCACCGACGGTGGGCTGGTCATTCACAACGCGATCTGCTTGCCGGATGCGATGATGGTTGAGCTCGCAGCGTGGGGCCCAGTGCAAAGCATCGTTGTCCCCAATGGCATGCATCGGCTAGACGCGCATGCGTGGCAAGCGCGCTTCCCCAATGCCAAGGTGCTGTGCCCCAGCGGTGCGCGCAAAAAAGTCGAAGAATGCGTCGTCGTTGATGGATGTTATGAAGACTTTCCTGCCGATTCGGTGGTGAGCTTGCACATGCTCGACGGTGTGGGGGCAGCCGAAGGCTATATGCAGATCGTTGAACCCGAAGGCACCACGCTGGTGTTTAACGACGCCGTGTTCAACATGCCGCACCTCGGCGGTGTGCAAGGATTTGTGCTCAAGCACCTGACTCAATCCAGCGGTGGGCCTAAAACCAGCCGGCTCGCGCGATTTTTGTTGTTCAAAGACAAAACTGCGTTTGCAGCGCAATTGCGCAGGCTCGCAGCATTACCAAACCTCAAGCGCGTGATCGTTTCACATCACCAAACGATCGAAGGCGACTGCAAAAGCGTACTGGAACAAGTTGCCGCGTCACTGGCGTAAACCAACGCTGCTACGCAGCGCTTGCCGCGGTTAGCCAACGCTGCATCTCGGCAGCAGGCACGAGCCCGGCTTGTTGTTTCACGGGCCGGCCGCCGACGAGCACCACAAAATACGGAATGCTGGTCACGTTGTATTCCCGAGCCAGACCTTGCTGCTCTTCGGTATTCACCTTAAGTACAAGCGCGCGGCCTGCCATCGCTGCGGCCACTTTGACCAGTTCAGGCGCAGCCATGCGGCATGGGCCACACCAAGCCGCCCAAAAATCGACGAGCACCGGCACTTTCGCGTTGGTGACGATATCGTGAAATTGCCCAGCATCGACGGCAATTGGCGTATCGGTGGCTGGTAGCACGCCTTGGCACGCGCCGCATTTTCCGACGGCGGCCAAGTGCTTCGCAGGGATGCGGTTCTGCTTGCGGCAATGGGGACAAGCGCGAATCATGGGTCGCAACGTAAGGCGCCTTCGCGAATGCGCAAGTGCCAAGAGCCGGAGACGCCGAGATCCGCGCGGCGCCCGGTGGTGAGTGCCTTATCGATGGCCCGGCGGTGCCGCGCAGAGGGCGGCGGGAAGGACTGAGCATTCATCACAAGTGCTGGTGTGATGTCAGCGGTCTGCGACACAAGCGTGGCCCAACGTCAGGCCCAGCGATTGTGCGGATAGCGCTTGGTGAACGGCGCGACTGCTCAGGAGGCATCCGCCGTGCTCGTGCCCATGCGTTGCGGCCGTTCCAGCGCGCGTTGCGCCATGCACAAGCAAGGCCATCCCCGCATTCCACGTGCCATGGCACGTGACGCCCTCATCCAACCGCATCGCGACACGCTTATTGTCGTAGCTCCGCGAGATTGCTCCAGAGCTTGTGATGAATCGTCAGCGGGAAGGAGCCGCCCTTGTTAATCGATCCGCAACTCGTCGAGGCAACGTTCGAATTGCAGCGCGACATCGTGCAAGTCAGGCACCAAATCCCAAGCAGCGGACAAACCAATGTGCAACGTGCCAGCATAGCTGAACACCGCAACCCCGATGGCTTGGCGTTCGTACAGCGGCACCATGGGGTACAGCGCGAGCATTGGCGCATCGCCGACAAAAAGCGTGGCGCTTGGACCGCGCACGTTGGTCACGACAACGTCGAACGAGCGCAACCGCACGGCAGCGTGAAAGATTTTGGATAGCACGCCGGTCGCAGCAGCGTCGGCGACGGAGGTTACAAATGCCGACGCCGCGATCTGATCCGATTGATGCTTCAAGCGCTCGGTTGCTTCGCGTACCAAGCGATGCCGTACACGCGGGTCACCTTCATGAATGGGCAACTCGGTCAGCAGCATCGCGAGTTGATTGCCGCCTTGATCGCTACCAGGTGCTCGCAGGTTGACCGGGATCATGGCGCGAAGCGCACCGATTGTGGTCGGATTCATTCCGCGTTGCGCCAAAAACTCACGCAGCACGCCAGCGACGAGCGTTAGCACCACGTCATTGACGGTGCCACCGAGCTGCGCAGCGATCGCCTTGACGTCGGCCAAGCCGACGCGCGCAATGTCAAACCGCCGCGCGCCGCCAATGCGGTCCGGCGTAAGCGGAGTGCGGGTACGGCGGTGCAGTGCGGCCCGCAAAATGTCGTAGATGCCGTTGGCGACGGCCTGCGCTGGGCGCGTGCCTGCAGCGTTGCGTTCGTGAGCCGGTGCCGGCGCCAACGGTGTTCGTGCCGGTCCTGCCACTGCTTGAGTCATGGCACGTGCAAGCGTGCGGACCATGCCAAACGTTTGATGATTACGATGGGCAATTTCGTTGCGCAACAGCGCGACGGCCTGCGGCGTAGCTTGTGGTTGCCACGGCGGCGGCGGTGGTGGCGTACTAGCCGTTGGCGTTGACTGCAGCAGCGCCGTTAACAAGCCAACGCCGGCTGCGCCATCGGCCATGCAGTGATGAACTTTGCCGATGATTGCAAACCGATGGTGGGTCAAGCCTTCGACGCACCACAACTCCCACAACGGATGGTCGCGATCGATCGGCTGCGAAAACAACCGCGCGGCTAAACGCTGCAGTTGCCGGTTGTCACCCGGTGCTGGTAGCCGCGTATAGCGCAGGTGAAAATCGAGGTTAAAGTTGGTGTCATCAATCCAGACGGGCTGGCCAATGAGCGGTGTATGCACGATGCGCTGCCGATAGCGCGGCAACGACGCAATCGCGCGATCCACATGCGCACGCAAGCGTGACACATCGAAGCTACCGTCGCTGCGCAGCATTGTGCCGGCATCGAAGATGCAAACTGCACCAATACCCATCGGCGATTCGCGGGTCTCCACTTCGAGGAACGTTGCATCTAGCGCCGACAGGCGTTCACTGCCGCCACCTTCTCCCATCTCACCTTGTGAACCTTGTCCTACCGCCATGCCCGAGATTACTGCAATCTTGAGGCCGCGCTACAGAAAATGTTTCGCGCAAAGCTGGCGTCGCAGACGCATGCTTGGCGTGTTTCTCAACGACAAAATGCAAAATATGCAGGACTACGGATGACGCGTTGCGCCTAGAACGAACCGGCTACCCCCGCATTCACCGTGGGTCTCATACATTTTCAGACACGTATGGACGGTTGCGGGCCCGACGCTAACCGTTACGCAAGCCGCTATCACGACTCGCCGGTGCAAGGTACAAGGCAATGTTCTTCATCACGCGCGCGACGTATTCGTCTTTTTCTCCGACTGGCGCGACGTAATGAATGGCACGTTGCGCTGCTTCGATTCCTTCCGTGCTAGCGATGATCCAAGCTGCAAGATACTGCGAGGAAAAGCACCCTCCGGCAGTTGCGACATTGCCGCTCGCGTAAAACGCTTGGTCGAGCACGTTGATGCCTGCTTCTTGTACCCATGGCTTGCTGGTGAGATCCGTACACGCTGGTACGGTGCCGAGCAGTCCGAGTTTGGCCAATATCAACGTACCTGAGCACTGTGCGCCAAGTAGCTGACGTGAAGGATCTAAGCGAAGCTCGTCCATCAAGTTACGGTTGCCCACCACGTCGCGCGTTTGCACGCCACTACCAACGATGACCGCATCCGCATGACGGGCATCTTCGATTCGCGACTGCGCATGTACCTTGACGCCATTCATGGAAGTCACGGTCTCCTCGGGGCAACACAACGTCACCCGCCAACCCTCGCGCTTGACACGGTTAAGCACGGCCAGCGCGATAAGGGAATCCAATTCATTGAACCCTTGAAATGTGAGTATCGCGATGTGCATGACTAACGCAACCGATCTTCCGTACCGACAAGCTGCTTGTTGAGATGTGATGGATCAAGCTCGACGCCCAGGATCAGCATGGCTGCGATGGGACCTTTGTTGCCGGCTTGGTCGAGCAAGGTGCGGTAGCCGTATGCTGAAATACCGAGGTAGAACGGACGGCCCCAGCGCGCTTCGGCCGCCCACCGCTCAGGGTAAATATCGTTGAATCGCATCATGCGGGTTGCGCTCACATAGAGCTTGGAGACTCGCAACGCTACGCCAAAGCCCCAGCCGAGCGCAGCAGGCACACGCGTTGACCCGGGCACCATCAGCGGTGCGTCGGCGTCGTCGAGGTAGATGCCATCAACGCCACCAGCAACATGTGCGAACACACCACCTTGCTCGAAGCCCATGCCAGCGGCAAGCCCGACTTTACCTGCAAACCCAAACGCCGTTTCACCGATGCCACCGCCTGCGATCTGAAGCGCGCCGTCAATAAAACCGTAGCCCGTTACGCGTCGGTACGCCAATAGCCCCGGGGTGCGCGCAATGTTGAGCCCAAACGTTGCACCGTACTTGCGTGCATCCGCACTAAACGTCACCAACCCAATATTGAAGCCACCGACGGTGATCTTGGTTCGGTTCACCACCGTGCGCTCTTCGTCGTTGCGTAGGCCAGCAACTCCCGCCTCATCAGGCGCTGGCAGCTCAATATCAAAGGTCACATGTGGCGGCACCGCTGCAGCGCCGAACCTAGTACCACGCAGCGCTTCAGCTAGTTCACTAACCGACAAGCCCGACGAGGTTGCCAGCGCATTGAGCAACTCTGGTTCCCCTTTGCGCTCTTGGGCTGCCAGCTCGAACAGCAGCGGCAAACGCGCGTCGCCGGTTGCGGTATTTAGTTGCGCCCGCACATCTTTGGCGCGTTGCAGTGAATATGCAAGCTGCGCATTGTCAGCCAGTAACGCGCTGGTATGTTGGCCAGCAGCAACGACGGCGTTCGCAGCAATATCCCCGAAGCTGTGGCTCTGGCCCGCGTTCGTTGCATCAAATGACTCGTCGCTGGCGGTGCCAATCACGTTAATCGGCGTGGTCACTTGGGTGCTGCCCATGCGAAGCACTGCGGTACCCGCCACGGTTACCGAGGTGGTCCGCGTCGTCACTGGCACGCGCTCGGTATGTGTCACCATTTCGTCGACGGCTTTGTCGACGTCGCGATACGCCTTGACGAATTTCTTCACCGTGCGCGTGGTGCATTGGCCTGGCGAAGTGGAACAGTTGGTGCGGGTAATCTGCAACCCAACGCCAGTGAGATTTTCCACTTCCGTCGAACATCGAGTGGTCGGGTTGCCGCACGTGGTTTCGTCTTCGTTGATTTCTTCGACGTATTGTTCACGGACGCGGCGCGACACTTTTTCGCGCACCTGGTATTCAAACTCACGTTGGCTCGTGCGGTCTTGTGATGAAGCCTCGCAGCTCGTGATATTCAACTCAATCGCGACATCATCGGTGCCGGTCGATTGCAAACTGGCTTTGACCGCCTCGACAACGCCTGCGCAACTCGCTGCGGTCGTCAACGCGTAGCGTGCAGCGATCGGTCGTGGATGGCTCGGCTCGGCGGTTAACAGGTAGGCGGCTTTGGTGAGTTCCGCCACATAGCTGCCGAACAGACCACGCACGTTGAGCCGCTTGAGCTGCGCGCTTGCTTTGGCTTCGGCCTGTTTGACGGCATCGCGTGCCCGATCACTCGTCGACGCTGCCGCAGCAATGCTGCGCAACCGCACCAGTTGCGCGCCGAGGCCAAGGCCTTGCGCTTCGCCTTCCATCTTCGCGACTGCGGATTCAAGCACGGTGGCCAGCCGTTTCTGCGTCTTTGCAGCGCCCACCCGACGAGCCTGTTGTACTGCCGAATCAAGTGCAACCAATTGCTCAAACCCGGTTTGCGCCATTGCCGCGAGCTTGCCGTCCAATAACCTGCCCCACGCATCATCGGTGCGATTGCGTACAAACTCGTCGTCAAGATCAATCGAGATACTCGATCGCATCCGCTCGAGGTTCGCAAGTGCTTGCGGAAAGTCACCAGCCGCTATCGACCGATCAACCGCGGTCTCCATCGGTTCTCGTTCGGCGGAAGCAACCAACGCTGCGCTGAGAATTCCACCGATGACACATCCAACGCACAACTTGCGTATCATGCGCCCAGGTTAGCAAAACATCGAGCGGGTTGCCTGCTGCGGTGCGAAATGCTGCGGGAACCGCCAGCACTGTTTGCCTAACAGCGCATCACCGTGGTCGAACGCAACGCCGAAACGTGGGCGATCACAGAGTATCGCGCTGGCGAAATTGCCATTGTTGAAGAGCTTGGTTTGCGCATCAACGTCAATCAGCGCTACGCGGTCTTGGCAGCGCTGTAGGCCTTTTCGCGCCTATCGTTCGCGCCGCCGAGGTGTTACTTACAGGCCGCCCGTGATATCCGACTCCGCCACCAACCCCGCAGCCCAGCCTGCGAGCGTTTTGCGCCCAGGCATCGTGCTGAGCGAACGCGTAACGTTTCCCGAAACGTTGCCGGTGGCGATGCGCGTGGTCGATATTGCCAACGCCATCGATGCGCACCAAGTGGTCATCGTTGCTGGCGAAACCGGGTCAGGTAAAACCACCCAGCTGCCGAAGATCTGCCTTGCGATGGGCCGGTCTGGTCGGACTGCCACCGGCATGATCGGCTGCACACAACCGCGCCGCATCGCAGCTACCAGCGTGGCAGCTCGAGTCGCGGAAGAATTGCAAACCCCGCTCGGCGAAGTAGTTGGCTTCAAAGTCCGGTTTTCGGACAAAGTGCGCAAAGATTCGCACATCAAATTCCTGACCGACGGCATGCTGCTCGCTGAGATCCAAGGCGACCCAATGCTGCGCGCCTATTCGACGATTATCGTCGACGAAGCCCACGAGCGCAGCCTCAACATCGATTTCCTTCTCGGATTCCTCAAGCAATTGCTGCCGCGCCGGCCCGACCTGCGCGTGATCATCAGTTCGGCAACGCTGGAAACCGAGCGGCTATCGGCGTTCTTTAACCAAGCGCCGATCATTGAAGTGTCCGGCCGCACCTACCCTGTCGACGTATTGTATCGGCCGCCACGCGACGACGAAAACGATCTAGCCGAAGTTGTCGCCAATACCGTCAACGAGATCACCGAACTCGACCCACGCAACGACGTCTTGGTGTTTCTACCAGGCGAACGCGAAATCCGCGAAGCGGTGTCGGAACTTGAACAGCGCGCACTGCCGCACACCGTGATCTTGCCGTTGTATGCGCGGCTATCGGCGGCCGAACAACAACGGGTCTTCCAATCATCGCCGATGCGCCGGGTTGTGCTTGCCACTAACGTTGCGGAAACCTCGTTGACGATTCCAGGCATCGTCTACGTCGTCGATCCTGGCGTGGCTCGCGTCAATCGCTACAACGTTCGCACTGGCGTAACCCAATTGTTCGTTGAGCCAATTTCGCAAGCGAGCGCTAACCAGCGCAAAGGCCGCTGTGGCCGAACTGCCAACGGTATTTGTTTCCGCTTGTTCGAAGAACAAGATTTTGTGTCGCGGCCAGCGCATACCGATCCAGAGATCAAACGCGTTGGCCTTGCAAGCGTGATCTTGCGCATGAAGTCGCTGCGCCTTGGCGATATCGAAAGCTTTCCGTTTCTGGATCCGCCGCCCAAGCGCGCTATCGATGAGGGCTACCGTGTGCTCGACGAGCTCGGCGCCATCGACGAGCACAGCCGCTTAACCGAACTCGGCGAACAGCTGGGCAGGTTGCCGCTCGACCCGCGGTTGGGCCGCATGATCCTCGGCGGCCGCGAGCAGAATGCGCTGCGTGAAGTTGTAACGCTCGCTGCCGTGCTGGGCTTGCAAGACCCACGCGACCGGCCGCACGCCGCGCAGCAGCGCGCCGATCAAGCGCATCAAAAGTGGAAAGACGAAGCCAGCGACTTCGCGAGCTACCTCAAGCTGTGGGCATTTTGGCAAGAAGCGCGCGGCAGCAAGTCGCGTTCGCAGCTGTACAAACTGTGCCGCGACAATTTCCTCAACTACAACCGCATGCGCGAGTGGGAAGACACCCATGGCCAATTGGTCCGCGTGATGCGCGAACTCGATTTTGCGCCTAATGACACGCCAGCGTCGAGCGAACAGATCCATCGCGCGTTGTTGCCGGGCTTGCTGAGCAAGATCGGTGTGTGGAACCAAGAATCACGCATCTTCATTGGCGCACGACAAACTCGTTTTCAAGTACATCCGTCGTCGGGCCTCGCACGCAAACCACCACAATGGGTCATGGCGGCCGAGCTCGTTGAAACGTCGCAGCTGTTTGCTCGCACCGTCGCCAAAATCGACCCAACCTGGCTCGAAGCCGCGGCTGGCGCGCTGTGCAAACGAAGCTACGGCGACCCGCATTGGGAAATGAAGGCCGGCCAAGTGGTGGCCAAAGAACAAGTCACGCTCTACGGCTTGCCGATCATCAAAGATCGTCGGGTGTCGTACGCAACATTTGACCCGGAACTGTGCCGCGAACTGTTCATCACGCATGCGCTCGTGCGCCACGAATACGCCAGCAAGGGCGCGTTCATGGAACACAACCAACGGCTGCTCGACGAAGTGCACTACTTGCGCGACAAAGCGCGGCGTAGCGACATGGTGGCCGACGAGCTAGCGTTGTGGAACTTCTTTGACCAGCACATTCCCGACGACATCACAGGTGGCAAAGCGTTCGAAGTCTGGCGCCGCGACGCCGAAGCTCGCAACCCGAAGCTGCTGTGCCTCACCCGCGACGATCTGCTGCTCGACGAAGCTAATGAGTTGTCACCAACGCGTTATCCCGACCAGCTGGTGCTGCGTGGCGCGACCTTGCCGCTGACCTATCGCTTCGAGCCAGGCGAAGAAGATGATGGCATCACCATGGCGGTGCCACTGGCACTTTTGCCGCAGCTTGACCCAGCTGTGCTGGCGTGGACAATTCCAGGCTGGCACGAGATCAAATTGCGTGAGCTGCTCGACGGTTTACCTAAACCCCAACGCAAAGCGTTGATGCCGATCGACGATTTGGCGCGGCACCTCGCTGCAACGCTCAAGCCGTTCGAAGGACCGATGTTCCCAGCGCTGGAACGCGCGATCTTCGAGCGCACTGGCGAACGTATCGCTCGCGATGCCTGGGACCTTTACGCTTTGCCTGGCTATTTATCGATGACGTTCCGGATCGTCGACGATCACGACAAAACGATTGCATCGAGCCGCGATCTTGCTGACTTGCAGCGCACGCTGACCGCACGTGCCAAAGAGCTGTGGTCACGCGTGCCACGCGAAAAACACGAGCGCACCGGCATGAAAATGTGGGACCTCAACGATTTTCCTGCGTCGGTAACGCTGCAAATCGCTGGCCGCGCCATGCTTGCGTACCCTGCTCTCGTCGAAACCGAGCTCGCAGTGGATGTGCGCTTGCTTGAATCGGCAGATGCAGCGGCGACAGCCACCCGCGATGGCTTGCGCAAACTGTACATTGCGCAACTGGCGACAACCTTGACCCAGCTTGAGCTCAAAGTGCCAGGCACGCTCAAAGGTCCTATGCGTCGGCAGATCGTGCTGCGTGCCCTCGACGATGCGTTTCGCTTGCATGACCCAACTGCAGTGCCACGCAACAAGCCAGCGTTTCTTGAGCGCTTCATCGCGGGCCGCGATGCCTTGCCAGGTGTACTAGCGCAGCGCGGTGCTTCGGCGGCAGCCTTGAGCACTGAGTTCGACAAAGTATTGGCTGCAATCAAGCCGCTGGCCGGCCGGCCGGGTGTCACGCGCGCAGCGATCGAAGACATTCAGAGCCAGCTCACACATTTGGCACCGCCCGATCTCATGCGCGTCACCACTGTTGCGCGGCTGGATCACATCACGCGTTATCTCAAAGCGATCTTGGTGCGTTTGCAGCGGCTCACCCACGACCCACAAAAAGATCAAAGCAAAGCAGTGCAAGTAACGCCGTTTTGGCAGAACTTCGTCAAGAAGCGCGACGAACTGCGCGCCAAAGGCTACGTCATCGCCGAAGTCGAAGAGTTCGGTTGGTTGATCGAGGAGTTCCGCGTGCAAACATTTGCACCTGAACTCAAAACCGCCGTGCCGGTGTCAGTGCAACGCCTGCAAGAACAATGGGCGCGAGTCGCGCGCTAGCGGCGATGCAAAGGGAAGTTACAAGGACATAGCCTACCGTTCAGCGACGGTAATGTCGCTGATACGCCACGTATCACCCGACGGCACCAACGTGGCTGTTGCCACTACGCCTTCGATCGGAAACGCTAGCCGTAAGCGACCTTTGGATTTTGTCGCTGCTAGTTCTAGCACTTCTAGATACGGGTCGGTGGCAGCCGGCGCGGCGACCCAGGGTATTACGTTGCCAAACATGCGGAACTCTGGCTCGTCGGTAAACAACGGCGATTTGCGCATCACCAACTTGTTGCGGCCAGGTTTGTCTTGGTGCCAGTACGCGTCCATCTGTTTTGAAAGCAACACTCGCTCAAGCAGCTGTTTGCGATTTTCCGCTGAGATGGTGGCCGCCGTACCGTCGTCGGTAAGTACGAGCTCATAATTATCAAGCGTAAAGTCGGCGCCGCGTGACCGCACTCGAATTTGCAAAAAGTCGCCCATGCCGTAGCCAAAGAACAGGCCGCCATCGTTGCAACGCTTAAACTCACCACCGGTTCGCGGTGCTTCGCTGTTACAGCTTTGGGCAAGTTGCAGGAACGCTTCGCGTTTAGCTTGTCGACTAATGCTTTTGCCATCGATGCGGATGCAATCTTTCAGCAGGCGAGCGTCGTCGATCCAAACGTCGACAACTTTGCCGCCCAGCAAGCGAACATTCGTAACGCCAACTTTTTGAAAGCCCTCTTTGGCGTCCCCACTGGTCACCGTGATCGGTAACCCGAGCTTCTTTAGTTCGGCGCTGGTGTAGCCAACCAACACGCCGCCGATGCCAACGCCTGATTCAATCGTTACCGGGCACGCACCTGTCACCTTGGCGGCCGGCCGAGCTGGCGCCAACGTCGACAAAAGTGTCGCGCGTAACGTGGTTGGTGCCACGATAGCGGGCGGCGCCTTGGACGCGGCGGCGACAGGTTTGTCCTTTGCCGAGGACGTCTGACTTGAACTCACCGTCACTGCTGCGGCCAGCATCGTTATCCATGTGCGTTTTTGCATTGCTCCGAAACGCTAGCATTCAGATTTCTGCCGTGCTCAAGTTGTTGGTAAATAACTGTAATTATTAATACTTAAGCGACGGATTGGGCCAATTTGAAAAAACCTTGGCAATTTCCTACCAGGATCTTGCGACTCGGTTGCAACAGCTTCCGTCCGGACCCGCATGCAAACGAAAAATATCACCGCCTCCCTTACTAGCCTTGTTGTTGCTTCGTGCACACTCGCCGCGCTGCCATCGTGCGCCTTGATGCGACAAATGATGAAGCCCGCGGATCACAGCGTTGCGGCTCCGAATCCAATTGCTTCCAACCAGCCCCTATTCCACACGGCGTCTAGTTATCTCAGTCTTGCGCAAGAAAAGGACTGCACGGTGTGGCCGTTTGAAGATCGCACAACGATTACCGCAACCGCAGGAAATATTTGTGTCACCACAAAAACGAATCAAACCGACGAAAGCATCGCAGCTGGCGCCAACGCACCTTCCACGATGAAAGAGTATATGTACGTCTACAACGGCGCCGAATCGGCGCAGCTAATCGTAAACCTTTCCCGCACCAGCAATCAGAAAATTGCACAGTGCGTCGTCCACAATAAGCGAGTCAATATTTGGACAACCGAGTACCAAGGCTGCGTTGAGAACAAACAAGTATTGACTGCGCAAAGTACGAAACTCGCTTTTGGGAAATTAGGGTGGAACTTTGCTGCGCCCGAGGCAACCGCTGCCAAGTAGTGCTACGGCGTCACAACGTTTGCGAACGCACACGCGAGCTTTGCTGAGTTGCGGCCAGTGTCGTCGGTCAAGTTCCAATACTTGGCAACCATCTCAGGCTGCTGGCTTCGGCAGCCGGCTTCGACAATGCGACCGGCCGATGCAGGCAAGTGATCGATCGCGAACATTTTCTCGAACAACGGGAGCGCTTTGGCGTACTCGCCGGTGCTTACCAACGTTTGGCCTTGTTTGAGCAGTTCATAGGCTTGTTGCTGCTTGCCCACGGCTGAATCGATTAGCTCGCCAGTAAGATAAATATTGGTGCGAACGCAGGCCTGCTCCATGCCGTTACGCCATGGATCTTTTAGCACCGCGTGGAGCTGTCGAGCCAGTTTCTCGTCGGCAGCTTGGCATGCAAGCAGACCGGTTGTGCCTAAAAACATTGGGTCATTCGGGTGCTTGGCCAACGCTTTTTGCGCAACCACCAAGCCGCCTTTGTAATCCATGCGAGTGCGATAATCGGTCAGCGCTCGTTCGAGTGCGTACAAATCGTCGAGCGCGGCCTGCTGCACAGGTGGCACGCCATTGGTTACCGAAACAGGTTTTGCGGGGGCCGGCGCTGACCGACTCGCATTGGCGGGCACCTGCCGTGCAGAAGCAGCCATCGGCGTAGCTGGCACCGGCGGCGGCGGCATACCTGCTGAGCCGCTTGCAGTCGCGGCTACCGGCGACGGCGTTGCGCCACCTGAGCCGCCAGTGAGCGCTACGACTGGCGCAGTCACTGTTGGTGCAGGCTGCACCGCAACCGCTGCACTGCGCGAATCGCCACGCAATTGCCACCACGCAACGCCGGCCGAAACCGCTGCAACACCAACGAGGGCACCGGCAAGCCACGGACGTGAGCGAGGCGCCGCCACTGGTACCGAAGCTGGCGCGGCCTCGCTGCGCATCGTCACGGCAACGCTCAACGCGCCGATCCATTCGCGCATATCGCGAAACCGATCGGTCGCAGCAATGGCAAGTGACCGCGCCAATACCGCCCACACCGCCGTGGGCGTGCTGCTGGCTTCGCCGCGGGCCAAGCCTTGTAACGCTGCAGCTGACACGCCAGCGTCGGGTCTAACCCCAGTCAGGCCTTCCACCAGCGACAACGCCAGCGCAAATTGATCCGCGCGTGCGTCGACAACATGGCCGGTACGCTGCTCCGGCGCCATGTATGCAGGCGTTCCCACCAGGGTGCCGGTTGCCGTTTGCGACCCTAGCGCCAATCGCGCATTGTTCGCGGTTGGGCCATCACCTGCGTCGTTCACCGCGTCGACATCGCCACGCGCCAAACCAAAATCCCCAACGCGCACACGCCCCGCACGATCAATGAACAAATTGTGTGGCTTAATGTCGCGATGCACCAACCCTGCTCGATGCGCCGCCGCTAGGCCTTCGGCGGCCTGCACGTAGGCCGCGATGACTTCGGCCCAAGGTTGTTTGCTTTGCCAGGTTGCCAGCGATTCGCCATCGACGAGTTCGGTGGCGACAAACACTTCACCGTCGAATTCGCCAACATCATGCACCGCAACGACATGCGGATCTTGCAACTTGGCCAATGCGCGCGCTTCCGCCAACAACCGGGTCCGGCCATTAGCCGAGTCGGCGCGCAGGACCTTCACCGCAACGTGGCGGTGCAGTTGCGGATCCCACGCCCGCCACACCATGCCCATACCTCCAAC
The DNA here is from genome assembly GCA_029565465.1 of Deltaproteobacteria bacterium. Lineage (GTDB taxonomy): Bacteria > Myxococcota_A > Polyangia > Haliangiales > Haliangiaceae > JABFXX01. The sequence goes on from JAKQOD010000871.1 coordinate 14,557, forward strand.
ACCTAAGGGCGTATCAAGCTCGTAACGTCCAATGCAATCAACGTGCGGCGCTTCATCAAGCGCTGCCACATGCGCCATCGCAGCTCGACACGCTTCGCAGCTATCGATGTGGCCATGCACCGCGTCGTTTTGCGACGCTGGATTATCAAGCCAGCCAAGCAATTCTTCGTCGGATGGGCAGTTCATTTCGGCTTCGGCTCCGGCACGGGTGAAATGGCTGAGCCGGTCGGCGCAGGCTGCGAGCTCGGGCTTAACACACGCGACAGTGAAAGATCAAACTGACTATCGATCATCGCCACCGCACTCGCCAAGCCGTCATCTTCAACACGCAATTGTTCGCGCATGCGCGTGCGGGTCTGCGCCATCAACGTTTCGCGCGCTTGCGCCAAAATGCGCGCCACGGTTGCTCGATGCACATGGTGCAACGCAGCAATTTGATCGAGGGTCAGTTTGTCGACGTAAACATGGCGCAAATAGGTGCGCGCACGATCGGGCAACGCCTCCACGCCTGATGCAAACGCAACCTTTACAACTGCAGCAATTTCGGCTCGTAAGTGCACGAGCTTCGGGTCGCTTGAAGCTGGCAAGTCCAAGACTTCGCTTTCGTCGAGCGCATCGGTGGCGGCCGGCATGGCTCGCGCAATATCCACGAAGCATCGCGCTGCGGTTACCTTGAGCCAGTTTTCTAAAAATCCAAACCCGGCGTACTCCAGCACGCGTGCAGCGGCACCCGGCGCAGCTACAAACAACTTGATCCGCAACCGTTGCCGTAGCTCATCCGCAGGGATGCGGTGAAAGCGCGCCACCACGCGATCGATTACCGTTGCAAAGTCGCGTTCAAACGCTGCTATTGCGACCGCGTCGCCTTGGCCAGTCCAGTACGCAATGAACAAATCGTCGAGGCGCAAGCGTGGCAGCGCGGTTGCCAAGCCAGCTTGCGCGTTGAGCTTGGTCGCCACGTGGGCTGCGAAACCCGGTGCCAACGTTGCCAACACGGCTTGCGCGCCTGCTCCAAATCTCGTCGGTATCGAAGCCCAGCCGGCTTCAATCCGTGCGCGCAACATCGCAGCATCCACGTCCGCAACGGTGGCGGGCGCCAACGTTTGCTGCACCGTGTTCAAAAAGTCAGCTGCCGTCACTCCGCGATATTGCCACGGCTGCCTTGCGATCGGTATCGCGAACTTACCTTCTGCAGTGTCGCCTCACGTAAACACACCCTGCTAACGCTGGCTTGCAGCCGCCTGGTTGACGAGGCCGTACACGCTGTAATCGACCATAAAAGGCCACCCATACGTCGGAAATGCAGCTTTGATAGCAGTCGCCACCGCAGCATAGTGAGCTTGCGCTGTAGCGCCTTGTAGCTCAGCGCGGCGGCCACCGAGGTCGCTCACGTAGACGTTAACAATCGCTGCGGCGCGTTGCAGATAGTTGATTTGGCTAGGCACCGCTGTGGCCAGCGGCACTGCGGCACCGCGGCCGCCATACACCAACGGGTTGCGTTCGCCGTACGTCTGCACCAGCTCGTTCAAATCGGCGATCCAGCCTTGCAGGGTTGGGGTTACAAGCCCGTCGACGATGCCGCCTTCAAGCCACGCGTGGGTTTGATAGTGCACCAAATCGCCAACGAACAAGGCATTGACGGCGGGCACATAGGCAACGGTTTGGGTAGCGCTTATCCCTGGCTGCGCTAAATCCTGCAACTCAATGCGTTCACCGTTGCGCAGCGTTAATGTCGTAGCACCGACGAAGGTCTCGTCAGGTTTACCCAGCACGGGGTAATTTGCATCGGAGAACATTTTCGCCACCACGACAAAGAAGTGTTGCTTATATGCTTGCACGCCTGGCAACGCTGCTGCAGTCGCGTGTGAAGCCACCACGCGTACGCCAGCTTGTTGGTAAGTCGCGATCGCATTGAACTTATCTGGGTTGGGATGGGTAATCACCAACGTGGTTAGCGGGTGCGACGTTTTGCTGCGCAAGAACGCTAGTGCCTGTTGTGCAATGGCAGGGGTAAATTGGCTATCGAACGCAACGACTTCATCGCCGTTGTCGTAGAAGAAGTTCTTGGTGCGAAAGCCCGCGTCGTCGGATTCATACACATAGACTGTGCCGACGTTAGACGCAGCGGCAGGCGCATGCACTGGCGACGCTACCCGACAACTTGCGGCCATGGTCAAAAACGAAAGCAGCAGCGACGGCAGGGGAAACTGATTTGCGTGAGTCATAAGGTGCCTTTCTTGGGTACCCCGACAACATGCAGCTTTTGCTTACTAGAAAAAATGCCGATATCTGCATGCAATACCTGCATTTTTGCAGGCATAGTCGCGATGCGCCATGACCCTCGATTGGAACGATCTGAAGATTGCGCTTGCCGTAAACGAACATGGATCGTTTGCAGGTGCAGCCAAACAGCTGCACCTCGACGAAACAACCATAGGGCGTCGCATCGCAGCGTTGCAGCGCGACCTCGGCGCGCAACTGTTCGAACGCAAACAGCGCGGCTATGAACTGACCGCCACCGGACGCGAGGTGTTGGCCACCGCCAGTCCGATCGCCGATACGCTGGCGCAGCTGCAAAGCCGCGTCCAAGGCGCCGACCAAATCCTGCGCGGCACGGTGCGCTGCACGATGCCGGATTCGCTTGCCACCCACATCGTGATGCCGCAACTCGCGGCGTTTTATGCACAACATCCTGGGATTCGGTTGGAGTTCGTCACCACCGCGCGCATTCTCAATATTCAAAAACGCGAAGCCGACGTCGCGATTCGCATGGTGAAACCGTCGCAGGGGTCGGTCTTTGCCAAACGCCTGGGTGCGATCCATTTTGCAGCTTACGGCAGCCGCGGTTATTTGCGGCGCCGCCAACCACCGTACACGCTCGTCGAGCTGGTGGCTTCGGAAACCACCGCGGCCGAACAACGCTTGGTGGCCAAGCTAAAACCACGCGCAACGCCGCTGTTGGTCAGCAATCGCCACGCCGTGTTCGCTGCAGTCGAAGCGGGCCTGGGTGTCGGCTTGTTGCCAAGCTATTTGGTGCAGCGCACCGATGTGGTCCGGGTTGCCACCATTGAGCCGGTTGCCGTCGACGCGTGGTTGGTTGTGCACGACGCCATCAAGCGCAACGCGCGGGTTCGCGCAGTGAGTGAGTTCCTCACCACCACGGTTGCCGCGAGCTTAGCATCCGCAGTGCTTAGCTAAACGCCAGCGCATATGCTGCAGCCGCAAGCGCATGGCCAACGTTGAGCGAGTTCTTGTCGCCGGTCATCGGTAGCGTCACGCGGCGTGTGCACAACGCCAACACGCCAGGGTCGACGCCAGCGACTTCGTTACCAACAACCAACGCAAGGCTAGCCGGGGCGTCGGCGGCAGCCACGAAGATGTCATCGGCCGCGGCGACCGACTCAAGCGCCCAGCATGCTAGCCCTTCGGCTTGCAGCTGAGCCACCACGGCAACAACATCGCGGTGCACACTTGCAACGATGCGCTGCTCTGACCCAAGCGCCGCCTTCGCAACCTTGGGATGATGTGGTGGCGCGGTAATCCCGCAATGATAAACGTGCGTCGCCCCGACACACTCGGCAGTTCGCAGCATGACGCCAACATTGTGCGCACTGCGCACGTTGTCGAAGATCAAAGCCAATTGCCGACGAGGCGATCGCCGCAACGGCACATTCGGCAAACGTGCCGCAACCACCGCAGTAGCACTGCCACACAAGGGGCAGGCCGTTCCTGCAGGCGCTGGAAAACGCAGCGCGCAATCACCACTACTGCAGACTACATGGACGTCAGCAGTCATGGTGCGTCGCGATTAGTAGCGGTTTTTGGTGAGCCGGACGCGGACGCGTTGGTTTGGCGCGCTTGGCTTTGCTGCTGGCGCTTCCATCACACCGGTATACGTCATGTTGCCAACCTTGGTTTTGCAATTGTTGCCAACCGGCGTCGACTCCAACGTTGCTTCGTCGATGGTGACTTGTTCAAACGTGACGTTGGTCAGCTTGAGCGTGAGCGTTCCACCAACCGCGTTGCCAGCCATCGTGACGTCAACCGTGCCGCCAGTCGCCATGAAATCGCCGGCGTTGCTGTTTTGGGTTAGTTTAGCCGCAGCGGTGACGCAAACCCCGCACGTTGCGAAATTCAATTGATCACCGGAGATTTGATAGGTGCCAGTCACCAACGGCGTTGGTGCGGTTTCGGTTCCAAACGGAGCGTAGCCAGAGTAAAAATCAACGAAAATTGCGTCTGGCGTTGCAGTTGCCGTGAGCGGGGCAAACATCCCTACGTAAGGTGCAGCTGGCAACCCATTGGCAGGCATACCCGGATTGTAAACGGAGCCACCCATGGTGACAGCGCCTTTATCACCGAAGTCAGGCGACGAAATCTCACACGCTGGCGGGGCATCAATGGTGACGGGCGCCGCATCTACCGGCAACACGATCTTGGCATCAGGGGTAGCTTTTTTGCTGCTACCGCAGGCTGCGAGGAGTGCCATTGCAGGCGTTACAACGAACAACAGTTTTGCTTGCATCGGCGCACGCTATTCTGGGACGCCGCGCGGATCTATCAAAATCGACCGGATTCTGCCTTCTTTTTACAAACAATGCCGACGCTTGCCTGCTCACTAATGTTTGCGTTCGCAACATTTGGCAACATTTGCCGTAGGTGCCACGACTGATACTCCAGCGCTTGCACGGCGCCGCGCCGCTGGCGTGCAATGCCACGCGCGTAGACGCCAGTAATCAACAAGATACAAACGTTGAACACAACGGCCAAGACCGCCGTGGTTGTGCCACTCAATGCCAGCACCCCCGAGTGCGACCAAACGCCACCGTTAACAACGCCCCATGTTGGGCTAAGCACCCCAAACGCTTCGAGAACTACCGGCGCAAAACCACCAACGAGCACGCCACTGGTAACCAACCATGGCCGATCGGTGAGAGTGGGAAATGCTGTCAATCCACTCAGGATCCCGACGGCCAACGCAGGCATTAGTAGCCACGGCCCAAACAACCGCGCACTCAAGGCTACCAACAAACTATTGATAATCATCGGCACCCACACGGGCCGCGCCGTTGGCCGCCGCAAAAAGTAGACTGATAAGACGCCTTGCATGCTCGCGGTCGCCGCCAACGCTGCAAACCATGCCCAGTCGCGAACGCCTTGCCACAGCAACACCGGCAGCACTAACAAATAAGCAAAACACGCGAACAACGCACCGCGCATCTGCGTTTGCACCGCAACCTGTTCAAGCTGCTCGATGCTGGCTTTCACTTCCGCCGGCAACTCGCCAACGCGCGGTTGCAACAGCGCTGCAATCACTGCGGTTGCATCGGTCGATGCTGGATCAAGCGAGATTGCGCGCCCTGCTTTTTGCATCGCCGCAGCGCGTGCACTGCCCGAGCCTTCGGCAAGATGGGCCCGCGCTTCGGACACCATCTGCGCAGCCAAGTCACGACGCGTGCGAGCGTCACGATCTCCGTCGAGAAATTGTTGCAAGTCCTCCGCGATAGCGCGCACCGCGGGCCGATCTTCGGCCGCTGGCGCGGTTGCTGCAACGCAGACCGCCGCGAGTTCGGGCGGAATTTCACGCAAAGGTGCGCGTTGCAGTGGGTCACGGTCGGCGCCTTCCAGCGTATGCGCCAGTGCCGCTGGGCCGCGTGGATGCAACGGTTCACCGACCAACAATTCGAACAGGATGCAGCCTAACGCGTAGACATCACACGCCGAGGTTGCGACTTCACCTCGCACTTGTTCTGGTGCCATGAAACCCGGGGTGCCGACCAAGGCACCGACGGCAGTCAGCGGTGTTGAAGGTGTCGCGTCGTCGCCAGCAGCGTTGCCTGCGCTGATGAATGGGTCGCCTGCAACTGCCAACGGATCATCATCATCGACGACGCGTGCGATACCCCAATCCAACACATACACTTCACCGAAATCGCCAAGCATGATGTTCGCAGGCTTCAAATCACGATGCACCACGCCACGTTGATGCGCAAAATCGATTGCTAAACAAACATCAATGAACTTGCGCAGCAGCTTGCCTTGTTCCCCTGCCGAACCCGCGTGGCGCAAAACGTCGTCGAGGGTTTGCCCGGCCAGCTGCTTCATGCTGAAAAACGGTGCACCACTGGCATCGCGCCCAATTTCGTAGATCGGCACGATTGCAGGATGATCGAGCCGCGCTTGAATTTTCGCTTCGCGTAGAAACCGCACCACATCAGCACCAGCGCGGCGGCCTCGCATGCGCTTGAGGGCGACCCGCCGGTCGAGATTGTGATCGTCAGCGCTGAGCACTTCGCCCATGCCACCCTGGCCCAGCAATGCACCTACCGTGTAGCGATCGATGGAACCAGCTTTGGCGTGGGCATGCGTTGCAGCAAATGGCCCAGTTGGCGCACCGGAAATCGAGGCCTGGGTGTCGCCAAGGCCACCAACCCCGGCGGGTACTGGCGACGCCACGGTTGCCGCCAACGCTGGCACCGAAACGGTTTCGACCGCGTGCATGGTCTCTGCAAGCGCAGGGTCACGAGGTGGCTCGGCCATCCCTCACAATATCCCACAGCCGTGCGGCTTTGCGGAGAAGTAGCTACCTGGTTCGCGACGAGATATGCTTATCCCGCATGTTTTCGCACGAAGGGCCCCTGCGCACGCCTCGCCAAAATACGGTTGTAGCGGGTTCGCTGGCGGCCATCGGTGGCTTTGTCAATTCGAGCGGGTTCGTGATCATTGGCTCGTTCACCTCGCATGTGACTGGCAGCGTTGGGCGCTTGGGCAGCAACTTGGCAAACGGCGATTCATCGGCAGCCGTGTTTGCATTGCTCTTGATTGGCTTCTTTTTCGCTGGCTCTTTTGTTAGTGCGCTCATCCTCGAAAGTACGCCGGGACCCATTGCACGTGGTTATGGCTTTGCCTTGCTTGCAGAAGGCGCATTGCTTGTTGCGTTTATGGTGGTGGCCGGCCTATCCCAATCGACCCATCCTCACGCACTCGACGCCCAAGCCGCGATTTTGTGCTCAGCAATGGGTTTGCAAAACGCTTTGATTACCCGCTTATCGGGTGCCGTCATTCGCACCACCCACCTCACCGGCGTGGTGACCGACCTTGGTATCGAAGCCGCGCGCTGGTACCGCTGGCACCGGCGCAAGCTCAAGATCCTGCCGCCTTTGTTACCTGGCCGCACGCCAGCCGAACGACCGCCGCTTGGCCGAATCTCGTTGCTCTACACCATCTTTTTTGCATTCGTTGGTGGCGGAATTGCAGGTGCCGTGCTCACCTTAAACATTAGCCGCTGGGCCATGATCGTCCCAACTGCAGCGGTACTTACTTCAACGTTGCTGGCGTTTCGCAACGCAGCCAAAGAAGTGCCGCCTGCTACCAGCTAGCCTCTTAACCACCCGCAACTATGGCCAAACGAAGCTCTGATTTTGACGCATTCGCCGCTACGCGCGAATCGCTTGCTATAGGCGCAACGCCTAGCGCCAACGAGCTCAGTGGCATGCAAACAGAATTGCAACACCCCGGAGGCGCAAGCGATACGTTGCTCCAAACCGCCGAGCAAACGCGGGTGCAAGGTCCAGCAGGCCGCGCATTTCCGCGCAGCAAAGCATTGCATGAAACCGGGGTTGGCCCTGGCCAGCTACCAGTAGGCACCGCGATCGGTCGCTACCAAGTTAGCGGCTTGCTTGGGGTTGGCGGCATGGGGTCGGTCTATGCAGCGTTTGATCCGCAACTCAATCGCCGCGTTGCGCTCAAGCTGTTGCACTACTCCGGCCACGATGCAACGCAACGCATTCAACGCGAAGCGCAAGCGTTGGCCAAACTTTCGCATCCCAACGTGGTTGCAGTGTATGACTCAGGCACCAGCAAACACGGCTTTTTCATCGTCATGCAGTACGTTGAAGGCACCACGCTCGATGTGTGGCTGCGCCAACGGCCACCTACCAGTGCTGCGATCGTTGACATCTATGCCGCCGCCGGCGCAGGCTTGGCGGCCGCGCACGCAGCCGGCTTAGTGCATCGCGATTTTAAAGCGCAGAACGTGTTGGTCGACCATGCCGGCCATGTTGCCGTCACCGACTTTGGCGTGGCGCGCACCGACGCTAGCGCAAGCAATGTGTTGCGTGCCAAACAAACGCCTAACACCGCCGCGTCTGAAGGCGAACGCGTTACGGCATGGCAAAACCACGGCGGATTCGACGACGAATCGCTTGAACAGCTCACGCAGGTCGGCATGATCGTGGGCACCCCGTTGTACATGGCACCGGAGCAACATCAAGGCAATAACGCCACTGCCCTCAGCGATCAGTTTGCGTTTTCAGTTTCACTTTGGGAATCGTTGTTTGCACAGCATCCGTGGGTCCCGGCCGGCACCGATCTCAGCAATCCATTTGCTGCTGGCGTGGCCATGCTCGACGGCAAATTTATCGAACCACCCAACAATCACCGCGTCGCGGCGCACGTTGTACGAGTCTTGCGGCGCGGTCTGTCGCTCGACCCTGCGCAACGGTGGCCTTCGATGCAAGCGCTGCTGGCTGAGCTGGTGCCACCCGCCAAGCGGTCGAAAGCGCCGCTCGTCGCAGCGGGCAGCATGACCATCGTTGCGGCGGGCATTGCAGCGTGGTCACTGACGCAAAAGTCGGCGGCAGTTGCCGATCCAGTCAAACAATGTGCGGCCACTACCCAAGCACGAATCGATCCGGTTTGGTCGAAACCAACCCAAACCACGATGAGCCAGGCGTTTGCGGCCTCGGGTGTACCGTTTGCCGCCAGCACGGCCGAGTCTACACAACACGCCATCACCGCTTACGCCACCCACTTGCAGCAATTGCAAACTGATCTTTGCATCGACGCTACGGCCAGCCGCTCGGCCGAAGCCGCGTCGCGGCATGCCGCACGACAAGCGTGTGCCGACCAAGCCTTGTCGGCGCTTGGTGCCGCCGTCCAAAGTTTTTCCAACAAGCCAACCTCGATTCTGGTTGCCAACGCACTTGGGGTTGTCGATCAACTGCCGCGTTTGCAAGATTGTGACGCTGGCACCACGCTAACAATATCGTCGACGCCGCCACCCGAACTAGCGGCCCAAGTCGCTGCGCTGCGCGATCAGCTCGTGGGCGCGCGCGTCCTGATGATGGCAGGCCAATATACAGACGCCAAACCGGCCTTGGAGCAGTTGGCAAAACAAGCTCAAACCATCGCGTGGCAACCGTTGCAAACCGAAGTGCAAGCCGCACATGCCCGCCTTGCGGTAGCAGCGCAAGACAACAGCATGGATCACGCTGCGCTGGTGGCCATCGCGAGCGAAGCAACGGCAAGTGGCCAAGACCGCTTAGCCAGCGAGCTTTGGTCGATGGCGACTACGGCCGCCGGCGTCGCGCGGAACGAACAGTCGGCGCGAACCAGTGCCGCGGTCGCTGCGGCGATCGGCAAACGTCTCCGTGACGACAAGCTTGGCGGCGCTGCGCAAATTGCGCTCGGCCGCGCATTAACCCACGCCCGCAAGCCCAACGAAGGCTACGCGCTTTGCGACGATGCGGCTAAACGCGCCAACGCCAGTGGCGACATCGATATTTTGCTAACCAGTGACGCCGCGACGTGTGTCGCCGAAGCGCTGGCCATGCAGGGCCGGTGGACAGACCTAGCGACGCTGGTAGCAACCCAAAAGCCGATCATCCGCGAAGCTTTCGGTGATGCCCATCCAACGATGGCAGCGTGGCTGATCTTTGAATACAGCGTTGCGTTCAATGCGGCTGAGTATAAAAAGGCGCGGCCGCTGCTAGAACAAGCGCGCGCAATTTTCACGCGCGTCTACGGCGACGATTATTTCCGCACGCTGCAAACCCTGCAGTACGAAGCCAACATTGACTATTGGGAAGATAACTCACGCGCCGCTGTGCCCAAGATTCGGGAATTGATCGCGCGGGTCGAACAAAGAACCAATATTGATCCGCTGTTTCTGTCTGAGTTGCATCGCGACTTGGGCATGGCCGAGCACGAACTCAAGCATCATGACATTTGCCTTGCCGAGTTGGCCAAAGCCATCGAGCTGGCGCGCAGTACTGGCGCTGCAGGCGTGCGCGATGTTGCGATGCTGCAAGTGCAAGATGGTCAGTTTAAAGCCGATGAAAAATTGGAATATGGCATCGACGAGTTGCGCGAAGCCTACGAAACGCTACGCCGCCTCAAAGATCCGCGCGCGGGCTACGCGTTGGCTGCATACGCGGTTACCTACTTCTCACACAAACGCTACAAAGAAGCGCTGCCCCTATTTGAATTGGCATTGGCCGAAGATGCGATCAAAGATCTAACGCCGTACAACTTGGCGATTTTGCGATTCACCTTGGCGCAAACGCTCCACCAGCTCAAAAAGGAGCCAGCGCGCGTGCGTGAGTTGGCGACCCAAGCCCACGCTGACTACATTCGCTCGCACTACGAAAAGCCTGCCAAGATCGTTGCCGATTTCATCAAGAAATTGCGCTAACGCCCCAATTCGAGGTGCGTGCTAAGCAGACTCGTGTACCCTGCATCGCATGTATCAAGAACTTTTCTCCCAAATGAAAAAACAGCTCGGCCAACTCGACAAATGGCTCGACACCGCCGAGAGCTACGCCAAAACTAAGAACTTTGATGCGGCAGTGCTGCTGGGTTCACGCCTCGCACCTGATCAGTTCGCGTGCAGCCGGCAAGTTCAAATTGCTTGCGACACCGCCAAGCTTGGCATTTCGCGCATCACTGGCAAAGAAGCACCAAGCCATCCCGACACCGAAACCACGGTCGCTGAATTGCGCGCCCGCGTGGCATCGGTCATCGCGTATCTCGACAGCTTCAAAGCCAGCGACTTTGAAGGCGCAGCCACACGCGTGGTCACTCAGCCACGGTGGGAAGGCAAAACCATGACCGGCCACGACTACTTCATCGAGCACGTAGTGCCGAATTTCTTTTTCCACGCCACTCACGTCTACGCAATCCTGCGCCACAACGGCGTGGCGTTGGGCAAAGGCGACTACCTCGGCACGTTAAGCAAAAAGTAATATCCGCAGCGCGGGAATTTCCGGCGACCGATGCTGATTGAAGCGTCATGAACGCATCCATCGCTATGACTGCAGTTGCCGCGATTGCCGCATGGCGCGAATCAATTGCTCGCAAGCGAAGCGCAGGTTGTGCAAGCCAAAGCAATTTGTAACTCGCTGGCCAACAACTAACTATTCGCACGCTGCCGGCGGGCGCGCCGCACGGCAATGGAGACACCTATGATTCTCGCGTTATGTGGCAGCAATCGTGCTGGTTCAACCAACCACTTGCTGCTTGCGGCGGCAGCGCGGCTACTTGCCGATGTTGACGAGTTTCGCGTCTACGACGGTGTCGCCACCTTGCCGCACTTTTCGCCCGACGACGATGACGCGCCACCAGCCTCGGTAGTTGCGTTGCGTGCGTTGGTGGGCCAAGCCGCTGCAGTGCTGATCTCTACGCCCGAATACGCTCATGGCATTCCGGGCTCGCTCAAAAACGCGCTCGATTGGCTAGTCTCAACCACGGTGCTTGATCAAAAGCCCGTCGTCGTGTGGAGCGCTTCGCCAACCGGCGGTGAGTTTGTGCATCCCGCATTGATCGAAGTGCTGCGCACGATGTCGGGCAACGTGCTCGTCGGCGCGTCGCTCCAAATCGCTGGGCCACGTCGGCTGTTTGACCTCCACGGCCATCTAACCGATGCTGCAACCGAGGCCCAGCTCGCCGATAGCCTCGAAGCTTTGCGGCGCACATTGGGCGTCGCGGAGCGCGCGGATTTGCACAGCTGACATGATGCACGCTGGGCTAGCCCCGGCCAAACTGATATCGTGCGTGGCATGAAACGCATTGGATCATGTATCGCGGTGGCAGCGTTGTGGAGCGCGTGCAGCGACCCAAGCAAAACCACCGCAGATGCGCCACTGCAACGCGACGCAGCGGTTATCGTCGATGTTGCACCAACCGTCGACGCCCCGGCCGGTTTTGGCGTAGTTACTGGCGACTGTGGCGTGCTCGACGACACCGAATGGACCGCGACCACGCCGTTTTGGTTTGCTGGCATTTTTGACTTTGGCACCGATCGTTATGACGATCCGGCTGACCGGCCGCGCCTGACACCTGGCGGCGTACGTTTGGTGATGACCGCCAACGCAGGCGGCAGCTCCGGCCTTTCCGAAGTGTTTGCCTACGAGTGGTTGGCGCGTTGCGAAGGCGCCACGCTGCTCAAGACCGAAACCGAAATCGTCTACGACACCACCAGCAAGATCGCCGACATGCTGGTCGACATCGACGGCCGCAAAGTCGGCGTCAGCGTAACTCGCTTGGTGCATTTCCCGTTCGGTCAAGCGTATACGCTGACTGAAGCCGACACCTTGTTGCGTCGCAAGCTCGACGATATTCAGCTTGCGACCGCGTCGGTATCAGCAGCCGACCGCTGGTCGCGCCAAATGCTTGCCGTGCTTGCCTACGACCAACAACACGCCGACGTTGCCATGCAAGCCTGGAACGCCCTGCCTGCCGCCACCCGCGATGACACCATCTTGGTCGTCAGCGTCACCAACGGCGACGATGCGTTTATCTATACGAATCAGTAGCGCGTCCCAGCGTCGCAACGGCTAGCGCGTCACCAACTTAGGTCGTATAGCCAACAAGACCGCGCTTGTTCTTGACAGCGTCAGCATAGAACGCCTTCAGCCGCTTGACGTCGTCAAGTACCTCTTTGGCGACCTCCTCAGGCTCGGAGAGGTCTTGCTGTTCGAGCTCCTCCCAGACCTCGCCGTCGTATACCTCTTCGAGCTCAGCGTCTAGTATCCGCTTTTTGATGTCGGACGGCTTTACGGCGGCGAGCAACTTGCTCAACGTCTCGACATCGGATGGATCGAAAACGTAAAACGCGCCGCATTCGAGGTTCTCACACTCCACTGAGGAAGTACCGCTAAGGACGTTGGCGAGTGGATGAGACAACTCGTCGTCGTCATCGTCGTCATCACCATCATCGTCGTCGTCATCGCCTTCGTCGTCCGCATCGTTCAAGAAATACGGAATCGTCGTCCAAAGGTAGGTGCTATAAACTTCTTTGGACTCAAGCTGCAGGATCGCCGAGGGCTCCGACTTCAACCGATCGATGACTTCCTGAGTAACAGCAAAAAGGGTGGTTGACATCGCCATGCGCACATTTTCTCAGCTAGCAACAGACGTAGCAAGCAAGGCCGCCAGGGAATGGTTCCCGACGCTCGCTTGGCTCGCACCGAATTCCTGAGGAAATATTTCAGGGCACCCGTGCTCCGCCGGCCTGGTTTAGCTCGTTGCGGCGATTCTCCCATGCATAGACATGAGCGAGTGTCTCAACGTCAATTAGGTGCGCTCCGACCCGAATTTTTTTGAAGTAGCCGTTATCAGCAAGAGCTACCGACGCGAAGCTGGCGCGCCATGGCATCTTCCCAGCAAAGATATAAGAAACGCGGCTCATGAACGCCTCCGTGTGGACTTTGTGGACCCAACCGGTTCGTTCAGAGTGAGCTGTGCGTATAGCTCATGGAGCTTTACGCGCAGGACTTCCTTCGGTGGCAGGAACGTCTGATACTCTGCGACAAGCGTGGGTGAAGTCGTACGCGCGAGCGCGTACTCGACGACCTCGTCGTCCTTCGTAGCGCAAAGCAGCACACCAATCGATGGCCGTTCATGTGGCTTCTTCAGATTGCGATCGAGCGCCTCGACGTAGAACGAAAGCTGCCCAAGATCGGCAGGCTTGAACTTATCAACCTTTAGCTCAAAAGCCACGAGGCACTGTAGACCTCGGTGGAAGAACACCAGATCGATCGCGAAGTCTTGGTTGCCGACTTGAACACAGTACTCGGATCCGACAAAGCAGAAGTCACGACCGAGCTCGGTCAAGAAGCGGCCAAGGTTGCGCAGAAGCGCACCGTGGAGGTCTGCTTCGGAATGCTCGACTGCGAGACCCAGAAACTCCACGTTGTAGGCATTCTTGAACTCGTCAATTGCCGTCGGATGAATTTGTCTCACCACTGGTGAGACTTTCTTCGTGGCAAGCGATTCGCGCAAAATGGCACCGGAGCGGATCTGTCGCTCCAGTTCCCGCTTCGACCAGCGCTCTTTAATGGCTGCTACGATGTAGAATTCGCGTGTCTCGACGGGCTTGGCCTGACTGAGAATGATCAGGTGGTGTGTCCAAGGCAATTGTCTCACCAGTGGTGAGACAATTCGGTTCGAGCGGTACGAATCGTAAAACTGTCGCATTCGGAACAGGTTCGGTCGCGCGTAGCCACGGACACCGGGGTAGCGCCTGGCGAGATCGGCTGCAAGATCCTCGATGACACCGTCGCCCCACTCGGCGCTCGTGATTTTACGGCTGATGTACGCGCCTAGGTCCCAATAGTGGGTGACAAGCTCGGCGTTTACAGCCTGGTACGCCCGACCTCGAGCCGCCTCAATGAGCGCGATAACCTCGGCGAACCGCGAGTCATCGCCGACGACTCCTAGTCGCTTTGCGCTAGATGTCGTCGCCATCGCCTTGGCGGCAGTGGATTTTTTGCGCACGGCGCGCTTCTTCGAGGAGGTATTCGCGGCCATCGACAGCAACTATATTCGGGCGGAAGGCGCAATTTCGCAAGCCATCTGGTTGGCCGATCTCATAACGTTTCCCCGACCGCGTTCGGGTGGAACCGCTACGTTGCAGCGCGCCGGCGAGCGATCGCCACCAAGACCGTAAGCACGAGCAACGCTGACCAAAAGCCACGCAGCAAGGCCGCTGCAATTTCGTGCGGCATGCGCCAGTTGCTCAGCAGTGCGATGCCGATGCCGAACGCCAGGGCGGCTGGCAAACGCCAGGGCAACGCTGACAGGTTCGTTGCTTGGCCGGGCCGCTGAGCACTTTTTCCGTCGACGATACCGTCGACGATGCGCTTGGCGCGCCACACTTTTACTAGCAACCACAGCGCCAGCACCGAACCAAATGTGTGGCCGGCATACTGCAGCGTGCGCGCTAATGTCATTGGCACTGGCGTGGTGATCACAATACGATTGAGCACGCGCCAATGATCCGCGAGTGGTGAACTGCTGTGGGTAAACGCGTCCCAGCCTGCATGCGACACGATACCGATGGCAGCGCCACCGACGGCGTGACCAATGTTACGAACATTCCACGCGCGCGCACTGCTTTGCTGCAACCCTGGCCGCCAACTCGCGGGCGCCCACAAAGGTGCATGCGCAAACAAGCCACGCCGCAACCACCAACACAAGAACAACGTAATCGGAATGCCCCACCCAGCCGCCGCCCACGTGTAATGCGCATCAAACTGCCAGCGCGTCCCAAGCAGCGCATACGACAGGTCAGGCGCCGCACTACCGATACACAACGCAACACCGTCGAGACCAGGCCAACGCAGCTTCAACGGCAACACCGCTGCTTGATGCGCCGGAAATGTGACTGGCATGGCCTCGCACTAACGCATGAACTGGAGAAATATTCCAGCGCTCGGGCGTTTCGATCACCGAGCGCGAGACCGACGCAGGGAGCCGACCCAATCGCTTGTTTTTACTGCACAGGTTCGCGCACACTTAGGGTGGGAGACTCTATGGCGATTGCTTCACTAACGTTTGTGCCAGCGGTTCGGCAACGAGCCAAAGCGGTGACGCTCGATTACGAGTTGTTTGAAACTGCCATTGCGTTGTTTGAATCGGGCAAAACCACTGAGTCGATGCAAGCTGTGTTTGCGCACTTGTTTCCTGACCAGCAAGTGCCTGATATCGCGACGACTCCGTATTCGTTTGCCCAAGGTTCATCCCGGGTAAAAGTCAGCATTGCCGACGAGCATATCTCGATCGTCGTGCCGTTGGTAAAGCTGCCGACTGGCGGCAACGGTATTGCAGCGCTGCGCTTTTTGTTAACCAAGATCAGTGGCTCCGGCCAACTGCATCAGCCGCGCTTGCACGGCGATGACGTGTACTTGGAATTCCGCGATCGAGTGTCGCGCATGCATCCGTACAAATTGATCGAAGTGTTGCGCCGCATGCCAATCGAAGCGGACAACAACGACGATTGGTTGATTGGCCAATTTTCCGCGCTGCCACTCGATCGTGAACCAATTCCCGACGTCACCGACGAAGAATTCGAGCGCGCGCAAGCCATTTGGGCGGCGCACTGGAACGATGTTGAAGAGCTAATCAAAGAATCGCAACGCAAACGCTCGGTGTTTTTCCTCAACGAACTCACCGCCTACGCGTTTTACCGCGTGCGTTACGCCTTGCCGCTCAACGGCTTTCTCCATGCCAAGCTCGCCGAGTACGCACGCGTGTTTAACGACAGCGAAGAAGATCCCAGCAAGCGCGAAACTACGCTGAGCAAATGCATCAAAGAAATGAAAGCGGTCAGCCCGGCGGATTTTCGCCGTGACTTAGGCCATCCAACCTACGCTATCAGCCCAAGCGCCGACGGCACACCAGCTGTGCTCACCAGCTATTTCGGCCCAGGTACCTACGCCGACACTATCGAGCAATACCGCACAACCGGCAAATCGCTCGAAGCGGCGATGGCGTTGATCAGTACGTATACATTTTTGCTTGGCCGCTACGCCTGGCCGCCAGCAATCGAAGCCGACCTAACCAAGGCCCTCGCTGCAGCGTCGGGCAAGCCGTGGCGCGAAGTGGCGACCCTGCTGACCGAACACGGCAAAGAATTGGTCGAAGCATATGGCGGTGACGACGATGAGGACGACGATGAGGATGGCGACGACGCCCCCATAGGCGAAACCGTGTATGACGAAAGCGCCGACAAAGCCAGCGACGACGACCGCGAGGAAGCCAACTAATGACCGACTCACTCGAAATTGAACGCCTTGGCGTGTTCCAAGTATTCACTGGCGGCGGCACCGGCTCGGGTTTTTTGATCAAGCCCAACACCTTGGTCACCAATTGCCACGTGGTCGCGCCGTACCGCACCGTTGCCGTCGAGCTACGCGACAAGAGCCGCGTGGTTGGCACCGTGCGCCGCATTCATCCGCGCCGCGACTTAGCCATCGTTGAACTCGGCCAAGATCTGCCGCAAGACATTTTGCCTTTGGCATCGAGCGACAATCTCAAAGCCAAACAATCGATCAATATCATTGGCTTTCCAGTTGGCCTGCCGTTGTCGATCACGGAAGGCGTGATCAGCAATCCCAAGCAGTTGCTCGACGGCCAACACTTTGTGCAGACCGATGCTGCCATCAATCCTGGCAACTCGGGCGGGCCGATTCTCGACCAGCATAAACACATTGTGGCAGTTACGACCTGCAAGTTGTCGTCGGCCGACATGGTTGGTTTCGGCATTCCAGGCACCGCGGTGCAGTCGTTCGTCGCCGATTTTGCAACGCAAACTGTCGAGTTCGGCGTGACTTGCCCTTCGTGCGAAGCCTTGCTCGAATCACCTGAACGCTACTGCGGCAGCTGCGGCTCTGACCTCGAAGAATACGAACTCGCAGCGTATTTCCATCCGCCCGAAGCCCACCCCGTCGTCAACTTCGTCGAATCGGCGCTGACGGCAGCCAACATCGATCCAGTGCTGGCCCGCCACGGCTCGCAGAACTGGTCGTTTTATCGCGGCTCGGCGCCCATCAAGATTTGGTGTTGTTGTTCAGAGCACGTGTGTTTCTCGTCGACATTAGCGCAACCTGGCAAACAGAACCTGGGCGATTTGTTCCGCTTTTTGTTGGCTGCCGAACACGCGCCTTATGCGTTTGACCTCGACGACAACATCATTCGGCTCAACTTGACGGTGCACATGTCGGATGTGTTCACTCACAACGATCGGGCCGAGCTTTCCACCTGGATCGGCACATTTCTCAACAATGCCGACGCATACGACAATCTGCTCATCGAGAAATATGGCTGCACTCCGGCGCCCGAAACCCAACTAACGTTCCTCAAGGAAGGGAACCGGTAGCATGTCGACGGCAAAACCACCGCTGTTTTCATTTCGGATGGTGCCACTGATTTCCGCGCAGCTTTCGATGCGCGGCATTAACACAACCGACCTGCTCACGGCCGCCAAGTTGCCACCTTCGGGCGTGGCCAGCGAGATCACGGCACCGCTGCCACGGATTCGCGATTTTGTTGACCGTGCCGCAACCGCCGTCAAAGATCCGCTGTTCGGGCTGCACTTGGCCGAAGCTGTGCCGCCAGGTGCGTTCGGCTTTGCTGAGTTTGTGATGCGTACTGCGCCCACGGTGCAAGTGGCAATTGAAGCGCTCACTAGCTTTGCTGCGTTGATCAATCCAATTGGCCAGTTCACCATGCGCGTCGACAAAGGCCTGGCGCAGGTCGACTACAACGTCGCCGGGCCTCGCGACGGCTTAGGCCAACACCTCAACGAGTACACGATCTGGCTAGTGGCGCGCTCGTTATCGCGCGTCGTCGAAGGTGGCGTGGCCATGCAACGCGCATGGTTCTGCCATCGCCGCAACGATGCCCGCGGCGATGTAAGCGCGCTGTTTGGCTGCCAGGTTGACTACGGCGCTGGCAGCAGTGGTTTTTCGATTGCCGCCGATTCGCTGCAACGCGTGCCGCGGGGCGCCGACCCTGCGCTGCACGCATTTTTGGTTGCGCAGTCGCAGGCGCAGCTAGCCAACACTGCACGCGTCGACGTAGTCGCCGATGTACAACGCATGATCGAGGCCCGCTTACCATCGACCAAGATCAGCGCCGATGACATTGCACGTGCGCTTGGGTTGTCGTCGCGCAGCATGCAGCGCCGCTTGCTCGAAGCCGGCACATCGTATGGCGAAGTGCTCGATCACGTGCGGCACCGTCGCTACGGCTCGTTGGCACGCTCGGGCCGCGTCTTTGATGCAGCACATGAACTTGGCTTTTCCAATCAACGCAGCGTGCGCCGTTGCATTGCGCGTTGGCGCGGCGGCAACGCTGGTGAGATGCCTGGCGTCGACGGTGTTGCGCCTAGTGCCGAGGATAGTGCCGACGGCAGCGACGACGAATAGCGTTCGCTACTGAATTTGCACTGCTTCGATCTCAAGCCCAACACTAGCCAAGGTTGGTGCTTCGCCCGATGCAACCGCGATGTCCGCTTTGGTGAGGTCGTTGAACCCACTGCTCGCTTGCAACTCGGCCGCCGTGATCGTGCCGTTGCCGTCGGTATCGAGCAAAAACCGCAACCAGCTGCTGCGCGCCGGTTGGTTCAAGAACATTAACAGTGGTGGAACGATCAATGCGCGCACTGCTGTTGGCTCGACGGTGGCGGCGAACCGCCCTTGCATCGTATTGCCGCGCATCGTGACCACCAGCTCCGCCGCATCAGTTGCTAGCCAACCTGGCGCGCTGGCTGCGCCTACCGAGTCCGCCAGCCATGCTACCGGCACCGTGAGATCGTTGCCGGTAATTGTCCACTTGCTACCGTTGAGCACCGCTGTCGCTGGTTCGCTGATGCCATCGTGAATCAGTGCGGCATCGCCGCCTGCGTGTTCGCGACATTGCGTCAGTTGCAACGTCCATGCGCTGGCGGCCGGCAAAGCTTGCAGCCGCGCCGCCATCGCAGCACCTGGATCGTATTCCGCTGCGAGTTGCACCATCGCAACCGACGCAACCCCGAGTTGATTGTCTTGTTTGCCATCACCGTTGTAGTCGCGGCTCGTTAGCACCGCTTGAAAATGGTTGCGCGGCAGCTTGGCTTGGGTGAACCGATACACCGTCGTTTGCGCCGTTGCGCTGCCTTCGCACGATGCCCGCTCGCTTGATTCAAGCCCACAGCCGGTGGCGCCCGTGGCGGCGGCAGTGGTGGCAACAGTCAGTGCAACGACCAGAGCGGAGCTATTGTTCAACTTCATAACACACTGCGTTAAGCAATATGCATTCCAATCAAGTAAGAATATTTATATTCGCAATTACAACATATTACATCACAAGCTAAACGTTGTGCTTGTGACAAAATGGCGCAACGCGTCAATGAGAGTAGCCAGAGGTTCGGCCCCCCTATAGCGAACGCGAACGCACTCACAGGCTAGGTTTGCGACGAATTTGCCGCCGCTACTGATTGCGCTCAATGCGTGACCGCTGCCCTTTGGCGAGTCCGATCTTAAACGCTTCCATCACCGTAGGCGAATTGTAGCCGTGAGAGCCGGTGAGAATCCCTGCGGTTTTGGCGAGCGCTACTGCAGCGCCCTGGTCGATGCCGCAAGCAGTTACCGCTAATTTGAGCAGCTCCTCGGCCACTGCGTCTTCTGAAGGCACGCAGCGCGGATTGATGCAGCGTCGCGTCCCGTCTGCTTCGACAAAGCGAAAAGGTAGCGCGCACCGATGGCAAGCAACGCGCTCGACATCTTCCCAGACAACGTAGGTGCAGTTAGGGTAACGATTGCAGCCGACCATGGGCCGCAAGTCGCCAAACGTCTTGTCTGTGATGTGCTTGGCAATGAGTTCGCCTTCGCAGCCTGGC
>JAKQOD010000877.1 GCA_029565465.1 Deltaproteobacteria bacterium
CCCAGGTGGCGAAACCAAGGTTACCGCCAAGGACAAGTTCCTAACCGTCGCGCTGCCAAAGCTCAATGAAGGTTCGTGCACTAGCTGCCACACTGGCGACCCCAACTATCCGTTCTTTGCTGGCGCTGATGATGAAGCGAAGTATGCCACGATCATCGCATCGTCGGTCGTCAACTTCGAAGCACCTGAGTCGAGCCGGTTGTTGACCAAAGGCTTGCACTCAGGCCAACCGCTGACCACCGAACAATCGACGGCAGTGCTCGAATGGCTCACGGCGGAACGCGACGAGCGCTCGGGCACCGGCCAACCGACGTTGCTCGAAACGCCTGAGTTCACGCCACTCAAATGCACCGCCGGTGTTGCTGGTGATCCAACCTGCCCACTCAATACGGTCGCCCTTGACGCCATCGGTGCACCAGGCGCGAAGATCACCTTCGTCTACGAACAACCAACATCGACGTTAACGTATCTGTCAGACATCACGCTGAGCGCTGGTGCTGGCGGCGTGTTTATCGAACACCCACTGTTTGCGTCGATTGACCCAGGCACTGGCAAGGTTACACCGGACGACGTCGACCAGTTTTTCTCAACCAAAGAAAACCTGCAAACCGGCTCGGTTCAATTGCGCGGCGGCACGGCAACATTCCACTTCGCACCAAACGCGAAAATGAAACTGTTGTTTAAAGCGGTTAAGCCATACCAAGCGGACCAAGGCGGCGGCACCCAAACTGGTGGCTGCAAAAAAGTGCCGGAATTCATCGCGATGGCGAAACCAATGTTGGCAGCAAGTTGCACTGGTGGTGCTTGTCATCAAATCGCTGGCAACAATGCCAACAGTGCATTGGCCCTGACGGGTATCGCCGGTAATGACATGACTGAACTGACCAACGCATGCAACCAAACGTTGACCCGCGTAAATAAACAAGACGTGAACAACAGCGCCATTTTCTTGGCACCTCGTGTCGGTGGCAACGGCCATCCTTTCCGATTCGCAAACCAAGGCGCAGCAGACGCCTTTGCCAACCCTATCAAAAACTGGATTCAACAGGAGATCACCGCCCCATGATGACAACAACGAAATGGCTTCTAGTCGCTTCGGCGCTAGCCGCGCTGCCCGCCTTACCCGCGTGTGGTGGGGGCAGTGACACCAACAATCCAACCGCTGACGCCAACACCGGCGACGGTGGCCCGGTTGATGAATGGGACCAACGCTTAGGCGAACGGCAATACGATTACCATGCGGCACTGCGGATCGCTTCGCTGCGCTTGCAAGGCGAACTGCCGAACATGACCGACATTGCCACCATCACGGCAGCGGCAGATGTTGCAGGCCAAAAAGCAGCATACGAAACCCTGGTCCAGAAATACATGACCGGGCCAAAGTTCACGACGCAGATGCTCAGCTACTGGCGCGACACCTTCAAGATTGGTGGAACTCCTGCGTTTGACACCGCACCTGCCTTTGCGGCTCAGCTCACGGTTGAAAATCGTTCGTACCTCGAACTGTTGACGGCGTCGACGGGCAATTGCCCGACCGTTGATATGGCGACCGGAAACTTCACCCCTGCCGATTGTGCCAGCGGGGCACCTGCAAACGTTGGCGTGCTGACCAATCCAAGCATCATGCAGAGCTTCAACAGCAACTTCGCATTTCGCCGCGTTAAGTGGCTGCAAGAGGCTTTCGTTTGCACCAAGTTCCCTGCAGAAACGGCTGCTCCAGTTGACGTAGGCAACCCAACCAACCTCTATGCTTCACCATGGGCATTCACGAGCATCTCGGGGCTCGAGACTGGTCGCATCGACTTCCGTGATGTCTCCGCAATCGTTTGCGCCAACTGCCATTCATCAATGAACCACATCGCCCCGTTGTTCGCGAACTTTGATGACAGGGGCATGTATCAACCACAAATCGCCGTCAAAACGCCGGTTGAGGGTGGCGCAACTGCCAAAATCACCGACTACTATCCGGCTGGTGAAACCCCCGCATGGCGATTTGGCAAACCAACGGCTGACTTGACTGCGCTTGGCGCCGCCATGGCAGCGGATCCAGACGTGACCGATTGTGCGGTTGCCCGCACGTGGAACTGGGCACTCGGCAAAACCGACATCGTCGACACCTTGCAAGTGGTGCCAAAGGCAACCATCGCAACCCAGGTAAACCAATTCTCGGCCAACGGCCACAAACTCAAAGACCTCATCTTCGCGGTATTCACCAGCGACGACTTCACCAAGTTTTAAGGAGCATCAACCATGAACCGCAATTCAAAGATCCTCGCGATCAGCTTGATGTTGGGACTCGGCGCAGTCGCTGGCTGTACGGATGACGGGCCCGACATTTCCGACAACGGCAACCCAGGCCC
>JAKQOD010000885.1 GCA_029565465.1 Deltaproteobacteria bacterium
GATCCATTCCAAGCCACACAATGTTTGCGCAGCGGTTACGCCGGGAATGGGCAAACAGCTCCGCCGCCGCCGCAATGCCGGCTTTGTCGCCAAGATCATCGTCGAAGCCCATGCAATCATTCATGAATTGCGGACATCCAAAGTACCATCTGCCTTGTTGCCCAGCTGCAGGCCTTGCAAGTCGGCAACTGCAGCAGCGGCGGCCGGCGCCAGCAAGTGCGAACTCTGCCGAGCCCCAGGCGGCAACCGCGTTCGCAGCCCGCCTCGGTCCTAGTTTGGCGAATTATCAACCGGTTTGTCCCCCGCATCGGCATCTTCGGGAAACGCAAGATAGACGTAAAACAAACCGTCAGCTTCGGTGGCCGTCCGCATCACGCCTTGTTTCGCGTCCTTGGCGTTCTTAAAAACAATTCGCACATCGATCCCGGGCGTTTTGCCTTTGATGGCTTTGGCCGAGACCCGTGCAAGCGGATTGTCAAAGTAGCGAGTATCGATAGCCCGCCGAGTGTTCGCTACTTGTTTGGTGAGACCGACCAAGCGCACCGACAACACGCCACCATCAACACGTTGCTCGATTTCAAATGGTGCACTGGCCTGAAAAAACACTTCAGCTCCACCGTTTTTCGCTGCAAACCCAAGCCACGACAAGGTTGCTTTGGCCGCCGCAACGCGATTGCGCTTGTCTTGGCCAGCACCTGACGACACGCCGCTGTACTGACCTTCATTGCGTACCGAGGCAACGGTTCCGGTCCCCGCAAAGGCCGGTTGCGCTGGGTTTCCTAACGACACTACGCAAACCAACATGCCTAGCAAAGAGCGAATCCGCATGCCTTGATCGTACGGAGGTATCAGGCCAAGCGCAAATGTTATGTCGCGATTCTCGGCACCGGGTCGGTGACGAGCCATGGATCGCTTACTGCGCCACACAACAAGCTACGCGCTTCGCCAACCAGAAATAACGAGCCAGCAACGATAATGTGAGTCACTGCCGGCGCCGCTCGTGCCATCGCCAGCGCCTCCGCCAACGTAGTGGCCTGCGCCACGTTTGGGTGCTGGCTTGCACAAAGTGCCGCTAATTCAGCTGGGGGCTTGGCGCGATCTTGCTGGTAGCGCGTTGCCACCACCATCCCCACAAACGGCAGCAAGGCAGTGAGTAGCTCGGGCACCTGCTTGTCGGCCGAAACGGCAATGACCAACGCGGTTGTGTTGCGTTCGTAGTCAGGCAACGCAACCATGCTAGCCGCCAACGCGTGGGCCCCCGCTACATTGTGAGCACCGTCGAGAATCACCGTCGGCGAGCCCGGCAATTGTTCGAACCGGCCCGGATGTTGAACCGCAGCAAGCCCAACGTTGATCAAAGCTGGTGTGAATCGGTTGGCAAGCGAGCCCAATGCAGTGATAGCTGCCATTGCAGCAGCAGCGTTGCGGCGCTGATGCGCGCCCGTCAAACCAAGGGGAGGCACCGTCGCAAGGGCAGCTTCGTCGACGATACGCAGGCTTGCGACTCCAGCAGCGCGCGCATGGGCAGCAAGATGGGGCACCGCCGCCGTAAGCCCGCTGATGCCAACCACCGCAGCGCGGCCTGTTTTGAAGATACCCGCCTTTTCAAAGGCAATCTGCTGTGCGGTTGCGCCCAACACAGCTTCATGATCGATGTCCACGCCGGTCACAATCGCAACATCGGCAGCGACGACGTTGGTGGCATCCAACCGGCCACCTAGGCCGACTTCAACGACGCTGACTTCGACGTTACACGTTGCAAAGTAGCTAAACGCAATCGCGGTTACCTGCTCAAAAAACGTAAACGCGTCACCACCTGCAGCAGCGACCCGCTGTGCATGCTCAACAAACTCGGTTTCGCTGATGGCAACATCGTCGACGACGATCCGCTCGCGCAGGCTGGTGAGATGAGGTGAAGTGTAGCGAGCGCAACGCACCCCCGCGGCCCGCGCGATCGCGCTAAGCATGGCGCACGTTGAGCCTTTGCCGTTGGTGCCGCCGACGTGAAAAATAGTACCTAGGTGCTCGTGCGGAGCACCAAGCCGCTGCAATAATTCGTGCATGCGCGCGAGGCCCAACACCACACCGAATCGGCGCGCAGCGAAGAGCCGCTGCAAACAATCAGCGTACGCGCTCAATCTGTTTGCGGCATGTTGTCGACGTCGATATCGGCGGTTTCGCCGGTGCGAACGCCGGGTTGCACGCTGCCACGACTGAACCAGCTCAATAAGCGCTCAAGCGTCGGTTTGATTTCTTTGCGCGGCACCACCATGTCGACCATGCCGTGCTCAAGCAAAAACTCGCTGCGTTGAAAGCCTGGTGGCAGTTGCTGGCGAATCGTTTGCTCGATTACGCGCGGGCCGGCAAAGCCAATCAGCGCATCCGGTTCGGCAATTGCAATATCACCGAGCATGGCAACCGAAGCCGCAACACCACCCGTGGTTGGATGTAATAACACCGCAATGTAAGGAATTTTGGCTTCACGCAAGCGAGACCGCGCGGCCGATGTCTTGGCCATTTGCATCAATGACAACACGCCTTCTTGCATGCGAGCACCGCCAGAAGCGCAGAACATAATGGCCGGCCGCTTGTGGGCAAGCGCGCGCTCAAATTGGCGGGTGATTTTCTCCCCGACCACCGAACCCATCGAGCCGCCCATGAATTCAAATACAAAAAAGCCTACTTCGACCGGCGTACCGCCAATCGCTGCGGTGGCTGCCCGGTAGGCATCGCCTGGCCCCACCTTTTTGCTGGTGCTGCGCAGCTGATCGACATACTTTTTGCCATCAACCCGAAATCCGAGTGGATCGGTGCTTTCGATATGGCGGTCATGTTCTTGCCAGCTGCCGGGATCAACCGTAAACGCGATGCGATCTTCCGTTGACATACGAAAGTGGTGACCGCAGTTGGTGCAGACCCGGCAATTGGCGTCTAAATCGGCTTCATACAGCGTTGTATTGCAGCGCTCGCACTTAATCCAAATCCCTTTAGGGACTGATTTTTTCGGCTCCGCAGCCAAGCCTTGAGTTCGCGACCACCATGCCATGAGGCGATATCCATACCAGACACGGCGGGCCGGGTGCAATAGGCCAAAAATGCCCACCCGAAGCTGCGATCTGTGCCAAGTTTCCCTCGCCGTCACGTCACAAGTCTGCTATTAGCCACGCTTATCGTTTTTTACTTCGCTTGCACGCGCAGTGAGGTCTCGATGCCTGCAGTTCTAGTTGTTAATGAAATAAGCACCGAACGTGAAGAAATCGCTCGCGCCCTTGAGGCCGAAGGTTTCACGGTCGTTTCCTCTGGTTCCGCCGCAGACGCCGTCCGCGAAATTTGGGGCGGATCGTTTTTGGTAGCCGTGATTTCCACGTTGCTTACAGGGACTAGCGCCAAAGCGCTAGGCGCCCAGCTGAGCCAGATGGCGCCGGAAATCGAAGTCTTGATTCAAGGCAAGAACGACGAGATCAGCAAGCTAGTGCGTAAGGTGTGCGCCATTCGCGACGGCGTCGCGGCTGCGTAGATTTCCGCGCGGCTGATTCTAGGTAGTTGTCGCCGCAGATATGTAACGGCACAGCGATGCTCCGCAGGTTCGGACAGGACCAAGCTACGGGCTGATCACGGGCGATGGTCACGGGCGATGGCGATGGCGATGGTCATGGTCACGAGCACGAGCACGAGCACGGGCACGGTCACGAGCAGGGGCACGGGCACGGGCACGGGCACGGGCACGGGCGGCACGCACACGACCACGGGCACATGGAAACGCTCACACAGCGCGTCGGCATGCTCACCGCGGTCGTTCCGGGTCCGAAAATCCGCGCGACGC
>JAKQOD010000909.1 GCA_029565465.1 Deltaproteobacteria bacterium
CTTGTTGCAAGCCACCTTGCATACCAGCGAAACTGGCGTCGGTAACCGTGCTGCGAATCGTCGTCATCGCACGATTGAGCTGGCCAACCGCGTCACGGCTGGCGGCCATCAAGCGTTGTGGATCAAGTTGACGCTGGCCGCGTGCGAGAACATCGCCTAGGCCGCGCCGACGGCGTTGGCCACTTGACTCGGTGGCACCGGACGCACCTGTGGCTTGCTCAAACAGAACACGTGACAGCTTACCCACTGCTGGCACTTCGGCGCTCGCAAGCGCTTGCGCCTCGGCAGGCAGCTGCGAAGGCTGGGCAAGTTGGCCCGGTTGCGCTTGTGCGGCTTGCGCCGACATGCCTTCAACCATTTGCAGGGTTTGTTGGCCAATAGATTCGAGTCGGCGCGCGGCTTCCTGAGCGCGTTCCATTTGGCGGCGTGCTTGATCGTCGTCGAGACGCCCGAGTTTGTCTTTGAGAAATTCCATGAATTCTCGTTCCTGACCGAGCCCAGTACGGACATAATACGCGCCACCCCTGCGAATCTCCCCGCGAAATCAGTTTCATCCTAACCCGCCCCCGGCTAGCATCACACCACGTGCGCCGAAATATTCCTCGTATCGACTCGCCGCGGCACGAGCTGGTGCTCGCCCAACACGACGAAATCGTCGTGTGCGATAGTTCCGCACAGGTCATCTGGAAAGCTAGTATCCCTGGCCTGCTCGATTTTGCAGTTACCGAACGCGAGGTCGTTGCGGTTGCCCAGCATCGCATCGTTCGCTTTTCACGCAGAAAAGGCGATGTATTACAAAACGTTGAATGCGATTACATTGACCCTGCTGGCTACCTTCTGGCGTCCGCCACCACACCTTTGCTGGTTTGGCATGGAACCGAAGTAAGATTGGTCCAACCAGAAGCTACCCCCGTGCTTGCGTCCCCACCTGTGAGTGGCGAATTGGTTTTCCCGCTCAGCCCCAACCGTTGGATAACCTGGCACGCTGGGAATCTACGGCTTTGGCGATCGATCGGCGATTCTTGGCGGGTTCGCGTAGGTGATCCCGGCATTCGCGCCGTAGATGCACAGTTCGTTCTACAAGGTCGGCTATTTGCGTTGGTGCAAAAGGCCGCCAATGAACTGCGGCTCACCGTTGCTTCCATGAATGATGGCGCCGCCCAAACCAGCATGCGCTTTGCCGAAGCATCGGACTTGCGCTTTGCAACAACGCGCGGCTTTGCCGTCGCGCGGGCCGGCCAAGTGCTGACCGTCATCGACTTGCGATTTGGCCGCGTTGTCCGCGAATTATTTCTGCCCGACGAAGTAACCGATTTTGCGATCGACGCCGCGATGCAACGCGTCGCGCTGATCAGTCCGCAGGGCATCGCGATGGTCGGAGCTGATTCGCTTACCGAAAGTGCTGCGCGTGTGCGCAACAGCGAATCCGAAATTGCTGAGCCAGAGCCGTTGGTTGCGCCGCCCGTCACGGAAAGTGAACCAGAACCCGCCGAAGAGGCGGAGGTTCTCGCGCCGGATGCGTCGGCGATTGTTAGCGAATTGCCAAACGAACCGCTCTTTCGCCTCGATCCGATCGCAGCTGCACAATTAGCAGATAGTGCAGAAGCAGCACGTGACCTCGCGCTGCTCATGCGTGCGGTTGGGGCACGAATTGGTTTTGCGATTGCCCAAGCGTGGGATAGTGGGCGCATCGCGCGCCAACCCGAAGACCGACAACTGTTTGAAATCGAAGTTGGCGGCTTGCTGCAATTGCAAAACAAATTGGCCGAAGCGCCATTGGCTGCAGCCAAGACCCGCCTTGAGTCGATCTCACGTACCCGTGCCATGGCGGTAACCGAACGCGGCCGACGCTTGACGCCGCTCGATCTGCTGCGGCGTGACTTTAAGCTCAGCGAAAGCGCTGAAGTGTTGTTGTCGATTATTGCGGCCCCAAACATGCGGGGTGAATTCGCTCGGCTGCTCAATATTCTGTGCAATGACATGGGACGCGCCACCGTCGACGAACACTTGCTGACACAGGTGTTCGGAACCCACAATGCCGCCTTGGTTGCGCGTGAACTCGATGCCGATATGCCGTTGCGCAAATATGGCCTGATTCGAGTGGGCACGGCCGACCGCCCGTTTGCAGCACTCACCGTGGATCCTCTGATCATCCGTTACATCACGGGACAGCCACTCGACGGCGAAGTTGATCCGCACTTGGTTGTCCGGAAATCGGACCGCGATATTGAAGAGCTGCACTTGCCCAAACCGTTGTTGGTGCGCGCGCTCACGGAATTGGCAAGCACGGCAACCACGCCCGCACGGATCGTCGTGCGTGGCCGGGCCGGCGTTGGCCGTCACACGTTTTTGGCCGCGTTGGCAAGCCGGGCTGGTCGCAGCCTCGGCGTTATCGACGTTGCAACGATGACCAAAGGCCTGGCGATGGCCGATCAACTCAAAGGTGCGTTACGACGCGCCCTGCTGCGCGGGCTGGTGCCTTGTATCGATGGCCTTGAATCCGCCGTTTCCGTCGAGGATCCCGACACCAAGTTGCGCGTCACGACCGTGCTGCGTGAACATCCAGGGCCGCTTGCGATTCGCTTGTGGCCGGAAGCACAAATCCCGCTCGATCCTGGCTATTTGCTCTACGAAATCCCGAATCGCAACGAAGTGCAACGCGGCGAATCGTGGCGGGTTTCACTCGACCGCTATGCCGTCCCCCTGCCCGACGCCAGTGACCTGGCGTCGCGTTATCGCGTTGGCCCGGGCGTGATCGAACGGGTGACACGTGAGGTTGCACAGCGGCCCAATCGCCCCGAAACGCCAGCCGCTTGGGTCAGTGCGCTCGACGAAGCTGTACGGCAACACCTGGAGAACAAGCTCGGCACCACCGCCAATCGCATCACGCGGCTAGCAAGCTGGGCCGATATCGTTTTGCCGGACGACATCATGGATAGCTTATTGGAGCTTACCGCGCGGGTCCGGCATCGCAAAAAGGTGTACGAAACCTGGGGCTTTGATCGTTCGATCACAACGGCCCGAGGTATCACCGCCTTGTTTGCTGGCACGCCAGGTACGGGTAAAACGATGGTCGCCGGTGTGATCGCACGCGACCTCGGGTTGGATTTGTATCGCGTCGACGTGTCGCGCATTACGTCGAAGTGGATCGGCGAAACCGAAAAAAACCTCGGCAGCTTGTTCGATGCTGCTGAAGACGGCCAAGTCATGTTGCTGTTCGACGAAGCCGACTCGTTGTTTGCCAAACGCACCGAAGTCAAAACCTCGGTCGATCGCTACGCCAACATGGAAGTGAACTATCTGTTGCAGCGGCTCGATAGTTTCGAAGGCATCGCGATTCTGACTACCAACTTTGGCAATGCCATCGATCCAGCGTTTAAGCGGCGCTTAACCTATCGCGTGACATTTCCATTTCCCGACGAGGATATGCGCGAGAAGCTGTGGCGAGCGTTGTTGCCAGCAAGCGCGCCAACGTCGGGACCGTTGGACTTTGCTAGCCTAGCCAATCGTTTCCGCTTGTCGGGCGGTTACATTCGCAACGCGGTGTTACGCGCTGCGTTTTTGGCGGCCGAAGAAGGCGGCGCGATCACGCAAGAACATCTCGAACGCGCGATTCGCATGGAATTCCGCGAAATCGGCAAGCTGGCCGATTCGGGCACGCTCGAATAGCAGCGCGACGTTTAGTGCCCTGCGAGGAACCATTCACATTCAAGTGCAGCCGCACAGCCCGAGCCTGCAGCGGTGATCGCTTGGCGATATTTCTTGTCTTGCACGTCACCGGCAGCGAACACGCCCGGCACGTTTGTCCTGGTGGTGCCAGGTTCAGTGATGATGTAGCCCTGCTCGTCGGTGGCAATTTGGCCGCCCAAAAACGAAGTATTGGGCACATGGCCAATCGCGAAGAACAAACCAGCGGCAGCAATTTCGCGCTCGGTGCCAGCTTTGAGGTCTTTGACGCGCACAGCTTCGACGAAGTTTTTGCCGAGTACAGCGGTGACTTGTGACGACAGCAAGAACTCGATCTTGGGATTCGCTTGAGCGCGCGCCAACATAATTTTAGAGGCGCGGAACTCTTCGCGACGGTGAACCAAGTACACCTTCGACGCATACTTGGTTAGAAAACCGGCTTCTTCCATGGCCGAGTCGCCGCCGCCAATAACGAACAGCGGCTTGTTGCGAAACATTGGAATCGCGCCGTCGCACACGGCACACGCCGAAACGCCTTTTTGCCACAGCTCACCGTCGCGAGTACCAACGATATTGTCGCGCTTGGCGGTTGCGCCGGTAGCGATGATCAACGTTTGTGCTGCGCCGTTCCGCTCATCGGTCCAGTAGCGGAATGGCCGCTGCGACAGGTCGAGCTTGGTGATGGTTTCGGTGTGGATGACCGTGCCGAACCGAGCCGATTGCGCACGGAAACGGTCGCACAATTCAGGCCCGCCGATGCCTTCGGGAAAGCCCGGGAAGTTTTCCACATCGGTGGTCGTGGTGAGCTGCCCGCCGGCGGCAATACCGCCAGCCATGAAGCCTTCAAACAGCACGGGCTTTAGTTCCGCGCGTGCGGTGTAAATGGCGGCGGTGTGGGCAGCAGGTCCGCTGCCAATAATCACTACTGAATCAATTGCGTCGGCCATAATTCTCCTGCGCTGCAGCTGTGCCGCAGCGCAGATACTTTACGCGACAATCGCGATACTTCCAGACCTTGTGCAGACTTCTGCAACCGGCGATGCTAGTGGCATGGAACTACAATGCTTGCAGCAACTCGCCCGTTCGCATCGTCGACAAGACGACGTCCTTGCAGCATTGGTGGCTGCAGCGCGACGCGCTGCGGGCGGCCGGGCCGAGCCCAGCGTGCTGCAACCTGTGTATGACGCGTTGGAATATTTTTCGCGCGCCGCGCCGCGGCATTTCCTCGACGAAGATGGTTCGGTGTTCCCGCGCCTTTCGATGCGCCAGCCGAGCTTGGCACCCCAGCTCGCCGCACTGTCGGCGGAGCATCCAGCCCAAGTTGCATTGCATCATCGCATTGCGGATGCGGCCGCTGCCTATGCGACCACGCCTGCCGCTCGCGCCGGCAAAGCCTTGCTCGAAGCGGCGCTTCAACTTGAACAACAACATCAATTGCATGCCACAACCGAAGATGCATTGTTCGCGCAAGCAGCAAATTTATTAACCGAAGACGACGATCGTGAGATTTCGGCCGAGATGGAAACGCGGCGTGAACGCGATCGGAACAGCGGCG
>JAKQOD010000932.1 GCA_029565465.1 Deltaproteobacteria bacterium
GTTGGTAAATCGCTTAGCGGAACAAATCCGCTTGCAAATTCAAGCGATGATCGAGTCCCAGCGCAGCGCGAAAAAATCGCGGCTGAGCGCAATCATGGGCTAGTTACAGGGTGAGTTCGGTGGTGGGCTTGGCGCTTTCCACTGGCAGCCGGACCACGAACACCGCGCCTAAATCGCCGCGCGTTTCAACGTTGATGGTGCCATCATGCGCCTCAACCGCAAGTTTGCAAAAGTACAAGCCCAAGCCGCGATTGGCGCGCGCGGCAGCCCGCCGCGCTTCAACTTGAAAATAGCGACCAAAAATTGCATCGCGCTCAATGGCGGAGACCGGCGGCCCGCTGTTGCCCACCGTAATTTCAACCGAGTCGCCAACCACACGTGCGCCGAGTTCGACACGGCCCTGCCGAGGCACATAGCGCATTGCATTGTCGAGCAAGTTTTCAACGACGCGCCCCAACAGATCACGATCGATCGCAAGCGTCAAGCCCGCAGGAATGCGTTGGTCGAATTGCAAGCCGCGGGTTGCGAAATGGCCGTGATGACCACGATACGCTTCGCTGACCAAGTCATGCACACGCACGCTCGAGCGCTGGGCGCGCAACATGCCATCTTCCAACTCATCAACGTCGAGAATCGTGGCAACCAAGCCCAGCGTCTTGGCGACCAGCGTTCGGCATTCTTGGAGTTTTGCGGCGATGGATTCTAGGGGCGCACTGTTTTCGACATCCATTTGCGCGAGCTCAAGATAGCCTGACAACGCCGCGAGTGGGCTGCGCAAGTCGTGCACAACCAACGCTGCCAACGCGCGTTTTTTTCGCAGCAATTCGCCTACGGCGGCTTCTTTGTCGGACATCAACCAACCACCATATTGCGGCCACGGCCTTTGGCCGCATATAGATTATCATCGGTGATTTTGATAAATGCCTGGGCATCTTCGATATCGCCACGCAATGATGCGACCCCAACCGAAACCGTCATATTCACCATGTGCTGTTCGAATTTACAGGCGCTTTGCTCAACCAAGCCGCGAATTTTTTCAGCGAACGCCATTGCGTTGTGATGGTCGATTTCGGGCAACAAGATTGCGAATTCTTCGCCGCCGTAGCGAGCCAACACGTCTTCTTTGCGAATTTTGGTTTTGACCACCGTCGCCAAGTGTTTGAGCACATGGTCGCCTGCGAGGTGCCCGTAGGTGTCGTTAACGTGCTTAAACCGATCGATGTCGAACATGATCAAGGACAAGTCACGGCGGTAACGTAAAGCGCGGCCAATTTCACGTTCCAAGGTCTCAACGAAATAGCGCCGATTAAATACCTAGGTCAGACCGTCGACCGTGGTCAAGCGATAGATTTCTTCGTGATAGGCATTTTCGATGTTGTTGCCGCTGAGGAACTTAAAAATGCAGCGGCCGACTTTGATAAAATCGCCATCACGCAACACGTACTCATCGATCATTTCGTCGTTGATGTAGGTGCCGTTGGTCGAACCGACATCCCGCAACAAGATTGCATTGCCGGTATTGATAATCTTGCAGTGATTGCGCGACACCGCTTCTTGATCGATTTGGATGTCGGCTTTGGACGAACGCCCGATGATGATCTGCGGTCGGCTCAGGTTGAACTTCTTGCCCAACTCCAAACCATAGATCACAACCAAACACGCTTCTTTCGAAACGGGCCGCTCGCTGATCTTGGAGATCGCGGTGACAACTGTTTTGTTCCGCCCCGTGTCGGTCACGCTGGGTCAATTGTAACAGCAAAGCGGCCACGGCTGGCAAGCGTAGACAAGGTTACTTTGTCGACTGCTCTTCGCAGTGCAGCGCGTCACCTTCGGCTTGCCGGCACAACAATACATCGGCCAAGCGGTACCCTCGGGCGGTAAACCGGTAGGCCTGGACCAGCACTCGCCCTTCACTTTGTTGCCAAAATGCGCGCACTGGCAAGTAGCCCGCGTCGCTGGGTTTGTCGTCGGTGGCAACCTGTAGTGCGCGGCCCGAAATCGTCCCCAAAAAGCGCTGGCAGCCCTCGCTTGGCGGCGCTGGGGCAAACACGTTCCAATGGCAGTTACCGCTGCCGTTACACATGGAGCGGTCGACCGTGACCACTTCAGCTTGGCCATCATTGTTCAGATCTCGGTCTGCACGTTCCAAGCGGACCAACCCTGCCTGTGCGTTGACCACACCGTCGTGGTCCGGCGTGCCACATGCACCTACCGCAATCGCAGGCGTCGGCATCGCACTTGGCAACGTCTTTTTCGTCGCCCGCCCACCGCATCCCACCGCCCCGACGATCAAAATACCAACAAGCGCCACCCACCGCATCGCAGATTGGCCCGCAAATGGAAATCCCGCCGTAGTAAGCACAGTTTCTTGCTGCCACGATCCGCGCGACGCGACGCGCGGTGGGTTGAATTGCGAGGACCTGGCCTCGCAAGAAGGGACGGGAACGTCCCTTGTACAATCAATAAGCAAAGCGCGCATGATCGCTCTCCGGAATCGTCACGTTTGAGGTGTAACCAGGACGACCGAGCGCAGCAAACGCAAGGCGTTTGGCCTCTTCCACACCAGGTTGATCAAACGGATCCACTCCATAGAGTGGCCCCGCGTACGCCGTTGCAGCTTGCAACAACATCATCAGCGCGCCCAACGATGCAGCGTCCTGCCGTTGCAGAATCAGCTGCCCCACCGGCCGACCGCGGCCACGCAGCGAGGCAATCGTGCCGGCATGTTCGGCGTCGAGCAACTCGCCCATGCGTCGACCTGCCAAATACGCATACTCGTTTTGACTTGCCGCCAACTCCGACGCTGGCATCACCAGATCGGTGCTGCGTTCAGCAACCGAGATAAACAAATACGCTTTGTCATCGGGCCCTTCGGCATACAACTGCAACTGACTATGTTGGTCGGTTGCGCCACGCGCAGCGATGGGCGTTGGCCCAACCCGCAGCGATTTACCATCGGTGCCAAATTCTTTGCCCAAGCTTTCGGCCCACAATTGCCGAAACCAATCGGCCGAATCATAGAGCCCGTCGACATATGACATCATCACGACGATGGGCCGCCCGTCGACGAATTGCTGATCGTGCAAAATGGCAGCGAGGGCAAGCGCTGGGTTATCAGCGAGACTTTCGCTCACCACCCGATTGCGCATCGCGAGTGCCCCGTCGAGCAAGCCGATTACATCGAGGCCAGCGAGCGCAGCTGGCAGCAAGCCGACCGGTGTAAAGACCGAGAACCGTCCGCCGATGGAGGCTGGCACTTCAAACGAGGTGAGACCGCGCGCCGTCGCAGTGGCGCGTAGCGCGCCTTTGGTTGGGTCAGTAGTGCACACCAGATGTTTGGCGGCTTGCTCTTTGCCAAGCGCGGCTTCGAGCTTTTGATGCACGATCAGCAATTGCGCTGCGGTTTCGGCGGTGCCACCGGACTTGGTAACGACGTTCCACAACGTGCGACGCAAATCGACGCGATCGAGCAACGCTGCAAACGTTACCGGATCAATATTGTCGGCGAACAAGAGGCGCCGCGGCATGCCGGGCACTCGCGAGCGCAAGCCGTCGTAAGGCTCGGCGAGCGCGGTGTACAATGCGCGCGGGCCCAAGCTTGAACCACCGATGCCAAGCACGACTACCGTGTCGATTTCTATCGGCAATGCCGCCGCGTAGTCCAGACACGCCCGGGCTGCCGCTCGCGATGCTGGCGCATCGGGTAAATCAAGGAATCCCACCTCACCAGTAGCGCGACGCGCCGCGATGGCGCGCACCGCTGCCGCATGACGAGCGGATTGATGAGTGAGGCGGCCAGCAGCAGCATTGCTGACCATGCCACCGAGCCGAATGGCCAAAGGTTGACGCGTTTGCATGCCTGCAACCTACCAGGGCCGCCGCGATGGCGCGAATCTGCGCGCATCTGATCGCCGAAAATTGGCCCACCGGAGGTGATCGCTCTATAAAAACCGAAGCAATGAAGGGACGTTTGCTTATCCTCGCCACCGGCGTCGCAGTGGCTGGTTTCGTCGCTGCGAAAAACCGTGGCGGCCGGCCTGCATTATCGGCCAGCGTCGCCGGCGGCCGGCTAACCGATGCGCCGGCACCGAGGGAACTCACGCGCGCAGCGTTGCCCTTGCAGCCGGACTTACAACAGCTGCAGCTCGTCGGCGACCACTACGAAGCGCCCCTCCCCGATGGCCGACGAGCCATCTTGACGCTTGATCCAGCGTTGCAACAACGCGCCGAAGCCTTGTTGCAACAAGGCGCGGCGCCACGC
>JAKQOD010000948.1 GCA_029565465.1 Deltaproteobacteria bacterium
CCGTCGCAGTTGATCAAAAAGTTCCATGCCAGAAACATCCGGCAAGCCGAGGTCCAAGCATACAGCCATCGGCCGCACCTCGGCGAACATCTGCAATGCGCTGGCACCGTCAAAGGCTGTGAATACTTCGCAACCAGCGACGGTTAAATGATGCTTCGTCAAGGCGCTGATGCCCTTGTCGTCCTCAATCACCAATACGCGACCCTGCGAAGAACCCACGCTCCTAACGTAGCTGTCATAGGCTTCTAGGCGCAAGCCCGCACTACCTCGAAAGGCTCGGCGCCTTCACTCGCAGTGTACTTGCTCCAATAACGCGCGTTGGCGCGGATCTGTTCGGGCGCAAGGTAAGGCGCTTTCACACACTGTGATTGGTATTCGTTTAGCAGCGCAAGCTTTTGCTCGAGCTGTTGCTGAATGTCGACGAACATTGTTGGGCGGAAATCGACGGTTGCCGACGGAGCTTGGTAACAAGCAACGCGGGGTACGCCACGGGTAGCGGACAGTGAAGCACGTGCCGCGTTGCGATGATCCTGGTGCAGATCGTTGACGCTGTGGGTGTAAACCCGGGTTGGCGCAAACGCGGCAACCGCCTTTTGAATGAGATCGATGGTGCTGCCATTTTCGGCGACTTGCGTGTCGGGGAGATCGCCCAAGATGAGCTCGGCGCCGAGTTTTTTGGCAGCCGCTTGCGCTTCGAGTACGCGTTGCGCGACATCACCACCAGCCGCACCCTGCGATAACGTTAAGATCACAACTCGATGACCGTTCTGCACATGCTGCAACAACGCGCCGCCACACCCAATCTCAACGTCGTCGGGATGGGCGCCAATTGCCAAGACGGTTTCATATGGTTCATCGGTTGCGTCGATTAGTTCCGCAAGGCGCGCCAAGAGATGCTCGCGGCGCAATGGGGCCATCTTGAGCATCATGTCGTCGATGCCGTAGCGCACCGCTTGCACCACGCGTTCGGCCTGACGCCCCGCGGTCACAAGGATGAATGGCAAGCGTGGATACGCGAGCTTGGCAATGCGCGCAATCTCGAGGCCGTTGCCGTCGGGTAAATCGCAGTCGCAAACGATGGCGTCCCACCGCGATTTAAGTGCTGCGGCAGCGAGTGCAAAGGATTCGACTGCAGTGACGGCATATCCCGCAGCGGATAGCCACTTCGCCACCACGCGGGAATGAACAGGGTCATCTTCGACTAGCAAGATCCGACGGAGGCGAGGAGGTTGAACGGTCATGGCTTGGCTAATTGCAATTGCTCGGCCAATGTTGGGACCACAAGTTGCAGTAGTTGATCCCATGCTGGTTGCGCTCGCGTTGCTTTCGACGGCGTTTGTCTTGCTTGCGGTTGTGCCGGTGGCGGCCGGGGTCTATCAATACTTATGGATCATTCCATCGGGCCTGGCGACCCATTTGGAACAATGCCAAGCCGCAACGCCGCGAGTTAGCATCATTATTCCGGCATGGAACGAAGCGGCGGTTATCGGGCTGACGATTGACCGCTTGATGTTGTTGGACTATCCGCGCGATTGTTTACGGATCTATGTCATCGACGACGGTTCAAGTGACGAAACGCCGCTCATCGCCATCGAGAAGTCCAAAGAGTACCGCGGCAACGTGTT
Organism: Deltaproteobacteria bacterium; assembly: GCA_029565465.1. Classification (GTDB taxonomy): domain Bacteria; phylum Myxococcota_A; class Polyangia; order Haliangiales; family Haliangiaceae; genus JABFXX01. The sequence goes on from JAKQOD010000948.1 coordinate 1,626, forward strand.
CCATATTCGACGCGTGGCCGGCGGCGAAGGCAAAGCGCACACTCTCAATTACGGACTTGAAACACTGTGGCGTTCCGAATGGACACAGGCTGTTCTAATAATGGACGCTGATGTGATTTACACGCCAAGTTCGCTACGGAAAATGGCGCGGCACTTTCACGATCCGACGATCGGTGCGGTAACTGCCTACATTAAGGAAGGCAGCGCTGAACCAAATCTGGTGCAACGCTTCATCACGTTTGAGTACATCACCGCGACGGGCGCATCGCGTCGCGCCCAAAACGCGATGGGGTTTCTGGCGTGTTTGTCAGGTGGGGCGCAATTACATTCGCGCGAGAATCTAATGGCGATTGGTGGCGAAATATTTTGCCAGACGCTGGCCGAAGATACTTACACTACGTTTCGCACCCAGCTCAGCGGCCGCAAGGCACTGTTTGAGCCGAATGCGATCGTGTTAGCCGAAGAGCCCGATTCGTTGTTGATGCTGTGGAAGCAGCGGTTGCGCTGGGCGCGTGGCAACGTGCAGGTTACCAAAGACTTTGCGCGGCTGTGGTTTCGGCCAAGCAAAGGCGGGTTGGGCTCATTTTCGATGGCCTCCATTTGGTTCTCGGTCTTCTTGATGCCGGTATTTCAAGTAACGGCAACGATTGGGTTGCTCACGCTCTACGGCATCGACGAAGCATGGGCGTGGAAGGCATTCCACTTTCTCTGGATCGGTTCTGCTGCGGCGTACTTAATCGTCACCGCAGCCTCGGCAGTGGTCGACCCTTGGAGCTTCGCCAAATCATGGTGGCAAGGCATCATGTTCCCGGGCGTTGTCTCATTGGGCGTCATCATCGGCAGCCTGTGGCCACCATTGGGCGCGTTGATGACCTGCTGGATTCCGCCGGGGTGGCCGCGCAGTGTGGGCGTGGTGTTCCTTTATTTGTGGCCGTCGTTGGGCATGGTCGCAGCGTACAGTGCGCTGTTGTTGGAACAATCAAAACGCTTTAGCCGTTTGGCTGCGCCGATGCTTTACGTGGCGGGCTATGGTGCGTTTCTGTGTTCGGTGACCGTTGGGTCGTATTACAAAGAATGGAAGGGCGCTTCAATGACGTGGGATAAGACCGTTAAGACCGGCAAGATTGCATAGCGCTACGCATCGCTGGCTTGTTGCCGCAACCACACGGTGAGCGCCAAGCCTTCGCCGGTTTCATTGGAAGGTTGGAACTTAAATTCAACTCGGTCGGCCCGGTGCTTCCACGAATCGAGCTGAAACGAGTAAAACGACGCGGCGTGCCAGCCGAACTCAAGATAGAACGTTTCGCGACCGTCGGGGTAGGTGAGCGTTTCGAGCGTGATTGCTTCGAATGGCCGCTTGAGCGTGTAGCGTTGGCGCTCGAATAGCAACGTGCCGTCTTTGGTGCGGCGCGCATCCGCATCGGTCGTGAGCATGAACCCGCGCGATTCAAAGTGGCGCACGGTTTCAAGCATGTAGGCACCGCTCATTTTCATGGGTCGGACTACAGCAAGGGCTGTTCCAATCATTCGCGGTTACATGTCGCTACAACATGGCCAGGCCAATTTGGCGCAGGAGCAACAGCCCAGCCACAACCAGAAATACCAACGCTACCCGGTACAGCACCAAGCGCTCGGCTTCTGCATCGAGCGCGATCTCAAGTTTTGAATCTGTTTCGTTTCGTTCGTGCACAGCTGGAACAGAAGTGTGTCCATTTGCAACGCCTGGTACAGCGATCGCCAAGTGACCTTCCGTGCCAATGGTCACGATGCGCACTAGGCCGGCCGCGACGAGCGCCGGCACGATCCGTTTGAGTTCGGCGATGTCGGTGGAACTGCCAGGCATCCGCAATAGTGCAGCGATAATGCAAGGATCGTTCGGTACGATGACCTTGTTTTGGATCAGTTCGACGATCGATGCACTCAGCGTGCTTGGCGGTGTTACAGCTTCCATAGATAGATAATCAGCAGCGCGATATCGAAGCCGACCATGATCATGGTCATCCGGCGCGTCCACCGGAGGGTCTTAGCGACAGCGCGCAACTGAGCGTGCTGTGCCTGGTGCACTTGATGTCCCGACACGGAACAAGGCTAGTGCAAACATCGTGCGCACTTCGCTGGCTTCGTTTTTGCTTACCCTTCGGACAACGCCATGCTGAGTACTTTTCTAGTAGCAGCGATATTCCCGTGGTTGGTGACCAATCGCGTGAGTCAGCAACCCGAAACGCTGCGTGGTGGTGAAGCGGGCTATCACTTTGTGGGCAAGTTCTCAGGCGCCGCGGCGCACCTGCATCTCGCAATCGCGCCCTCAGCTATGCTCGATCGCGAACACTCCACAATTTCAGTGTTGCTTGACGGGGTGCCGGTGGTGACGCAGAGCTTGCAACAAACCGGAGCCAATCTTGAATTGGATTTAGGTGCACCGTCGGCTGGGTTTCACAACGTGGCCATCGATACACGTCTGCGGATCGAAGGAATGGATACTTGTAGCCCGGATTTTCTGCAGCAAGCGTGGCTTGTCATCGAACCAACCAGTACGTGGACGCTGCAGTCAGGCAGCGAGCGGCTAAGCTATCGCGATGCACTTGATCGTTGGTTCACGCGCCGCGGCCCAGTGACGGTCGCGATTGGCGACGACAACGCGGATCTCGATACCAAAATGGCGTACTGGCAACTCGACGGTGCGCTGCGCAAGCACGGGTTTGTGGTCGAACGTGTGCCAGTGAGTGCTGCAAACACCGGCAGCGACGTCCACGTGGTCATTGACCCCACGCTTGCAGCCGATCGGGTTGCGCTTCAAGTACAAGATGAGCGCGTCATTATCACCGCTGCCAGCCCGGGTAAACTTGGCGCGGCTGCGCAAGTGCTAGCTTTCCCCGAACTGGCCGATGCGTGTGCCGCGTGGCCATGTGAATTTGGCGATCTGCCACCGATGGCAAGCTCCGCGGCGGTGGCTGACACAACCGCGATACGTGTTGGCGACGTGGCCCCGGGTGGCTTTCGCGCGGCCGGGCCTGGTGAGCATCGGCTGTTATTGCGGTGGCAGCGGCCGCTTGATACCACCGTGCAAGCCGGGGCGGAGCTGCGTTTGGATGTGCGCACGCCGCCGGTCATCGCGGCCGGGCGCTCGATCGCACTCGATGTAGAACTCAATGGCATCGTGGTTGAAACGTTTGAGCTGCGCGCAGGCAGCAATACCATGCACGTGCCGCTCACGCTTGGGCCCACTAGTCGCGCCGCGGTTGAACTAGCTATCATCGTGCGCACGTTAGAGCCACCGAATGCGACCTGCGGTCAATCCGAGGCGGAGTTGTGGGCGTGGATCGACCCCGCTAGCGCGTTGCTCATCCCTCGGCGCATCGAGCGCTACGACGGCATCGCTTCATTGGTGGCGGATTGGCAGAACCTACCACCATTGGTGATTTCCGAAGCGTTGGGCTGGCCTGACGTGGTTGCGTTGGCGCCGATGTTGGCGCCGATCGCACAACGATTCGCTGCGCAAAACTGGCGACGCACCGATGCGTGCGGCACGGGTTGCATTGTGATTCGGGCATCACAAGCAAACAGCGTCGACGTGCGCGAGCTAACCCACGACGCGATCCGCGCGCCTTACAAAGCGCCTGCGCAAGCGATGGTCTTGCGCAAAGGCACGATGCTTGAGATGTGGGCCGCGACTGAGCCTGTGCCGCGCCCCGACTACGCCAGCCTCCTAAGTCGTGCCGCACTCTCAAATGTGAATGCTTGGTCGAGTGTAGGGGTGGCAAATCATATTGGTGGCGCCGATGTGCGTGCCGCGCCTACGCGCGAACCGGCCAATGTCACGGGCCGACGAGCACGTCGCCGAAATTATTTTGTTTGGATTTGGTCGGCGATCTCAATCGTCGTGTTGCTGGGACTTTCGCGTGTGGTTTCGCGGGCTGCGAAATAGCCGGGGCATGACGTGCATGCTAGCGTAGTGCAGCGCGCAGCAAGGGCTTGCGCCGGTGTTAGAGGGTCTATGGTGAATTCAGGTTCGAACATGTTCGCTGGGCGTTATCGCTTGCTGCGTGAGCTTGGGCGCGGCGGGATGGGCATCGTGCATTTAGCGCACGACGCTGAGTTGAATGTGCCGTTGGCGCTGAAGGTCTATACTGAAAGCGATGCGCATAGCGCGCTGTGGCTCAAGCATGAGTTTCGCGTGGTAGCAGCGCTACGCCATCGCCACTTGGCTCGCTTTTATGATTTGGTGGTCAACGGTGGCAACTGTTTCTTTACGATGGAATACATTGACGGGCCTTCGGCGATGCAATGGTGCCGCAATGCCGGGACCGGGCAGGTCGACTTTGCGCGCGTTGAGCAAGTCTTGCTGCAACTTGCGGCTGCGTTGCAGTTTTTGCATGAGCATCGCATCGTCCATCGCGATGTGAAGCCCGCCAACGTGCTCGTCACCCAAGATGAAGGTGTCAAGTTGCTCGATTTTGGTGTGGCGCTGCGGCCCACGGGCGACATGCCCGTCGACGAATTGGTTGGCACCGTTCAGTATCTTGCACCCGAGCACTTGCAAACATTGCAGGTTGGCACTGGGTTGGACATGTACGCCCTCGGAGTCTTGGCGTTTGAGCTCTGCACCGGCGACGTGCCATTCGATGGCACGCTTGAAGATATTCAACATGCCCAAGCAAACGCTGGCTGTGCGCCACGCGCCGGGGCAGTGAATCCCGCCGTGCCGCCGCTGCTTGATGCTGTGATCGCCCAGCTGTTGGAGTTTGATCCAGCACAGCGCCTAACCGCAGCCGAAGTTTCGGCTTGGCTCGATCCGGCAGCTGTCATCAACTCGTCACCGAGCACGCGTGCGGTGGGTCGACCGATGGTGGGGCGGCTGGTCGGTCGCGAACTCGAAATGACCCGCATCGTGGCGGCGCTAGCAGCGCCGACACGGATGATCGTGGTGGGCTCGCCTGGCGTCGGCAAAGCTACGCTGTTGGACCATGCCATCGCGAAG